>NZ_JAVIIW010000001.1:0-381941 GCF_033977205.1 Mesorhizobium album | reverse complement strand
GGTGCCGAGTGTGCGGCCGGGTGTCGGCGTCGAGATGACCCGCGAAGGGGTCGGCGTCGTCGGCATCATCACGCCATGGAATTTCCCGATCGCCATCCCCGCCTGGAAGATTGCGCCTGCGCTCGCCTACGGCAACACCATCGTCTTCAAGCCGGCGGAGCTGGTCCCCGAAAGCGCCTGGACCATCGTGGACATCCTGCATCGCGCCGGATTGCCGAAAGGCGTGCTCAACCTGGTCATGGGCAAGGGATCGATCGTCGGCCAGGCCATGCTCGACAGCCCCGACGTCAACGCCATCTCCTTCACCGGCTCGGTCGGCACGGGAAAGCGCGTCGCCGCAGCAAGTGTGGAGCATATGCGCAAGTTTCAGCTTGAGATGGGCGGCAAGAACCCCCTCGTCGTGCTCGATGACGCGGACCTGGCCGTTGCTGTCGACTGCGCCATCAACGGCGCCTATTTCTCGACCGGTCAGCGCTGCACGGCGTCCTCGCGCCTGATCGTCACCGAAGGTATCCACGACCGCTTCGTCGATGCCATGAAGGAGCGCCTGGACAAGCTCGTCATCGGCGACGCGCTGGGTGCCAAGACGCAGATCGGTCCGGTCGTCGACCAGACGCAGCTGAAGCAGGATGAGGATTATATCGCCATCGGCCGCCAGGAAGGCGCCGAGCTCGCCTTCGGCGGCGAGCGGCTGGAGCGCGAGACGCCCGGATTCTATCTGAGGCCGGCGCTGTTCCTCGGCGCCACCAACGCCATGCGCATCTCGCGCGAGGAGATTTTTGGCCCTGTCGCCAACGTCATCCGCGTTAAGGACTATGACGAGGCGCTGGCAGTCGCCAACGACACACCGTTCGGCCTGACCTCCGGCATCTGCACGACGAGCCTCAAGCACGCGACGCATTTCAAGCGCAATTCCGAAGCCGGCATGGTGATGGTCAACCTGCCGACGGCCGGCGTCGATTTCCATGTGCCGTTCGGCGGCCGCAAGGGCTCGAGCTATGGCCCGCGCGAGCAGGGCCGCTACGCCATGGAGTTCTACACCACGGTGAAGACGGCCTATACATTCGCTGGCTAACTGGCTGGCACAACGATGTCGGACTTCGCCGGAATGGCCTGGCTCAACCCGCCGCCGCACCACGCGTTCGGCGACGGGACGCTCCATGTCCGCACCGGCAAGGAGACCGACTTCTGGCGCGAGACCTTCTACGGTTTCCGGCGCGACAACGGCCACTTCCTCTATCGGCCGGTCGCGGGCGACTTCAGTGCCGAGGTCACGGTCAAGGGCGACTACAGGGTGCTTTACGATCAGGCCGGGCTGATGCTGCGGCTGAGCGAAACGCACTGGATCAAAGCCGGCATCGAATATACGGACGGCCTCGCTTATTTCTCCGTCGTCGTTACCAACGACAGGTCCGACTGGTCGCTGGTCGGCATTTCCGCGGACCCGAACGGCGTCCGCATCCGCCTGACCCGTCACGCCGAGGCGCTCCGCATCCAGTATCTGGATGCCGCGGATGGCCACTGGAAGCCGGTACGACTGGCCTATTTCCCGGTCTCGCGGAGCGTCGATGTCGGGGTGATATGCTGCTCGCCGCAGCGCGAAGGTTTTGAGGTGACCTTCTCCGACTTTTCGGTCGGTCCGCCGATTTCCAGGCAATTGCACGACTGACCCGGGCAAAGTGGACTGTCCTTCCCGTTTCGACGGGAGCGTAAGACGGCACATCGCCTGACGCTCGGGGCCCGGCGGCTCGGCGGGATGCGCTGCTTGTTCTGGTTCTGCCAACGCTGAACTGCTTTAACGCCGCCGCCCCATTCCGGCCTTTTCGCAGTGCGATAAGCCTCCGATGGCCGTCTCTTTTGCCCGCGGCAACATTTTGGGTTGAGCCGCCGGCGCTGGAGCGATAGGTTATGCTGCAGTGCACAATGAGTTCCGGCCGGGCCGAACATTGGCTTGCGCCGGCGTTTGGCAATTCTACCGGACGCTGAACCGCTCCAGGGCTTAACGGACAAAAATCCGGCATGAAGATTCCGAAATCCATTCTGCTCGATCCGGAAGGCAACAAGGCCTATGGCGCCTTTGCCGTCATGGTTTCCGTCATTGCCTTTGCCTATTCCAGCAATTTCGGCCAGATCCTGATCCTCGCCTACTACGCGGTCTGGCTGCCGCTGCTCTTTGTCGACTATCGGCGCTTCACCTGGAAATTGTCGAGCGCCTGGCTGCCGTTGCTCTTCGCCGCCTATGTCTGCTTTTCGGTGTTCTGGTCGCAGGCTGCCGGCATCAGCGCGCGGGCGGCGGTGCAATATTCCTCGCATATCGTCTGCGCTTATGTCGCCGCGCGCACCATCAGCGTCCGAACGCTGGTGCTGGGCTCGCTGATTGGCATCTTCCTCGTCCTGCTCTATTCACTGAAAGTCAACGCTTACGCGTTGGACATAATCGACGGCACCGTCAATTTCGTCGGCGCTTTCTCCTCCAAGAACCAGGTCGGTTTCTTCTCCTCGCTCGGCATCTTCTTCTCCCTCATCTTCCTGGGGTTCTACCGGCGCAACTGGCTGAGCTTCTTCTGGACCGCACCGATCATCCTCTTGTCGGCATATATGCTGGCGATCGCCCACTCGGCGACCTCCGTCGCCTCGCTGCCGGCCGTGCTCGGCATCGTGGCGCTGCTAACCATGAGCAAGGTCCTGTCGCGCCGCTATCGCCGCGTGCTGTTCATTGTCGGCGGCGGCGCGCTGGTGGCCAGCGTGGTGGCTGCGCTGAACCTTGGCCTGCTGGACGTCGTGCTCGGCATCTTCGGCAAGGATTCGACGCTGACTGGCCGTACCTATCTCTGGCAGCAGGGTTGGGAGGCGGCGCAGCAACATCTGCTGCTTGGCTACGGCTATGCCGCCTACTGGGTGCAGGGCTTCGCCGACCCGGAACGCTTGTGGGCGGAGTTCTACATCACGACCCGCACCGGCTTCCATTTCCACAACACTTATATCGAGACCTTGGTCGAGACCGGCTTCGTCGGCGTCACCATGCTGGCGCTGATCATCCTGCGCGCCTTCTACGGCCATATCTCGAAGGTGGTGTTCGGCGCCTGGAAGGCCGATTCGGTTGTGCTTGCCGGCGCGGTCGGGCTGATGCTGATCCGCTCCTTCTTCGAGGTCGAGACACTCGGCCCCTATTTCATGGCCTCCTTCATCGTCTATTATGGCCTGTTCAAGCTGAGCCCGATGCCGGTTGCCCGGCGGCGGCGGGTCACCGTTCCGGTGGCGGATCAGAAGCCTGCGAACGGCCGCATGCCGGCTCCGATCTGATCGGCCGGGGCTATTGCAGGAATGTTGAGCAGGTTGCCGCTGGAATCGCGGAGAAGGTCCTGGAGCATTCCAGGAAAAGCGTGAAACGGTTTTCCGTCCGGAATTGCGTCAAAACAAGAGAGATAGAGCGGTTCTGCGGTTCCGTGAAACGGTGGACCGCTCTAGGCTACCGCGCGTGAGCGTTGCATTTGCCGCTGCAGGAAGCGGCGCAAGGGCTCGTCGTAGATGCGCGTGGCGATGTCGGCGATGACGATGACCGCGACGGCCATCACGACGCCGAACCAGGGATGGTGCGCGAACGGGTCGACCGATACGGCCTTGCCGGCGCCGGCGATGATCATCAGCATCGGCGTGTGGATGATGTAGATCGGATAGGAAATCCGCCCCAGCCAGCCGTAGAAGCCTGCCAGCGACGGAGCGGTCGGCGCCACGGCGCCGGTCACCACCATGATCGGGAAGACGATGGCGACGGAGGCGAGATCGTAGGCTACGCGCCCGCCGGCATTCGCGGGCGCGATAGCGAAGACGACCAGCGTGAAGAGGATCGCGGCCTCGACCCAAAAGCCGCGTCGCAGGAGGCCGAGGCTGCCCTGGTAGCGCGCCATCGACCGGCACAGCAGCACGCCCAGGAAGAAGGAGAACGATACGCGCGGCAGGCCGCTAATGATGGTCTTGCCGGTCATGCCGAAGTCGAGCGTGCCGGCGATCACCGAGGCGACGACCAGCAGCACGAGGCTGACCGCGACCAGCACCGTCAGCACGCGCCGCGACAGGAGGAAGAAGACGGCGACATAGGCGATGTTGACGATCAGCTCGAAGAACAGCGACCACGAGGCGGGGTTGAGCGGAAAGATGGTGTGGTAGGCATCGCCGACCAGCGGGATGAAGAACATGCCCGTCGTCAGCAGCGTGCCGATCTCGGCCATCGGCGTGTGTTCCGCTGGCATCAGCCTGTTCTTGATCAGCAGGTAGAAGCAGCCGAGCAGCGTGCCGGCGAGGTAGAGCGGATAGAGGCGTATCAGGCGGACGGCCAGGAAGCTGCCGAAGCCCATGCCGTTCTCGATCTTGCGGTCGTAGGCGTGGGCGATGACGAAGCCGCTGAGCAGGAAGAACAGGTCGACCGCGAGATAGCTCGACGGCAGCACCTTGCCGTCGGCAAGGAAGGGCGAGAAGTGATAGAGCATCACGCTGATCGCCGCCACGCCGCGGATGGCGTCGAGGTTGAGGTAGACGTGACGCGGAGCGACGGCTTTCATTTGATGCCTTCAAGCGGTTCAAACAGATCGCCCGCCCGCACCTTGGCGCGAACGAGCTTGTTCCTCCCGCCTCCGTCGCGCGGGCCGCCATGACGTGGCCCGGCGCGTGGAATTCTACTGGCTGGCCATCGGCGGGCCGGCCGTCGGCGCCAGCTTCACCTTGATCACGTCGCCTGGCAGCACCGGCGTGTCGTCCTTGGCGTCGACCTCGCTCGTTTTGCCGTCGACGACGCGCACCAGCGAGTAGAGGAGGTTCGGTTGTTGGCCGGTTGTGATCGCAGCTGCCGTGGCGGGATCCGACGCCTGGGCGATCAGTCCCTTCTGCATGCCCACTCTCAACGATGCCTCGTTCAGGTCGGCTTCGGTCTGCTGCCGATCGGCGGCGAGGCTCGAGCTCAGCTTATTGCGGGCATCGATGGCGTCCTGGGTCGCCTTGCTGATCGACTGTTTGGCTGTGAGGATGGCCGTTTCATAATCGAGGATCTTGCCCTGCAGGTCGGCCACCGACTGTTTCGAGTCGAACAGTCGGGCGTTGGCGATCAGACCCTTCTGCGCCAGCGGACCGATGCTGGCGAGTTGCTGCTGCGCCAGATCGACCTGCTGCTGCTGGTTGACGATCTTCTTCTGCAGCGATTCGATCTCGCCCTGCAGAACCCCTTTCAGGTCATCCAGCGCATCCAGCTTTAGCTTCAGCGCTTTCTGGTCGGACTGCAGGATCTGCATTTCGTCGGCAACGATGGCCTGCAGTCTCGGATCGCCCTCGACCTCCTTCGGAACGTCGAAGCTCGCCTTGCCGGCGAGGTCCGCATCGATGCGGGCGCGCTTGACGAGCAGCCGCACCCGCTGGTCGTCGTAGATATCGAAATTGCCCTTGGCGGTGATCAGGTCCTTGCCGAGTTGAGGACCGAAGTCGGCGCCGCGCCGGATACCGCCCGCGATGCTCACCGCCTTCAGCACGGTGAGGTCGGGCACATAAGGAAACTGGCCGGGATTCTGAACTTCGCCCGAAATGTAGAATGGCCGGAACTGCGCCATTTCGACGGAGGCTTCAGGCTTGTCGGGCAGCGCCAGCTTGCGCTGCAGGGCAAGCCCGATTGCCGCTGCGACCTCCGACGTCGTCTTGCCAGCCGCCTGCATCTCGCCGACAAACGGCACCGAGAGCGTGCCGGCCGGGCCGACCGAATAGTCACCGTTGATTGCCGACCAGTCGCGGAACGTGCCGTCGACCGTCTGCCATTCGGCGACGCGAATGTTGAGCTTGTCTTGCGGCCCGAGACGATAGTCTTCGGCCATCGCCGTGGTCGGGGCTGCTAGAGACAGGGCAAGCGCCACGGCCGCAAACCGGCTGGGCGCCTTGGAAAAGAGTCCGAAGGGGTGCTTTTTCAATGAACGTTTCCGATCCGCTTTGGCCCCATCCGCCCGATGAGATCACTGCCGGATGCCTGCCCTGGGGTTCGGCGGGCCAGGCATGGCGGTCAATAGCTGCCGCGCGACATCCACACGGCAGGCACGGTTTTGACGATGATGCGAATGTCCTCGACCATCGACCAGTTCTCGACATAGTGGCGATCGAAGGCGACGCGCGTGTCGTAGGACACGTCGTTGCGACCGCTCACCTGCCACAGCCCGGTGAGACCGGGGCGCGACTTCAGATAATAGACGGCGGCGCTGCCGTAGATCTCGAGCTCGTCGCGCACGACCGGGCGCGGTCCGACGAGGCTCATGTCGCCCTGCAGGATGTTGATGATCTGCGGCAGCTCGTCGAGGCTGAGCTTGCGCAGAACAGCGCCGACCCGCGTCACACGCGGATC
Organism: Mesorhizobium album; assembly: GCF_033977205.1. Classification (NCBI taxonomy): domain Bacteria; kingdom Pseudomonadati; phylum Pseudomonadota; class Alphaproteobacteria; order Hyphomicrobiales; family Phyllobacteriaceae; genus Mesorhizobium; species Mesorhizobium album. Next base: position 375,571 of record NZ_JAVIIW010000001.1, on the reverse strand, counting down.
GTTCTTCAGCTTACGCGTCGCGGCCCATTCGGCCGCGGCGTCCGGATTGGCGGCGAGGTGCGCGGCCAGCACCCGCTCGCCGTCCTGAACCATGGTGCGGAATTTGAGGCAGGCGAATATCCTTCCACCGCGACCGATTCGCTTGTGGCCATAGAAGATCGAACCGCCGTCGGAAAGCTTGACCAGCAGGGCGACCATCAGGAAGAGCGGGCTGAGCAGAACCAAGCCAGCCAGGGAACCGACGATATCGAAACTGCGTTTGAGCAGACCGCCGATGGGGGGTGGAAAATCAACGCCGGCCTGCGAAAAACCCGCATTAACCGACTTGGCGACGTCCCTCATGCAGAAGCTCCATACGTTGAACGAATGGTTTATGGCACGATACCAAAAAAATGCTGCAGCGCAACACACAATTTCCCATTCGCATGAAATGTTCGCGTCATGAATTGACCAAATAATAAACCTACCGTGCCCAAATTTTGGCCTTTGTGGCATGTTTATGACAAGGTGATGGGAATTTCGGGAAATGTAGTGCAGCTTTTGGGCTGTTTTTGGGCAGAGCATTCTTTGCTGCAGACAAACGGCGGTTGCAATCGGTCAGAATCACTCGCCTCGGTAAGTTGTTCGCGTAAAATACTAATTAATATTTTGGGTTCTACTATCGGGGATTTGGCCGTCGTGAATAGGTGGCGATGCTGCAGTGTGCGTCGCAGCATGGCAGAGTCGATCCCGCAAATTCATTGGATATCACCTGCGATCGGCATTGCCGCAAAGGTCTCGCCTTAATAGAGTCGCAAACTGTTTCTGTCATAGTCTGGATGGGTCGGAAAGGCCGGTAAGCAACCGGCCGAATTGGGCAGCCAGAAATAACTCTTTGGCGAAACGGGGAGTTACGCGGGTGGGTAAGTCGCAGCCTTTGCGTGCTCGTGTCGGATGAAGGACCGACGAGCATGTCTTTGCCAAAATTCATCGTCGGGATGATCTTCGCGCTCTCGATCGTTGCCGGCTGGTCTTATGTCGACGGCGCATCGCTTGGCACCATTCTCATGCGTGCCGTCATTTGCGCCGTCATCATCCAGGTAGGTTATTTCCTTCTGGTCTTTGCCATGATTGCAAGAAGCACGCCGACGCCCGCCGACAAGATCCGCGAGGCCGACCGCGGCATCAAGGTGGCCGAAGGCGAAAAGCTAACCGCCAGGCGCGGCAGCCTCCGCTGACCGTTCAGCCGGCGCCGGGAGCGGCGCACCGTCGGCCGGTGTTGCAGTTTCCCGTTCGGCTCGTTCGCCGGACAGCATCCTGGCCAGCCGGCTGCCGGACCTTGCTTTCAGTTGCCGATATTGCCCGACCTCGACGACGCGGCCGTTTTCGAGGGCCACGACCCAGTCGGCGAAAGCGATCATCGACGGCCGGTGCGCGATGGTGAGGATGGTCATCTCTCCCCGCAGCACGTCGATCGATTGGGCGACCAGCGACTGATTCTGCCAGTCGAGCGCGCTCGTCGCCTCGTCGAGGATGAGCAGCGAGGGCTTGCGCAGCAGCGCCCGCGCCAGCGCGACGCGCTGGCGTTCGCCGCCCGAGAGCCGGACGCCGCGGTCGCCCACCACCGTTTCCAGCCTGAGGTCGAGCCGCTCGACGAAATCGGCCGCATTCGCCTTCTTGAGCGCCGCCCAAAGCTCCTCATCGCCGGCCTGGGGCGCGGCAAGGCGCAGATTGGCGGCAACGGTATCGTGCAGCAGGAACACATCCTGCGGCACATAGGCCACCTGATCGCGCCAAGCCCTGCGGTTCTTGGTGGTGATCTCGACGCCGTCGGCCAGGATCCTGCCTTCGGTCGGCTCGAGCAGCCCAAGCAGCATGTCGGCTATCGTGCTCTTGCCCGAGCCGGACGGGCCGATCAGCGCCGTCACCTTGCCGGCGGGAAGCCCGAAGGTGATGCTGCTGACCACCGGCCGTCCATCGCTGTTGTTGCCATAGGCGAAGGACAAGTCGCGGATGTCGAGGCCGGTTTTGAGCGACAGCCCGCCGTCCTGCCCGCCATCGCCCGGCTCCATCTCGCGCTCGGCGTCGAAGCGCGCCTGCAGGGCCTGCATGGCGCCATAGGCCGGCAGGTTGATCAGCACCTGCTGCGCCTGCGTCTGCATCTCCATGAAGCGGGGCGCGACCCGCATGAAGACCAGAAGCAGCACGACGATCTCGGCGAGCGACAGATGGAAGCGCACCAGCGCGATATAGATGAACAGGCTGAGCCCGATCACGCTCGCCACCTGGAACAGCGCGGTGCCGATCGTGCTGTTGCGGACATAGGCGATGTTGTCGGCCTTCATCGTCTCCAGCGTCGCGCGGAGCTGCGCGAAATAGCTGGCCTCGACATTCAGGCTCTTGGCCACCTTGATACCGCCCAGGAACTCCGAGACCGTGCGGTACTGCTCCTGGCGGCGGCTGGTCAGCACGCGACCGTATGCGGTGGCGCGCGCCCGGAATGGCTGCAGCGCGATGAACAAAAGCACGCCGATGAGGATGGCGAAGTATGTCATCACCGGCGAGATGAACAGCGAGACCGCGAGATAGCCTGCGAGCAGGAGCGTCGTCTGGGCGAGCATCAGCAGCGAGAAGGCGGCAGCCTGCACCCGGTCGATATCGCCGGTCAGCGCATGGTCGAGATCGGAGCTGCGCATGCGGGTGAAGACGCCCCAGCGCGCCTTGCCGATGCTCTCGAACAGGTTCATGCGCACGCGGTTGACGAAGTCGTAGAGCAGCCGCGCCATGTAGAGCGATTTGAAGCGGTTGAACATTGCTTGCAGCGCCACCAGTCCGACGAGCAGGCAGAGCACCGTGGCCAGCGACAGCGTTCCGCCGGGCGCAAGCCAGCGAAGCGCGCCCGGCACCCGCACGGCAAAATCCTGGTCGGCATTGCCGATCAGATGCAGGAGCGGGATGAGCAACAGGATCGAGAGGCCTTCGGTCAGGCTTCCCAGAATCAGGAAGGCCAGCGCCGTGACTGTGCGCCGTCCGCCGATTTGCGCCATCACGCCGCCGAAGCCGGCGACGTCCCGCAAAAGCGGCAGGCGAAGTTTTGTGGACCAGGCCATGCCTCTGCTCACCTCGCCTGCGCGCCGGTTGCCAGATCGCGCTCGACCAGGGCAACGGCTTCATCGATCCGCTCCAGGCCGTCCGGCACTTCGAGACGGCGGACGCCGATCCCGGCGGCAAGCTGCGCGCATTGACTGAGATGCGTGGACGCGCGATCGCCCACCAGCGCCTGCCGGCCGAACCGGGTGACATAGGAGAATTTGATGATCGCCGGCAGGGCGGCGGCACCCGGCAGCGGCGCGATAGCCGCCCGCTCGCCGCGCTCCAGCACGTAGGTTCGGGCCGCCGGCACGGCTCCACCGGAGAATCCTTCGCACAGGCGATGCTGCGCCTTTTCGATTTGCGGATGAACCTGAGGGCGCACTTCCGCTTGTTCAATTCTGATGGCGTCGGTGGCATCCGTTGCGAGCTTGAGCTGCGGGAAACCGGGCAGGATCAACGGCCGGGAGGAGTTGGACAGGTCCAGCGCGACCACATCGTCGGTAAGCAGAAGGTGACCGGCGCGGATCATCGCGCCCGCGGTGGTCGACTTGCCGGCACCCTTGTCGCCCATGAAGATCACGCTTTGGCCGCCCACGGCGGTCGCGCTGGCATGGAGGATGAGCAGGCCGCGCTGATGCAGAAGCAGTGCCAGCACAGGTCCCAGAAGCGGGAAGGCGAGCAGCGGATCGTCGATGTCCGGCTCCGGATCGACATCGATCCTGGAAGCATCGCTGATCAGGAAGGTGCCGACGGCTTGCCAGGAGAGATACTGGCGCGTCGGTTCGAAACGAAAGGCGGTTCCTCCCTCCGCCGCGGGTCTGGGAAAGTCGATCGGCCCGACTGCGATCACGATGTCGGGCTCCGCGGGCATCGCCGGTTGCAGCTCCGGCAGCGCCACCTCCGAACTGATCGTCAGACCATAGGCCTTGTAGAAGCGGCGAACGCGCCCGCTCCGGCCTTCGGCGCCGATATCGGGTTCCGGCCGGGTGGCGAGGGGAGCGATTGAAACATTCATGCGAGGCTCCCCGTCGGCTGGACCTGCCGCAGCCAGAGCGACAGCGAGATCGAGCGCCAGACATATTGGACGTCGAGCAGCGCGGCTTCGTCAGGCTTGTTGAGCAGCCTCGCATAGGCGGCGTTGACCTCGCCCAGATCGACATAGGGCGCGATGCGGTCGCCTTCCGACACCAGCATCTTGTCCATGAGGTCGCGATGGTTGCGGAGCATGCCTTTGACCAGGATGGCGGTGAAATCGATCTTGTCCCGCCGCCACTGCACTGCCGGCGGCAGCACGCCTTCCATGGCGCGGCGCAGCACAAGGCGGCCGAAGCCGTAATGCAGCTTTTCCTCGCCGGGCAGCGCCAGGCAGAACTCGACCAGCGGCTTGTCCCAGAACGGATAGCGCGGCTCGACGCCGAAATTGGCCGCCGCCTTGTCGAGCACTTCGAAAGCATGCGGCACCAGCCCGGTCGAGAGCACCCAGCGATGGGTTAGCGCCTCGCTGGCGCTGACGCTGGAGGGCATGTAGCCGGCCCGGTGGAAGCGCTCGACCAGGTCGGTTCGCCTGGCAAGCTCGGCGTTGACCAGGCCGCCCCAGGCCGGTCCGCGTGCAGGCGCTGCGGGCTCCAGCCGTAACCGGGAAAGAAGCCGGTTCATCCGGCTTCTCCATCTCGCGATCCGACATGCGGGTCCGTAGATGGCCAGGAACCGGAAATACATGGCGAGCATGCCTACGCCGTAGGTGTCGGCGGCGCCGTGAAGCTCGCGCCAAAGCGCCAGCCATCGGCCCTCATTGGCAAGCTCATGCAGCAGCCCATATCCATGTGAAACAACCTCGTCGCCACCATGGCCGTCGAGCAGCACCTTTACCCCGTTGGTGCCGGCGGTCCGGTAGATGCTGCGTGTCAGCGACAGGCCGGGCGCCAGGAACGTTCCTTCCTGCTCCTCCAGGATGCGCTCGAACTCGGCGAAGGGCGCATAGTTGCCGACAGCGATCAGCGTGCTGTCGAGCTGGTGCTGACCCAGCACCACATCGATGAAGGGCTTCTCATCCATCGCCGAGCCCGTCTCGAAGACCAGCGAAAAGGTTTTCAGCTTCGGCCTGCGCTCCGCAGCCGCGTGCTGGCCGGCGACGGAGACGATCGAGGATGAATCGAGGCCGCCGCTCAGCATCGCGCCCACGGCCGATGTGTCACGCATCCGGTTCCGCACCGACTGGGAGAAGAGATGCCTGAATTCCTCGGCCGCGTCCGAGCGCAGCGGCCTTGGCGAAGGCTCGATCTGCCAGTAGGGGCGAAGGATCACCTGACTGTCCGTCACCGTAAGGGTGTGGCGGGCCGGCAAGCGGAAGATTGCGGCATAATGGGTCGACTGCGGATCGTCGGGCAATCCGGCAAGGAAGCCGGAGATCTGATGCTCGCTGATGCGCGTGCCGACCCCATCTAGGGCCAGCAGAGGGCCAATCTCCGAGGCAAACGCGAAGCGTTTGGCGGTCGCGTGATAATAGAATGGCTTGATGCCGAAATGGTCGCGCGCGCAGAACAGCGCCCGGCGCTCGGCATCCCAGATCGCGAAGGCGAAATCGCCCTGCAGATAGGTCGCACAGGTCTCGCCCCATCTGAGATAGGCGCCCATAAAAAGCGTCGCGTCGGCGACTGACCGGTCGTGTATGCCGAGCCGCGCCAAGAGCTCGTCGCGGTTGTCCAGCCGGCAATCGGCCGTGATGGCGAGGTTGCCACCGGCCATCGTCAGCGGGCCCGGTCCGCTCTCGCCGGTCGTGTCGAGCCAGGCATGGCCAAGCACCGCGTTCCTATCCGTCCACCACGAGCTGCCGTCGCGGGCGCGGTGGCGCATGCGCGAAAGCATTTGCTGGATGTCGGCTGATCCGGGGGGCTTGCCGTCTTGCCTCAGCAGAATTCCGGCGATGCCGCTCATGGCCTATTGCCCGTGATCGACGAGATGGGCGAAGCCGTTGATCGAGCCGCCGAGCACGATGTGGTCGCCACTGATCAGCCACGCATGCGCGTTGAGTTCGGCGCCGCTGTTGCGCTCGATGCCGATACAGATCTTCGAGGCATTGCCCTGACGAGCAAGCAGATAGTGTCCCGCGAGGGCCTGGGTGAGGCAGCTTGCGCCAGGCACGAAACGGGCGGCGGCGGCAACACCCCAAGCGACGCGCCGCAGATCGGCGATATCAGCGTCATTCCTCGCATCCAGCCGCGTCACCAGGCTGCGGATGCGGTTATAGGAGGAGAGCGTCAGCCCGAGCCGCACGGCGCCGACCACTGCCAGGCAGCGTGCCAGAAACAGCATCTGAGGGCCGCTGAGCGAGCGGAGCCTAAACCAGTTCCTCATGATGGAGCCTCGCAAGTCCGGCTTCGATCAGCCCCTTGAGCAGGCCTTCGACATCGGCATTGCAGCGCTCGGCATCGACATCGTAGCGCGCCAGCATGGCGCTTCTGATGTCGAGGATCGATCGGGGCTCCTGGATCAGCTCCCAAATGTAGGCGCCGACGCCGTTCAGGCTATAGTAGATGTTGGATTTGAGATGGAGCAGCGCCAGTCCGTCGCCGAATTCGCAGGCCACCGCATCGCCGGTTGCGACTACGCGGTCATGGTCCGATGGGTTCCGGTGCATCCTAAAACCTCGCTGTGAACGCCACGCGTCTTGTGACCTGGACCGGGACCGGTTGCCTGCGATCGCCCGGCCAGGAAGCCGGGGGACATGTCCCCCGGCTCACCGTTAAAGGGGCGTCCGGGGCCCCGACAACGACAAGCTCCGGGCGCCAGCAAGCTCAGGAGAAGGTGAGCTGGTCGAACGGCGTGCCCGCCGGGAAAGACGCATCGAGCGACGTCGTACCACCACCGCCCTGCGTGATCGTTTCGATCGAACCATGAACCGTCAGGCTGGGGGTCTCGTACTCTTGCTTCTCAACATTCTGTTCCATTCTACTCTCCAACTAAGACTGGAAGCGGCTTGAGAATGCCGCCAGCATATTGCTATGCCGCAAAGCGATTGCTGCATGGCAACATTTATGAGTCAAGCCTGATTTACCGCGTATTCATCAATTGTCGGTTGTGTTCGACTTTGTCGGTGATGAAGCGGCAGGCATTTTCATTTCGGGCGGACGCCATCGGAAAGTTCAGCGTTGCGTCTTTGCTGACTAAATAAGCGCATGTTTTAACTACGGTAATTTCATTTGGCCACATGCGCATCTCGCAACTGCGAAGAAGATGCTGCAGAAAATATCGGGTTGTCGGCTTCCCCAACAGCTATCCGAACTGTCTCCAAAAGTGATCAGTTATGCGACGAATCTAACGCATCGGTTGCGGGGCCGAGGTGACTTCGGAGCTCGCCGGGCGGCCGTTCCGATTTTTGGCGATGCTTTTCTTCGCAGTTGCGGTATAAACGCCGCGGGCGGTTTTGCGGAGAACAACATCGGGCATGGCCGTGCATGATGCTTCCTACGACAGGCTGCGCGCGGCCGGCTGCTCCGACGAAGTCGCCTATGTGCAAGCCTGCCTGCGGCTGTTCTTCAATCCGGCCGCGTGCGCTGCCGACCACGGCGCCATACCGGCTCCGGCAATCTCCGTCGCCAACGTTGCCGACATTGCCAGGTTGAACAAGGTCGCAGTCTTCGTGCTCAAGGCTCTGGCGCGCGGGGCGACCGGCACCGTGCCGCCCGAGCTGCACGCATGGCTCGATGGCTATCGCCGCCGCACCATGTCGATGAACGCCGCCTGCATCGGCGACACGATCGCCATCCATCAGGTGTTGCAGGGCAGGCAGATCGAGTTCGTCTTCCTCAAGGGGCCGCTCCAGCAGCGCCTGCTCTACGGCGACCATTTCATCAAGCCGTCCGGCGATGTCGACATATTAGTTTCGCCGGCCGGTTTCTCCGCCGCTCGCGAAGCCCTCCGCTCGGCAGGCTACGAGGTCGCGGGCAAGTCCCGCTCGGTCTGGTGGGTGCGCTTCCTCGGCGAGCAGCATATGGTGCGCGACGATGGGGCGCGGGCCGCCACGGTCGACCTCCATCATCGGCTGCAGCAGCCGGGTTCGCCGAGCCCCCGCGATGTCGACGGCTTCCTGCGCCGCAAGCGCGAGATCGAGCTTGCCGGAACCGCCATGCCCCTGATTTCGGCGCCCGACACCTTGCTCTTGTCCTGCATCAGCGTTGCCAAGGCCTTCTTCAATCGCGAGCCTTGCGCCGGCTATGTCTGCGACGTCAGGGCCGCCGCCAGCCGGCTGAGCGAGGCCGAGCAGCAGATGGCGCTCGACCACGCCGCCGAACAGGGCCTGGCAGACACCCTGCTGCTTGGCCTGCGCGCGGCCGATGTTCTGCTTGGCGGCACCGCCACGCTGCTTTCGGATCGCGCCGCCCGCATCCTGGCGCGCATTGGCAATGCCGACCTCGTCCACATGGTGATCGCGCCTTGGCTGTCGTCGCTGCGCTGGCCGCAACGGCGCACGGTGCTGTGGGAGCTTTGCGGCCGCGAACCCGTGCGCTATCTGGCCGAAGCCGGCTGGGCAGCCTCCGCCGATCTCAGCCGGCGCATCTTCGAGCGGCCGGACGCCGTCGCGCCCGTGCGGAGCAACGGATGAGACAGGTTTCGCATTCGACATCTCGGGCAGGGGATTGGCTGGCACTCATGCAATCGAAAGGTGAATCATGCCCGTGACGACCCCAAGGGTCTGCGTCATCATCGCCGCCCGCAACGCGGCGCGCACCATACCGGTCGCCATCGCCTCGGCTTTGCGCGAGGCGGAGGTGGCGGAAGTCGTTGTGGTCGACGACGCCTCCACCGATGACACGCAGCACGTGGCGCGCGCCGCCGACGATGGCAGCGGCCGGCTCAAGGTGATGCGTCTCGATGTAAATCAGGGTCCGTCCTTTGCCCGCAACGCGGCGATCAAGGCGTCCACGTCGCCCTTCATCAGCATCCTCGATGCCGACGATTTCTTCCTCGAGGGCCGCTTCCGCCGGCTGTTCGCCGGCCCCGACTGGGATTTCGCTGCCGACAACATCATGCTGATCAGGGACAATGCCGTGACCGATCCTGCCAAGGTCGCGGCTCCGTCCTTTGCGCCCGAACCGCAATTCCTCGATTTCGAGCGTTTCGTCGAAGGCAACATTTCCCGCCGCCGCGTCCTGCGCGGCGAGCTTGGCTTCCTCAAGCCGGTGATCAGCAGGGCGTTCCTCGATCGTCACGGGCTGCGCTACGACGAGAATCTGCGGCTCGGCGAGGATTACGAGCTCTATGCGCGCGCAGTCGCCTGCGGGGCGCGTTTCAAGGTCATCAAGTCCTGCGGCTACGGCGCGATCGTTCGCGCCGATTCGCTGAGCGGCCGCCACAGGACGCAGGATCTGAAGCGCCTCGCCGACGCCGACCTGGCGCTGCTGGCGCTCAAAAATCTGCCGGAAGGCTCGAAGGCCGCGTTGCGGCGCCACGAGCGCCATGTGCGCGACAAATACCGGCTGCGCAATTTCCTCGACGTGAAGGCGGAGCGCGGCCTGGTATCGGCCGCTGCCTATGCCTTTGCCAGCCAGTCCAATCTGATCCCCATCGTTCGCGGCGTAGCCGCCGACAAGCTGGAGGCGTTGTTCCGACGCGCCGGCATTGCTGCAAAGCAGCAAGTGCCGACGACGCGCTTCCTGATGTCGGCGACAAGTGCCGCAAAAGAGTAATCCCGACGAAGGCCCGGCGCTGGGGTCGTTCCCAAAAAAATCCGCTTTCCGAAACTACGAGGTTGCCTACATGTCTCGACAATGGCACTCTATGTTGCGGTGCACAATTTCGAAAGGCCGATCGGATGGCTTCGATTTTTGGCTTCAGATCCAGGGATCCGGCCCGTGACCGGCAGACTGATCTCCAGCGGTTCGACCGTCTGGCGAAGCTGTTCGACCAGATCGGTGCGGAGATCGAGGCGGAGAAGACCGGGCTCGAGAATCGCTATCGCTCGACGGCGGCCAATGCGGCCTTCCTGGTCGAGGCAATGGAGAACGGCTCCGCCTCGACAGATAAGTCGTCGGACGTGAGCGCGATGACCGGCGCGATCCTGAATTACGAGCGGCGCATCGCCGAGCTCGCTCGCCAGAAAGGCTTGATGAAGGAACTGCGTCATTCGCTCGACGCGATTGTCGACGATGGTGACGGTCGGTCCGGTTCGCAGGCCGGGCAGGCGATGCCTGCGGGAAGAAGCTGACGTCGCAGCCAAAGCGGCGCCGTCATCGGTACGAGACACTGAAGGAGTTCTGAAGGGCGGAGGATCAAAGCGGCTCGCTGGAAGCGACCGGGAGTGACTTTGGGTTGGGGCGGACAACACAAGGTGAGTTTGTTATGAACGCAGTTCCAAATACTACCGCCGCGGCGGCCAACGGCATGTCGCGCGCGCACTCGAATGGGCCGGCGAGCCTTTGGCTAAGTCTGGCCGGCGCGCTGTTGGCGGTCGCGGCCGCTTTTGTGGCGGCCCCGCATTCGGCGCATGCGCAGGACATGCAGAGCGCGCCGTCATTCGTCGACAATTTCTCGAATTTTGACCGTTCGCGCTGGTATGTCTCCGACGGCTGGAGCAACGGCGCCCACCAGAACTGCATCTGGTCGAAGGATCTGGTCCGGCTTTCCGACGGCGTGCTTTCGCTCAGCTTCGAAAAGCGCAAGTTTAAGGACCGCGAGTTCGCCTGCGCCGAGATCCAGACCAAGCAGCGCTACGGCTACGGCGTCTATGAGGCGCGGATGAAGACCGATAGCGGTTCCGGCCTCAACGCGGCCTTCTTCACCTATATCGGACCGCAGGACAAGAAGCCCTGGGATGAGATCGACTTCGAGGTGCTGACCAAGGATCCGTCGAAGGTCCAGGTCAACAGCTACATCCAGGGCAAGCCGAAGAACGGCAAGCTGGTCGATGTCGAAGGCGGCGCCGACAAGGGCTTCAACGACTACGGCTTCGTCTGGGAAAAGGACCGGCTGCGCTGGTACGTCAACGGCAAGCTGGTCAATGAAGTGACCAATCCGGACGAATTGCCGACCAATCCGCAGAAGATATTCTTCAGCCTGTGGGGCAGCGACAAGCTGACCAACTGGATGGGCGCCTTCGCCGATCCCGGCCGCAAGGTGACCATGCAGGTCAAGCGCATCGCTTTCACAGCTCTCGGCCAGCCGTGCCAGTTCCCGGAATCGCTGGCATGCACCATAACTAACAGCAACTAGGCATGATCCCAGAACCGGGAACCGGTTTTTGGGATAAGATCATGCAGAACATCTAGGCCCATGGAGGGCCTGGGGACCATCCGAACCGGCCGGGCCGTTTTGCGGCCCGGCCTTGAACAGGAAAAGAACCGAATGAACTTGACGGTGTTTGGAATTGGCTATGTCGGTCTCGTCCAGGCCGCGGTGCTCGCCGAGGTCGGGCACGAGGTGATGTGCGTCGATATCGACGAAGCGAAGGTGGAGCGGCTCAACCAGGGCCTCATCCCGATTTTCGAACCCGGGCTGGAAGCCCTCGTCAAGGAGAACCATGCCGCCGGCCGCATCCGCTTCACCACCGATGCGGCCGCGGCGGTCAAGCACGGCCAGATCCAGATGATCGCTGTCGGCACGCCGCCCGGCGAGGACGGCTCGGCCGACCTGAAATATGTGCTCGCCGTCGCCGAGGCCATCGGCCGCGAGATGGACGAACCCAAGATCATCGTCGGCAAATCGACCGTGCCGGTCGGCACCTGCGAGAAGATCAAGGGCAAGGTCGCCGAGACGCTCAAGGCGCGCGGCCGCGAGGACCTGAAATTCGATGTCGCATCGAACCCGGAGTTCCTTAAGGAGGGTTCGGCCGTCGCCGATTGCATGAAGCCGGACCGCATCATCGTCGGAACGTCCAGCGAGGACACCGAGGCGGTGATGCGCGAGCTCTACGCGCCGTTCAACCGCAACCACGAAAAGATGATCGTGATGGACGTGCGCAGCGCCGAGTTCACCAAATATGCGGCCAACTGCATGCTGGCGACCAAGATCAGCTTCATGAACGAGATGGCCAACCTCGCCGAACAGCTCGGCGCCGACATTGAAGAAGTGCGCAAGGGCATCGGCAGCGATCCGCGCATCGGCTATCACTTCATCTATCCCGGCCTCGGCTACGGCGGCTCCTGCTTTCCCAAGGACGTGCGCGCGCTGATCAAGACCGCCGAGGGCGTCAAGTTCGACGCCAAGCTGCTGCGCGCCGTCGAGGAGCGCAACAACGCGCAGAAATCGGTGCTGTTCGAGAAGGTCAACCGCTACTTCCAGGGCAATCTCAGGGGCAAGACGTTTGCGCTGTGGGGCTTGGCTTTCAAGCCGAACACCGACGACATGCGCGAGGCTCCGTCGCGTACCCTGATGGAGGCGCTGTGGACGGCCGGCGCCAAGGTACAGGCCTACGACCCGGAGGCCATGCAGGAATGCCAGGCCATCTACGGCCTGCGCGAGGACCTCCTGCTCTGCGGTACCAAGGAAGCGGCCGTGCGCGGCGCCGACGCGCTTCTGATCTGCACGGAATGGAAGAACTTTAGGGCTCCTTCCTTCGACGCGCTCAAGGACGCGCTGACCACGCCGGTCATCTTCGACGGCCGCAACCTCTACGACCCGAGGGTCATCGCGCGCTACGGCATCGAATACCACTCGATCGGCAGGATGGCGGCATGACGGCCTGGCTACGGGGCCGGCACAAGAAGGAGCCTGAATCATGAAAGTTCTGTTCGCGGGTGGTACCGGCTACACGCCACAATTCAGCGGCGGTGTTCAGTCGAGCACGCATCATCTGGTCGAGCAGTTGCGCGAGCATGGTCATGAAGCCTCGGTGCTGGCGGCTTTGTTTGGAGACGGCATCTTCGGCTTCAAGGCGCGCGCCAAGATGAAGCTGCTCCGCCAGCGCGCGGTGATCGACACGTTTCCGGGGTACCCGGTGGTGCGTGCATGGTTTCCCTGGGAAGCGGCAGGCTTCGCTGTCAAGCGATTGCAGCCCGATGTCGCGGTTGTTCAGTGCCACAACTCCGTGCCAATCGGCAAAGAACTGCAGGCCCTTGGCGTACCATTGGTCGTGTACCTGCGGAACGTCGAATTCCACGAATTGGCCGGAGATCTGCGCGAATTGCGATCCGCGCTCTACATTGCCAATTCCGAGTTCACCGCCCGCGCGTACCAGGAGAAGTTCGGCATCGAATCGACGGTAATTCCACCCACGATCAACCCCGCATTCTACAGCACGCCGACGACCGGTGAATTTGTGACGATGATCAACCCTTACAACGAGAAGGGTTTCGAACTGGCCGTCCAAATTGCCCGCGAATGCGATGAAATACCGTTTCTGTTTGTCGAAAGCTGGATGCTCGATGACGAGCACCGCGCCGAGATCGAACGGATACTCGCCCCGCTCGGCAACGCCAAATTGGAGAGCCGTACCAACGATATGAAGACTGTTTATGGCCGTACGAGGATCCTTCTTGCTCCCAGCAAATGGGAAGAGGCCTGGGGCAGGGTCGCGTCCGAGGCACATTGCAGCGGCATTCCCGTCGTCGGATCCCGGCGAGGCGGCCTTCCGGAAGCGATCGGCGACGGCGGGGTGGTGCTGGATTACGATGCGCCGCTGGCGGACTGGGTGGCCGCGGTTCGGCGGTTGTGGAGCGACAAGGTCGAGTACGAAAGAGCGTCGTCAGCGGCGCGCCTGTTTTCGGAGCGGCCGCAGCTGAATCCCGACCGCCAGTTTGCTACGTTCATGGACGTCTTGAACAGCGCTGCGCAAAGGCAGGGTCTGCGCAAAGCCTCGTGAGCTGACACCTGGTCCCAATCGCGTGAAATTGATGCTGCAGCGCGCAGAAAGTCCATGCTGCAGTGCAATAATTTTGTAGCGCTTTGTTAGCCCTCGTGTATCTTATAGCTCTCCAGGCAACACTGGCTCGGCGGGACTGAAAGTTCAGCCGACCCGATTCCGTGCAGGCGGCTTATGCGCGTTGGTTTTATCGTCGGCGAGTTTCCGCTGCTCTCCGAAACATTCGTCATAGACCAGATGGCCGGTCTGGTTGAGCGCGGGTTTGAAATAGAGGTCCTGTGCAACAGGGTGAGGCGTGATGACCGCATCGATCGGCAGAGCGAGCCGATGGTCACACTGCTTGGAGCTACGCGTCGCTGGTGGGGTTGGGCCGCTGGCCTCAGCGGACTGGTCGCTCGCCTGCCAGCGCGGCTGCGATACAAGGTTTCAACTGTGCTCGACATGCTTTTCGCGCGTCGGCTGAACCGCTGCGATGTTATTGTCGCGCATTTCGGACAGAATGGAGAAAGAGCAGCCTCGCTCAAGAAATGGCGGGTCCTTAGACCACCTGTCATAACCATCTTCCATGGTGCCGACGTAGCCATCCCGTCCCACAACTCATTGCTCGCATCTCAGTACGCGGGGCTTATCAGGCATGGGGCCTTGAACCTCACGGTCAACGAGCTCTTTCGCGATATGCTTCTGGCTGCGGGCGCTTCCCAGTCGAGCACCGCGGTCCATCATATGGGAATCAGCCCTCACGAGATCAGCTACGACTGGCAATCCTGGGAAGGCACCCAGCCAGTCGTGACGACCGTTTGTCGCTTGGTGGAAAAAAAGGGCGTCGAGTTTGCTTTACGCGCCCTTGCTGCCTTGGAGGCTTCCCGTCCAGAGATAGACTGGCGCTATCATATCATCGGCGACGGTCCGTTGCGGACAAGTCTGGAACGGCTTGCCTCGGAACTGGGCCTGGCACACCGAGTGACATTCATGGGTAGCCTGCCGCATCGTGAGGTCAAGCGCCACCTTCGATCGGCGCACCTATTCCTGCTGCCAAGTGTGACCGCGGGCGACGGGGATATGGAAGGCATTCCGGTTGCCCTCATGGAAGCGATGGCCGCAGGCTTGATTGCGGTCAGCACCTATCATTCCGGCATTCCCGAACTGATCGAAGACGGAGCGACCGGTTTTCTCGCGCCCGAGAGGGACGCCGAAGCGCTCGCCGCCAAGCTCGCCTGGGTGTTCGACCATCCACGAGAATGCGAGGACGTGGCGCTCGCCGCACGTCGCAAGGTGGAGGATCAGTTCAACGCCGATGTGTTGAACGGTCGTTTCGCACAGATCTTGGCCCAAGCGGCTATGCAAGCGCCCACACGGACATCCGGCCCCCCAATCGGCATCGCCGAGCCGTCGGGAAGTAATCCCGGCACCGCCTGAACAGCTGGCAATCGGCCTGAGCTACGATCGAGAGAATGCTCAGCCGAAAAATGTTGCAGTGCAGCAATGCCTGTACTAGAAATGCGGACGGGTGGGCCAACAGCGGTCGAGTTTATGCTGCATGCTCTGTGCCTCAGGCACGACTTCCACCCCGTTACCGCCGCCACTGACTTTTTCAGGACGGCCAAAACCGTCGCTTGCAACCTGACAACCAGGTTCTGATGGCCTGGAGAGAGCTAGCCTCTGTTGACGATGGGTTGTCCGATCAGCTTCGGCGTGAGCACGGACTGCCTGTGAGGATCTGCTTCGTTGTCGACAAGTTTCCCTCCCTCTCTGAGACTTTTGTCCTCGACCAGATAGCAGGATGTCTCGAGCATGGCATGGAAGTCGGGGTCGTCTGCAACCAGACGACCTTCGGCAAGGACGCCCATGTCGACGATCAACGCTGGCGAGATTTGCCCGGAAGGGTCGTGTGCTGGTGGGGCGGGCTCGGGCGTTACAGGCCCTTGCTCAGGAAATGGTCAGGCAAGTTTTGGGACAAGCTCTCGACTGCAATCGATCTGTTTCATGCACGTAAATTGCGGAAGGCCGACGTTATCGTCGCGCATTTCGGGACCAACGGCTTGCGGGTGGCCCGCGTCATCAAGCGTGGCCGCATTGCCGCGCCGCTGGTGACAATCTTCCACGGCAACGACGTTGGCGGGCCGATGCACGACAACACTCTCGGGCGCTACAAAACGGTGTTCGAAAACGGCGTTCTCCAGATGCCGGTGAATGCCTTCTTTCGCGACGCGCTGATCGGCACCGGTGCCTCGCCTGCGCAGGTCTTGGTGCACCATATGGGCGTCCGGCCTGGCGAGATAGAGTACCGGTGGCGATCTTGGGAAAGCGAGCCGCTGTCGTTCATTTCGGTCTGCCGCCTGACCGAAAAGAAGGGCATCGAATATGCGCTTCGCGCGCTGGCCAGGCTGCCCCGCCGTGACTGGAATTATTCGGTGATTGGCGCCGGCGAACTGCTGAAGCAACTGAAACGGCTGGCCAACGAGCTCGGAATCGCCGAGCGCGTAAATTTCCTCGGTGCCAGGCCGCACGTAGAGGTCAAGCAACGGTTGCGGGATGCCCATGTTTTCGTGTTGCCCAGTGTGGGCGCTTACGACGGCGATCTCGAAGGCATACCAGTCGCTCTGATGGAAGCAATGGCCGCCGGACTGACGGTCGTCAGCAGCTATCATTCGGGAATACCCGAACTGATCGAGGACCAGAAAACAGGTTTCCTCGCGCCGGAACGCGATGTTGCAGCGCTGGCCGCCAAACTCGCCTGGATCGCCGACAATCCCAAGCCATGCGAGCCGATCGCGATCGCGGCCCGACGGAAGATAGAAGCGGATTTCAACGCGGATGTGCTGAACCAGCGCTTCGCACGGATCGCGACGGAACTGGCCGGAATGAAAGCACCCCGATGAACGCAAACCCCCCTCTTCCCCAGTTCGGACGCGTCGCCCTGCGTGGTGGGCTGGTTACAGCCGGCGCGCAAGGCTTCAAGATGGTGATCCAATTCCTGTCGGTCATCATCCTGGCTCGTCTGCTGCTGCCGGAAGATTTCGGCCTTGTGGCGTCGGTCGGACCGATCGTCGCTTTCGTCGGGCTGCTGCAGAATCTCGGACTGCAGCAGGCCCTTGTCCAGCGCAAGGACATCAGCGACAAGCAGCTCAACCAGGTATTCTGGATCAGCGCGCTGGTCGGATTGGGCAGTGCCGTGGTGGTGGCGGCGTTGGCGCCGGCAATCGCGGCGTTCTACGGCGACCAGCGCATGCTTGGCATCACCATCGCGTCTGCCTTGCCGCTGCTTCTCGGCAGCATCGCGGCGGTTCCGCTCGCGCTCATGAACCGCCATCTCCAGTTTGGACAGCTTGCATTCAATGATGTGATAACGGCGGCTGCCGGGCTGGTGGCCGCGGCCGTCGCGGCCTGGGCGGGAATGGGATACTGGTCGCTGGTACTGGGGCCGGCAGTAGCGGCGGTAGTTGCCCTCGGAGCCGCATGGCAGGTGGCGCGCTGGACGCCATCGCGTCCGGATTTCAGGGTCGATGGCGAAATCTTGTCGTTCGGCGCCAATCTGACCGGATTCAATCTCGTCAACTTCTTTTCGCGCAATCTCGACAATATTCTGATCGGAAAATATTCCGGCGCGGTCGAACTCGGCTATTACGACAGAGCCTACAAGCTGCTCCTGTTTCCGCTCCAGAACATCACCCAGCCGCTGACGCGCGTGATGGTGCCGCTGCTCAGCCGCATTCATGAAGACAAACCTCGGTTTCGCGACCTCTACGTGCGGACTAATTGGATGCTGGCAGCGGTGACCATGCCTGGCATCGCGGCACTGACATTGACCTCCGAACAAGTGGTCGCGCTCCTCTTCGGACCGCGCTGGGCCGCCGTTGCGCCGATCTTCGCATGGCTGGGCATAGCCAGCCTGATGCAATCCGTCTCAAGCACAACCGGTTGGATTTTCATTTGCCAGGGCAAGACCAAGGCAATGTTCCAATGGGGTATATACTCATCGCTCACGACGGTGGCCTCTTTCATTGTTGGCCTGCATTGGGGTGCCGTCGGCGTCGCTGCCGCCTATGCGATCAGCGGCTACGTTCTGCGCGTTCCGGTGCTGGCGGTATTGGTGCACCGCGTCGGGCCGGTGACGGCCGCCGACTTCTTGCTCATGCAGGGCCTCTTCCTTGCGTCGTCGCTGCTGGCCTGGCTCGCCTATATGGTCCTTCCGGCATCGCTTGTCGGCCAGTCGGACCTTCTCGCCGTGATCCTGGCTCTAGGCCTCAATTACGCGCTTGCTTTCATCCTCATGATTCTCTTCCCTCAGTCGCGGAGGATTCTGCTCGCCACGCTTGCCAACGTTGTTCGCAACGTGCGCTGAGACGTTTTCCAAAACAGGCTTCAACAGAGCCGCGGCCGACATCGCCGAAGCATGCTCTTCGAGCACGGCCTTGAGGGTCGTGCGGCGATAATGGTCGAGCTTGCCGGCAAACCTGCCGAGCTTTTCGGCGGCCTCCGGGGGAGTGACAGTGTCGATATCGAGCACCAGGTCGGCTACCCCGATGCGCTTGGCAACTTCCTTCGTTTTGAATTCGTAGGCAATCGGAAGCACCGGCGTTCCCACGCAGAGCGACATGATCATCATGTGCATGCGGGTGGCCACGACGAAATCGAAGCCCTTGACCAACGCCATCAGCTGTTCGGGGGTGTGGAACGAAGCGTCCACGCTGACATGTCTCGCAATCGCGGGGTCGAGGCCGGCGATAATCGCGCGCGCAGTCTTGGAATCGTCATGGGCGTATTCCGGCACGCCCTGGCAGGTGGAGACAAAAGTCACCTCCTTGCCTTGGTCCCGGACCAGGATGGTTGCGATCTCGCGTACTGACTCGATGTAGCGGCGCATGCCGCCTTCGCCATCGTTCACGTAGTTCCAATGACGCACGGAGATGCCGACCCGCCCAGTCTCGGCCGGAGGTTCAGGGGAAGCCAGCTTCCTTGCGATGCCGTCGCTGTCGGCAAGCGCGAACACGGCGTCGGCCACGACGTGGCATTTGCGCGGCTCTTTGACCATATCCACTATGTGGTTTTTGGAGCGCTCGTCGCGCAGCAGGATGAGCGGGCTCCGATCGAAGATTGGGCTCAGTTCGCGCCGATTGTAAGTGTTCTTGAACGGACCGAGGGACTGCGTGAAGAACACAGGGTCTTTGCCGAGGATCGCATCGAAGCGAAACTGGTTCAGGCGCCGTTCAAGATTATAGTTCTCGACCAGATAGGTGCCGCCTGTCGTGATCACGAGATCGGCTTCTTGATAGATATCCAGACTGCGTCGATCGGATGAGCTGAAGAAGACGCGCCCGAGAGCGCTGTTTGGGCCAAATTGCCGCAGTACCGTGCGAACGATCCGGTTGTAGAGCGGCTTGAGCCGGTCTTTCAATCCGCTCCCCGAGGGATAGCGGAAGAGTGATTCAGACAGGAGCTTGTTAAATTCCAGATCCGCATAGTCGTTCTTTGGATATAGCCTTGACGCGACTTCGGGCTGGCTGTCGAAGACGAAGAGCTTTAAGCCGTCGCCGGCAACGGTCCTCAGGATGTGGCGAATCGCCAGCAGGATCGCTGCGTCTCCTGTATTCAGGCAGACCGTGTTCTCGACGATGATCTTCATCGCATCTCCTCATCTTTGGGCAGGTTGCTGTAAGGTGGCGGCCCCTTGTCGCCCAAAATGCCGGTACATGGATCCGTTCTGACTGGCTGGCGCGCCTATGCGGCACCTATGACCAACTGATCGCCGACGGTCTTCAAGGCGCCAGATTAGCGTACGATTTTTGCAGCGCAACAAAAAGTGGCGCTTACCTTGCTACGCCGCACCAAAAATGTTGCGATGCAGCAAAAGCTGTACTAGCATTCTTATGGGTGGCGGGCCCAACGCGGTCTAGTTTCATGCTGCATGTCTTGTACCTTGTGCATGACATATCCGACCCGGCAGTTCGTCGCAGGGTCAAAATGCTCAAGGCAGGCGGCGCCGGGATCACCCTGGCGGGTTTCCGTCGCACTAGCGGTCCGATCGCCGAGATCGAGGGCCTCGAGCCGGTCGACCTCGGCCCGACGCGTGATGGCCGATTCGCGCAGCGTATCGGCGCGGTGGCAAAGGCCGCGGTCTCGATCGGCGCCAAGCTTGGTGCCGTGCCACAGCCCGATCTCATCATCGCGCGCAACCTCGAAATGCTGGCACTGGCCCGCCGCGCGAGACACGCTTTCGGCGCAAGCGTGCCGATCGTCTACGAATGCCTGGACATCCATCGGCTGGTGCTGCGCAACGACCTGATCGGCAAGACGCTGCGCGGCGCCGAACGCCATCTCGCCCGCGACGTGAAGCTTTTGGTGACCAGTTCCCCTGCCTTCATTGCCAACTATTTCGAGCCATTCGGGCAAATCGCCGCACCGGTCGAGCTGATCGAGAACAAGTATTTCGACACCCTGCCGGTGCCGGTGGATCATCGGCGCGAGGATGACGGCCCGGCGGCGCCGCCCTGGCGCATCGGCTGGTTCGGCGCGCTCAGATGCCGCCGTTCGCTGGAGCTTCTGGCCGAGTTCACCCGCCGGCAGAACGGACGCTTCGAAGTGGTGCTCAGGGGCCGCCCGGCGCTGTCCGAATTCCCGGACTTCCACGCCTTCGTCGAGGCTGAGCCCTGGCTGTCCTTTCGCGGTCCCTATCGCAATCCGGAGGACATGGCTGCGATCTACCGGGAGGTGCATTTCTCCTGGGCGATCGATTTTTTCGAGCAGGGCCAGAATTCCGAATGGCTGCTCCCCAACCGCCTCTACGAAGGCTGCCGTTTCGGCGCCGTGCCGGTTTCGATGGCGAGCACCGAAACCGGCCGTTTCCTCAAGCGGCAGGACATCGGGGTGCTCCTGTCCGAGGCCACGCCCGAAGGGCTCGAGGCCGAGCTGGGCCGGATGGGTCAGGAGCGCTTTGGCGGGCTGAAGTCCCGTGTGCTGGCCCGCAATCCGAGAACCTGGAGCTACGATCGCAGCGACTGTCTGGCATTCGTCGACAAGCTGCGCGATCTGGCCGCCACCCCTGGCGCCTTCGCAGCAGGGGCGCTCGCATAGCATGGCGAAGGGAATGCAAACACCGATGACACCGACCGCGGCATCGAGCCTGATCGTCATTCCGTGCCTCAACGAGGCCGTCCATATCGGCGCGCTGCTCGAGCAATTGCGGCCGGCGGCGGCAAGGCTCGGCGCGCGCATCGTTGTCGCCGACGGCGGCAGCACGGACGGCACCCAAGACATCGTCGAAGAGGCCGCGGCCGAGGATCCGCGGGTCATCCTGCTTGCCAATCCAAAGCGCATCCAGAGCGCCGCCATCAACCTTGCCGTGGCGACGTTTGGCGACGGTGCCGACTATCTCATCCGCATCGACGCGCATGGCGGCTATCCCGCCGACTACTGCGACAGGTTGGTCGAGGAAGCGCTTGCCACAGACGCCGATTCGGTCGTGGTGTCGATGCTGACCAGCGGCACCGGCGCGGTGCAGAAAGCGGTTGCCGCGGCGCAGAATTCCAAGCTTGGCACCGGCGGCTCGAAGCACCGCCACATGTCGGCCGGCGAATGGGTTGACCACGGCCATCATGCGCTGATGCGCATCGCCGCCTTCAAGGCTGTCGGCGGCTATGACGAGAGCTTCAGCCACAACGAGGACGCCGAGCTGGACCATCGGCTCCGCCTGGCCGGCTACCGCATCTGGATGAGCGGCAGGACGCAGATGGTCTACTATCCGCGCGCCACGCTTAAGGGGCTCTTTTTCCAGTATCTTGGCTATGGCCGCGGCCGCGCCAAGAACGTGTTGAAGCACCGCATGGTGCCGAAGCTGCGGCAAATGATCCCGCTGCTGGTCGCGCCGGTCGTTCTCCTGGCGTTCTTCTCCCTCTTCCACTGGCTGGCGGCCGTGCCATTCCTGCTTTGGGCTGCCGTGTGCCTTGGCTATGGCGCCGTGACCGCCATCCGCCAGCGCAATTCGGGCATAGCGCTGGCCGGCGTTTCGGCGATGGTCATGCATCTCGGCTGGTCCCTCGGCTTCTGGCAGCAGCTTCTCACGCCGCGATCGCAGCGGAAGGCGGCATGATGGCCGGCCGCTCGATCGACATCTGCATCTGCACCTTCCGCCGGCCGGAGCTTGCCGACACGCTGCGCTCCATTGCCGCGCTGGAGAAGCCGGCCGGCTTCGAGATCGGCGTCGTCGTCGCCGACAACGATGAGGAGCCGAGCGCGCAACCGTTAGTGAAGGCATTGGCTGAGCAGCTTAAGCTGCCGATCCGCTATCGCCACGCGCCGGCCCGCAACATTTCGATCGCCCGCAATGCCTGCCTCGATGCCAGCGTTTCGGACTTCGTCGCCTTCATTGACGACGACGAGACGGCTTCGCCGGGCTGGCTCGTCGAGCTGATGGCGACGGCCGACGCCACGCGCGCCACCACCGTGCTCGGGCCGGTTCGCGCGAACTATCTTGCGGATGCGCCCGACTGGATGCGCAAGGGTGATTTCCATTCGACCTTGCCCGTCTGGGTGCGTGGCGAGATCCGCACCGGCTATACCTGCAACGTCCTGCTCAGGATGACCGATGAGAGCCTGCGCTACCGGCGCTTCAGCCTGGCGCGCGGCCAGACCGGCGGCGAGGACACCGAATTCTTCGATTCGGTGGTCAAGACCGGTGGACGCATCGCCTTTGCCCCGCAGGCCTTTGTCGACGAGGTGGTGCCGCGCTCGAGAGCCGCTTTCGACTGGCTGCGCCGCCGCCGCTTCCGCTTCGGGCAGACACATGGCCATCTCATCGGGCGCAACACCGCCGGCCTGCGCCGCGCCGGCCAGGTCGGTCTCGCCTCCGCCAAGGCTGCCTATTGCTTTGGCATGGCGCTTTTGACGGCGACAAGTCCGGTGCGACGGAACCGCAGCATGCTGCGCGGCATTATGCATGTCGGCGTCGTCAGCGGCTTGGTCGGCGTTCGCGAGATCCGCCAGTACGGCCTAAACCCACAGGAAGGGGACAAGCGTGCAGCCTGACGTGAGCTTCGTCATCGCCGCTTACAATGCCGAGGCGACCCTCGACCGGGCGATTGCCGGCGCGATGGCGCAGCACGGGGTTTCCGTCGAGGTCATCGTCGTCGACGACCGGTCGGGCGACCGCACGCTCGATGTCGCGCGCGCCTATCCCGAAGATATTGTGCGAGTGGTCGCGCTTCCCGCCAACCGAGGGCCCGGCGGCGCCAGGAATGTCGGGCTCGATCTGGCCCGCGGGCGCTGGGTGGCGGTGCTCGATTCCGACGATGCCGTCCTGCCCGGCAGGCTGGCGGCCATGATCGTGCGGGCGGAGAAGGCGGGTGCCGAGATCGCGGTAGACAATGTCCAGGTCGTGCGCGAGGACGGCACGCCCGACGACATCATGTTCCCGACCGGGTATCTCGAGGAACTCGGCGAGATATCGCTTGCCGACTACATCGCCGGCAACGTCGTCTTCGAGTCGCGCTTCAATCTCGGTTATCTGAAGCCGATCTTCCAGCGTCGTTTCCTCGACGAAAACCGGCTTCGCTACGACGAGAAGCTGCGCATCGGCGAAGACTACATTCTGCTGGCAAGCGCGCTGGCCAAGGGCGGCCGCTGCGTGGTCGAGCCGGCCACCGGTTATGTCTACCACATCCGCACCGGTTCGATCTCGCGGGTGCTCGAATTGCATCATGTCGAGGCGATGGCAAAAGCGGATGCAGCCTTCGCCGCTGCGCACTTCATGGACGAGCCCGCCAAGACGGCCTTCGCGAGGCGCAGCCGCAGTCTGCGCAAGGCGGCCTCGTTCCTGTCATTGGTCCAGCACATCAAGGCGCGTGCGCCGCTCAAGGCGATACGCACGGCGCTCAGCGATCCGGCCGCGGTCAGGCATATCAGCATGCCGATCGCGGTCCGGCTGAGAAGGGTTGCGGCACAGTTTGCCGTGGGGGCGGGGAGGTGAAGCATGCGGGCGAATGGAATAAATTTTCATAGCCGGCGATAGGTTTGAGATCGATCTCCTCAGAAGGAATATGCGATGCAGAAAGTCAGGAAGGCAGTCATACCAGTGGCAGGGCTCGGAACGCGGTTCCTGCCGGCAACCAAGTCGATGCCCAAGGAAATGCTGCCCGTCGTCGACAAGCCTGTCGTGCAATATGCGGTGGACGAGGCGTTCGAGGCCGGCATCGAGCACATCGTCTTCGTCACCGGCCGCAACAAGGCGGTCATCGAGGATTATTTCGACCTGCACCCTGAACTGATCGGGACGCTCGAGCAGACCGGCAAGAAGGCGCAGCTCCAATCGCTGGAAAGCCTGCTGCCCGTGGCCGGCGCCACCAGCTTCATCCGCCAGCAGTCGCCGCACGGTCTCGGCCATGCCGTATGGTGCGCCCGCGACGTGATCGGCAACGAGCCCTTCGCCCTGCTGCTCCCCGACATGGTGTCGTTTGGCGCGCCGGGCTGCCTCGCCGAAACCGTCGACCTCTATCAGCGAACCGGCGGCAACGTCATCGCCGTCGAACGCTGCGATCCTTCGGAAACCGGCAAATACGGCATCGTCGGCCGCGGCGCCGAGGTGGCCTCAGGCTTCGAAGTGACCGCCATGGTCGAGAAGCCGGCTCCCGCCAACGCGCCGTCGAACTTCTACATCAACGGCCGCTATATCCTGCAGCCGGAGATATTCGCCCTGCTCGGCACCCAACAGCGCGGCGCCGGCAACGAGATCCAGCTCACCGACGCCATGGTTCGACTGGCCGAGAGCCAGCCGTTCTATGCCCAGCCCTTCAACGGCCGCATGTTCGATTGCGGCTCCAAGGAGGGCTTCATCGAGGCCACCATCGCCTTTGCTCTGGCGCGCGACGACATGAAGGGACCGGTCTTCGAAATGCTGCAGCAATTCGTCCGGTCGCACGAGCGCCGGGAAGTAGCCGCATAATGCCCAAATTTTGGGTGCATATGCGCAATCGCGATGGCGCAACATCCGCGCAAGCGCCTGGCCTTTCCGGCCGGGCGCCCCGTGGCACGAATGTTGCGTGGTCTTTTCTGGTAACGACGCCACTCTTCGAAGGCCGGTAGCGCCTGCAACCTGGAATTGGACCGAAGATGAATTATGCCAATTTTCCTCTCGACAAGAGGATACCATTGCCCAGCACCGAAGCGGAAAAGGGCGAAGACTTCATCGATGTCGAGCGTCTGCTTGGCATGGCGGCCCGGCAGGCCAAGGTGGTGGCGGTCTGCGCCGTCATCGGCCTGTTCCTGGGCGTGATCTATCTGCAGACCACGCCTAAGCAATTCACGTCGGTCGCGAGCGTGCTGATCGACGAAGGCCTGAACAAGGTCGTGGACGACATATCGGCGGCCAGTGCAACGCAGCAGACAGACGCGACAATCCTCAGCCAGATAGAGATTCTCAACTCGGCGCGGCTGGCGTCGGTGGTGGTCGACAAGCTGAAACTCGACCAGAACGACGAGTTCATGTACCCGCCGCAATCGGCCCTTGCGAAGGGTATCGGTTTTCTGCGCGGCGTGGTTGCCTATTTTCGCGGCGGCTCCAGCACGGATGACATTCCCGGGATCCAGAATGTCGACGCCGCCACACGCCAGGCAATGATCGCCGTCGCGCGGCATGATTATGCGGTTCTCAAGCTGCAGACCGAGTTGACGGCGGATCGCAACGGCCGCAGCAACGTCATTACCTTGGGCTATCAGTCGACAAATCCGGCTCTCGCCACCGCCATCACCAAGGCCTATGCCGATGCCTATCTCGCCGATCAGCTCAATGCCAGCTTCGACGCCACCGAGCGCGCGGCCGTCTGGTTGCAGGGCAGGCTGAACGAGCTCCGCCAAAGCTCGCAACAGGCCGCCATGGAGGTCGAGAAATTCAGGGCCGAGCACGGGCTGTCCGCCAACAGCGACGGCCAGTTGCTGAGCGGCAAGCAGTTGTCCGACCTCAATGCCCAGCTCATTGTCGCGCAGGCCGATACGGCGCGCGCCAGCGCGCGCTACCAGCAATACAAGGCGATCGTCGACAGCGGCTCCGAGAATGCTTTCAACGATTCGGCGATTGCGTCAGATCAGCCGAGCAGCTCGGTCATCATAGCGCTGAAGACCCGTTATCTCGCCATCTCCAAGCGGCTGCAGGATGTCGAGGCGAATTACGGCAAGGACCATCCCCAGGCCGTGGCGCTCACCAAGGAGAAGGCCGATGTGTCGGCGCAGATCTTCGGGCAGCTGAAGCAGATCACCGAAAGCTACCGCAACGACTTCCAGGTGGCGCAGGCGCGCGAGACCGAGCTGAAACAGAAGATCGCGACCGCCGCCGGCCAGAGCTCGGCCGACAATGAATCGCAGGTGAGGCTCAGAGAGCTCGACCAGCAGGCGCAGGCGCTCTCCACGCTCTACCAGACTTTCCTCAGCCGCTATCAGGAGGCCTCGCAGCAGCAATCCTTCCCGGTCGGCAAGGTCCGCATCATCTCGGATGCGAACATGCCGCTTGCCGCGTCAAGTCCGCGCACCCTCAGGGTCATGGCGCTCTCGCTGGTGCTTGGCCTTATGCTCGGCGCCGGCTTCGGCGGCCTCAACGAATTCAACGAGCGCTTCTTCCGCACCGGCGAGGATGTTCGCGACCGCGTCGGCCTGAAGTTCCTCGGCTATCTGCCGACGATCGGCGGCGGCAAAGCCAAGGACACGAAGCCGGACGATTTGCCGGCCGACGGCAAGGTCACCAGCCTGTCGGCCGCCGAGAGACGGGCGCGCATGCGGGTGAGCCTCGACGCGCCGGCCTCGATGTTCGCCGAGACGCTCCGCAACGCCAAGATCGCTTTCGATGTGGTGATGGAGGACAAGGGCAGCCGGGTGGTCGGCGTCATCTCCATCCTGCCAGGCGAAGGCAAATCGACGGTGGCGGCAAATCTTGCCGGTCTGCTCGCGGCCAATGGTGCCAAGACCCTGCTGATCGACGGCGACCTGCGCAATCCCGGCCTCAGCCGTAGCCTCGGCATGGAGTCCGAGCACGGGCTGATGGAAGCGGTGGTCAATGGCCAGACCTGGCAATCGGTCGGCAAGGTCGACCGTCAGACCAAGCTTGCAATCATCCCCGCCGTGCTGCGCGGCCAGTTCTCGCACACCGGCGAGCTGCTGGGTTCGGCCGGCATGCGGCGCTTCATCGAAAACGCCAAGGAGACGTTCGAATACATCATCGTCGACCTGCCGCCGCTCGGCCCGGTGGTCGACGCCAAGGCCTTCGCGCCGCTGGTCGACGGCTTCGTGCTCGTCACCGAATGGGGCCGCACGCCTCGCGCCATGGTGCGCTCGATGTTGGAATCGGAGCCCTACATCGCCGACAAGGTCGTCGGCGCGGTGCTCAACAAGGTCGATCTGAAGAAGCTGTCGAAATACGGCTCGTTCGGTGGTTCGGAAAAATTCTTCGACCGCTACTCGAGCTATTACCTGGAGAAATCGGACGCGCGCGCCAAGCAGGCCGCCTAATGCATGTCGCCCAAAAGTGCTCGGTGGTTTTGGGCAACGACATGTGTAAAAACAAAGACCCGAAGCGCGTCGCCTGAATCCGCTTCAGCGCAACGCGCGTTAGCTCTGACCATCGCGCGCCTGGGACGAGGATTGACGCGCGACAAGTGAGACAACAGCTTCACGGATCCAGCGTTGGCCGCAGTGTCCGTGATTGCGCTCATGCCACACCATTCCCACTGTAAAGCCTTCAACCGAGAAGGGACAGTCCATCACTTCAAGCCGGTCCGCAGAGTCGCGTACGAGCCGTTCCGGGACCAGCGCTACGAAGTCTGATTGAGACACGATCTCGGGGACAAACAGGAATGACGCCGAAGAGAGGACCACGTTACGCTTGTGTCCGAAAGCAGCCAAAGCGCTGTCGAACGGCGTCACGAAGCTACCCCCCTCCAAGGATACGATCACTTGCTCTAGCTCGGCAAATTCAGCGACCGTGATTCCATGGCGCAGCCGCGGATGCTTTCGGCGGCCGATGAGCACATAGCGCTCATCGAACAGATGGCGGGTGCGAAGACTTGGCGAGGCGGCCTGAGGCGTCATGAGCGCCAAATCCACATCGCCGCGCGCCATCTGCGCTTCTAACTGCGGCAGGTCCAGATTGCGGATAGCGACGCGAACACCGGGCGCTCGCGTCCTGAGCTCCACAACGAGCGGCTTGACCACTGCCGCTTGCAGATAGTCTGTACAAGCGATTGCGAAGGTTAGGTTGGCCTTCGCCGGATCGAAGTTCCTGTGCGAGGCGACCGTGGCGCGAACTTGATCGAGGGCTTGGCGCAACGGATCGAGCAGCTCCATTGCTTTGACCGTCGGCGTCATACCTCGCTGGGCAGGAATTAGCAGCAGGTCATCGAACTCGCGCCTGAGACGGTTCAGCTGGGCGCTTACCGCTGGCTGGCTCAGGTGCAGTCGGGCAGCCGCCTTGGTGACGTTCCGCTCGACCAGCAGCGTCTCCAGGGTAACCAATAGATTGAGGTCCAAGCGCTTGGTATCCATAGAATGGATAGTAGCCGAACATTTTTATGATTTCCAATATAGCTCGCATCAGCCTTGACTTGCGGCCAAGGCCGACGCGCGGCGCCCGTCAACGGGCCGTGGTGGAGGTCGGGGGCGGAAGCGGTTTCCGCCCTCAAACCGGGATGACCAGCATGAGCCAAGCCGATACTGTCAAACCTCTGATTACCGTTGTTGGTGCCTCGAGCAAGCAAGGCCGTAGCGTCGCCAATTCCTTGCTCGACAGCGGGCGCTACCGGGTACGCGCCCTGACGCGGCGCCTCGACAGCCAACCCGCGCAGGCTTTGGCGAAGAAGGGTGCCGAAGTCGTGATGGCGCCCCTTGAACTCGGCAAGCAGGCTGAGCTGACTGAAGCAATGAAAGGCTCAGTTGGGGCGTTCTTGATGACGCCGCCCATCGTCAAGGTGCCGCCGACGGAACCCGAACTTGACCTGGGCAAGGAGTTGGCCGATGCGGCGGTGGCCGCTGGCGTCGAGAACGTAGTGTTCAGCGGACTGGAAAATGTTGAAGCCATCACCGGCGGCACCAAGTGGGCGCCGCATTTCACGGACAAGGCAAAGGTAGAGGACTATATTCGCGACTTGCCCGTCCGCAGCTCGTTTGTGTATCTGGCGTTTTACTACACCAATTTTCTGGAATACTACGTGCCGCAGGGCGGAGAGGATGGCATCACGTTCGCCATATACTTGCCGCCAGACATCCCCATGCCGTTCTGTGATCCGCTCACTGCGGCCGGCCCAGCGGTGCGCGAGATCTTTGACCACCCGGCGCGATACGCTGGCGAAGTTCTGCCTGTGATCGGCCAGTTTATCTCGGCGCAGCAAATGGTGGACACGTTTGTGCAGGTCACCGGAAAGCGAGCGCGCTATGCCACTGCCTATTCGCGTGAAGACTTGTTACGCCATTTTCCGAGCTTCGCCGGCAACGAGCATCTCGTGCGCGAGTTGGTGGGTATGGTCGAATACGTCGTCGAATATGGCTACTACGCCCCTGCGCGCGATCTGACCTGGAGTCGGAAAATCGATCCGGAAGCTGTGACTTGGGAACAGTTCCTCAGACGCAGCAAATGGCAAGGCGACCTGCTGTCCTTTGGCGCCGCTACAGATGCCGAGTTTGCGCCGACCTGAGACGAACTGTGCTTGCGTCATGAAGGCGGCGTGGAGCGTTTCGCCTTCCGGAGTTAATACTCGGAGCCGTCCGAACTGCTCTTAGGAACTCTCCCTCAATCCTTGTTCGACAGCAGCCGGCCATATTTGCCGACGATTCTGAGGGCGGTCAGGCGTCCGCTCTGGAAGGCGCCGGTGTCGATGTCGAGCCGGCGTCCGTCGAGCTTCGGAACGTCGACGATGGTGTGTCCATGCACCACCCAGCGGTCGAGGCTATGCGCGGCGCGGAAGAATTCCTCGCGGATGTTGAGCAGGTCGGCCTCATCCTGCGCTTCGAGCGCGATTCCCGGCCTGATGCCGGCATGGACGAAGACGAATTTTTCCGAACAGACCATCACCGGCAGCGTGCGCATGAAGGCGACGTGGCTGGCGGGGATAGTCTCGCGAATGCGCTCGTCCACCTCATCGCCCGAGTCGTAGAGGTTTGCGAGCCGCTCCGGATCGACGCCATAGGAGAACAGCGTTTCCCGTCCGCCGACGCGAAGCCACGGCTCCCGCGACAGGTGGCCGTCGAGATAGGCAAGCATTGCTACCTCATGGTTTCCGGCCAGGCAGACGCGCATGAAGCCTTTTGGCGGCGGCGCCATCAGATGCTCGATCACGCGCCGCGAATTTGGTCCCCGATCGACATAGTCGCCGAGCATGATGATCATCTTGCGGCCACGGAAAGCCTGCGCGTCGAACCCGATTTTGTGCTCCAGCGTGCGCAGCTCGTCATGGCAGCCATGCACGTCGCCAATCGCGTAGACCACCGTGTCCCGCATATCCATCACCAGGCGTTCGCGCGGCAAGGGCCGGGGTCGTCTCGATCGTTGGAACAGGCTCACGGATTTAGGCTCGGTGCTCGCACGTGCATTGCGCCACATGGGCGCGGGCCAAGCCTCGATATCAGCCGAACGCAAACATTTCCACACTGGCTGGCAATGCATTGTTGATGCAAGAGCTTTCGCCATGTCGCTGGCTCAGGTGGCCTTCAGCCGGTAGCGGATAACTGAGCGACCACGCCATCAGCGCCACTGCCGCGAGGAAGATGATGATCGGCGGCGCGTCCGCCGAAAGTCGTCTTGTGCTGAGCCATGCCTTGCCTTGGGAATGGCCCCCCAGGACAAACTTTAGGGTCTGTTGCTGCATTGCACAACAGGCGATTGCAATGCGGGAAGAATTCGTGAGATCGCCCGACGCTGCAATTCGATCCCGAGGCTGCGCGACGGCTAGAGCAATTCCAGGAAAAGTGTGAAACGGTTTTCCGTCCGGAATTGCGTCAAAACAAAGGGATAGAGCGGTTTGCCGTTTCTGTGAAACGGTGAACCGCTCTAGATCCCGATGCCGCGTCCCTTGAGCGCCGTTGAGATCTCGTCGAGGATGGCAGGATCGTCGATGGTCGCCGGCATGGCCCATTCCTCCTTGTCGGCGATCTTCTGCATCGTGCCGCGCAGGATCTTGCCGGAGCGCGTCTTCGGAAGCCGCTTGATCGTCACCACCGTCTTGAAGGCGGCGACCGGGCCGATCCTTTCGCGCACCAGGCCCACCACCTCGCTTTCGATGGCGCCGGTGTCGCGCGACACACCGGCATTGAGCACGACGAAGCCGAGCGGCACCTGGCCCTTCATGGCGTCGGCGATGCCGATCACCGCGCATTCGGCGACGTCCGGATGCGCGGCCAGCACCTCCTCCATGGCTCCCGTCGAGAGCCGATGGCCGGCGACGTTGATGATGTCGTCGGTGCGGGCCATGACATAGAGGTAGCCGTCCTCGTCGATCATGCCGGCGTCGGCCGTCTTGTAGAAGCCGGGGAATTCCTCGAGATAGGCCTGTCGGAAGCGGGTGTCGGCGTTCCACAGCGTCGGCAGGCAGCCCGCCGGCAGCGGCAGCTTGACCACGACATTGCCGAGCGTGCCGCGCGGCACCTCATGGCCGGCATCGTCGAGCACGCGGATATCGTAGCCGGGCATCGGCACGCCGGGCGAGCCGTATTTCACCGGCAAAAGCCCGAGCCCGGCCGGGTTGATGGTCATCGGTGATCCGGTTTCGGTCTGCCACCAATGGTCGATCACCGGACGGTTGAGCTTCTGCTCCGCCCATTTGATGGTTTCGGGGTCTGCGCGTTCGCCGGCGAGGAACAGGGTGCGGAACTTCGACAGGTCGTATTTCGGCACGAAGTCGCCCTGGGGATCCTGCCCCTTGATGGCGCGGAAGGCGGTCGGCGCCGTGAAAAGCGCCACCACGCCATGCTCCGATATCACCCGCCAGTAGGTGCCGGCGTCCGGCGTGCCGATCGGCTTGCCTTCGAAGAGCACGCTGGTCGCGCCATGCAGCAGCGGTCCGTAGACGATGTAGGAATGGCCAACCACCCACCCGACATCGGAGGCCGCCCAGAACACTTCGCCCGGCTTGACGCCGAACTCGTTGTCCATCGTCCATTCCAGCGCGACCATATGGCCGCCATTGTCGCGCACGATGCCCTTCGGCTGGCCGGTCGTGCCCGAGGTATAGATGATGTAGAGCGGGTCGGTGGCTAGAACCGGCACGCAATCGACATTGGCGCCGGCCGCGCGCTCGCGGGCGACCGCGTCGGCATAGTCGATGTCGAAATTGTCCGTCATCTCGCAGCGCAGTTGGTCGCGCTGCAGGATGAGGCAAGCGTCGGGCTTGTGCTTGGACATCTCGATCGCCTTGTCGAGCAGCGGCTTGTAGGCGACCACGCGGCCGGGCTCCAGGCCGCAGGACGCCGAGATGATCAGCTTCGGCTTGGCGTCGTCGATGCGGGTGGCGAGCTCATGCGAGGCGAAGCCGCCGAAGACCACCGAATGCACGGCGCCGATGCGCGCCGAGGCGAGCATGGCAATCGCCGCCTCCGCCACCATCGGCATGTAGATGATGATGCGGTCGCCTTTGCCGATGCCGCGGTTCTTCAGCACCGAGGCGAGCGCGACCACCTCGCGCTTCAGTTCGGCATAGGTGAATTTCCGGATCGTGCCGGTGATGGCGCTGTCGTGGATCAGCGCCAGCTGGTAGGCGCGGCCTCCCGCCACGTGGCGGTCGATGGCGTTGAAGCAGGTGTTGCAGGTGGCACCAATGAACCAGCGGCCATAGACGCCGGCCGTTGGATCGAAGACTTTTTCGGCCGGCGAATACCAGTCGATGGCCTTGGCTGCCTCGGCCCAGAACCCTACGGGGTCGCGTTTCCAGTCCGCATAGACTTCATGGTAGCGCGATGCCATCGACTTTCCTCCCCGGGAACGATTTGCCGTCTCGCAATAGACTAAGCCGCTTCCCTCAGCCATGTCTTCCTGCAATTTGGTCGACTTGGCCAGCAAAGCCGTCCGGCGGCGCGTCCGGTTGGAGCGTCGTTCCGCTTGCCCGGGATGTGAGACGGCTTAAAGCGGCAGTGCCGCGAGCATCAGCCCGACGCCGCCGGCGATCAGAATGGCGGCCGCCAATGCCTTCCGGTGGCGCTCGAAAGTCGTCGGAGCCCGGTCCCAGTTGTAACGCATACTGTTCACTCCCCCAGAAACGCCGCTGGTTTTTAGCTTACCTTGGGGCAGGAAGGCAACACTTTGCCGGAAACGCGTCACAGTATTGACAATGCTGGGCGCCGATTGTCATTTGCAGCCGTCAACTTATGGCGGGGATACCTGTGAAGAAAAAGTACGAAAAGCCTGTATTGAACAGGCGCGAGAAGCTGTCGGCTGTGACAGCAGTACCTGCGAGCTCAACGAACTTCGACTGATATTCGGTGCTACCGTGGCAAGCCTGCTTCGATCGATCGAAGCAGGCTTGATTTTTTGGCGAGAGAGCCGGATGGACACATCGCCAAATGCGCCGCGGCTTTCGCTGGCAATGGACAGTGTCGCGCTGCCGCGCTAATTCCTCTCCGGCAATTGGTCTGGAGCGGGCGCATGGTCGAAATTGCCTTTGAAACGGTTCTGCGGATGGCGGATGACGCCTCCGTCCAGCATGTCGGCGACGGCGCCGTCGTGCTTCTGGCGCGCAGCGGCCAGCTCTACACCTGCAACGGCACCACCGAAGCCTTCCTCGACAAGGTCGACGGCGCGCGCAGCCTCGATCAGATCGTCGATCTGCTGTCGGACGAATTCGAGGTCGACAAGGCGACGCTCGACGAGGACATGGCGGCGCTGGCCGCCGAGCTGGTGACGGAAGGCATCCTCACCGACGCGGACGCGTGATGGCCGACGGACCGTTCCTGCGCGCCCTGTTCCGCGCTCATCTCTGGCTCAGCGCCCGGCTGATGCCGGGGCTGATCGGCCAGCGCGATCTCGAGACGGTGCTGAAATGGGCGCCGCTTGACGCGCCCACGCCCTATCGCGGCCTGCCTTCGGCCTACATCGTCGCCCGCGTCAACCGCACGGTCCGCCATCCCTGGCTGATGCGCGACCGCAGGTGCCTGCGGGAAGGGCTGCTGGGTTTCCGCTTCCTGCGCATGGCCGGGTTCGATCCCGAGCTGCGCTTCGGCGTCGATTCGAAGTCCATGCAGGCGCCGCGCCTGTCGGCGCATTGCTGGGTCTGCCTCGACGGCAAACCGGTGGTCAGCGACAGCCTGCCCGGCATGGTCGAGATCTATCGCCATCATGCCCACACTGCCGGGGCGCGCGCCGCTTGACCGGTGCTGCAACCACTTTCCGTTATGACCTCGATGGCCAGGTCATCGGCATATCGGCGTCGCGCGCCGAGCTCTGGCCGAGCTTCGACCTGATGCTCGGCGCCTTGCGTGTCAGCGAATCCGTCGAAGCCGGTTTTCCAGTGAACATTGTCGAGACATCGGCCCTGCCCGAGAACCCCGAAGGGAAAGTAGCCTTCGACGGCGACGTTCCGCTGGACGGCCATTGCCGACTGATCGACGGCGGAGATGTCGTCCATCTGATCTTTCCCGGCCTGCAGATGGCTTCCATCCATGCCGATGAAGGCTGGGCCGAAATCCGCGTCCATCCCGGCAGCACGGTCAAATGGACGCTGCTGATGACGGTTCTGGATGCCGCGCTCGATGCCGGCGGACAGCATATGCTCCATACCGCCGGTCTGACGTTGCCCGACCACAACGCGCTCGTGCTGATCCATGCGCCGAGCGGCACCGGCAAGTCGACGACGTCCATGGCGCTTGCTTCGCAAGGCTTCGGCCTCTGCTCGGACGATGCCATGATCCTGCGGGCGACACCGGATGGCACCACGGCCTGGGGCATGCCGCGCAAGGCGAAGATCCACCGCAACACCGCGGCGATGCTGCCATTCCTCTCACCCTGCCTCGGAGACATATGGGACGCCGAGGGCGAGCAGGCCGTTTCGCTGGAGCGTCTGAGCGAGATCATCCGCATCGAAGATGTTCGCGCCAGACCCGTCGCCGCGCTTTTGCATCTGGCGCGCTCAGCGGATGGCAAAACCCGGCTGATACCCATGGCTAGGACCGATGCGATGGTGGCGCTCGCCACCGACAATGTCAGGACCGGCATGACCGGCCTCCTGCCGATGCAGAAGCGTCGGATGGCAACGATCGCGGCACTGGTCAAGGCGGTCCCCACCTTCACCCTGGAAGTCGGCTCAAGCCCGACCGACGCAGCGGCGCTGATCCGCGCCGTGCTGGATCAGGCCTGAGAGCAATTCCAGGAAGTGTGCAACGGTTTTCCGTCCGGAATTGCGTGAAAACAAAGAGATAGAGCGGTTCGGCGTTTCCGTGAAACGGTGAACCGCTCTAGACGGATACCTTCCATCCCGCAGAGCGGGTTCTCAGGCCGGATAGGGTCGCGACCGGGCCAGCCGCTGCACCCAGCGGAAGGCATCGCGGCTGAGGCGCGAGCGCATCTTTTCCCTGGAATTCACGCGAAGCAGCATGTTGCCGGTGATCAACCATTTGGCGAGCCGTATCGAGAGATCGGGCTTGATGCGGTTGGCAAGCGCGATCGCGCGCGGCTCCTCGAACAGCCGCCCGGTCACGTTGAGAACGGTCGCCAGCTCGAGTTCGATGCCGGTCATGCGCGCAGCCTCGAGCAGGCGCGCTTCCGCTTCCGGCGATCGCAGCGCGCGCACGCCCTGCAGCACATCGACGCAAAGCTGCAGCCGGTGGAATTTGTGGCCGCCGGCAGCGTGAACGATGGCGATGGTGAGCAGCGACGCCGGCGTGTTGGTCTCGCCGCCGTCGATGACCTGCAACTCGCGGAACCCGAGCGACAGGCGCCGCCGCATGCCGGAATCGTGGACCAGGTTGCCGTGCAGCTCGATCAGCAGGCTGGAATTCTCCCTCTCCAGCCATTTGAATTCCTGCAGGTCGTGCGACTGCGCCTCGCCGCTGGCCAGCACAAAACCGCATTCAGCGATCACCTTGTTGGCCGCGCCGATGCTGGCGGGATCGACCAGGATGTCGATATCGGTAAACGGCCGGTCCGAGGCATGGCGGTAAAGCTTGCGCGCAAAGATCGGACCTTTGACGATCCGGGCCGGCACGCCTTTTTCAGCCAGCACCTTCATGATGCGATCGCCGTGATATTGCAGCAGCATCGATTGGCCGGTCGCGATCGTCGCCTGGTCGCGCAGCGCGGAGAGCTTCTGCAGGAGGGCAGCGTCGTGCGGCAGTTGCGCGTCGCCTCGTTCCCTCAGCTTGCGCAGCATGATCGGCAGCACGCCGTGGAATTCCGCATTGGCAAGCAGCGCCATCAAGCTGTTTGCCGAAAGGCTCCGGTCCCGCTCGACCAGCGTTTCGGGATCGGCAAAATCGAGCAGCAGTTTTTCTTCGGCAGGCGAAAGCGGAGGCAGCATCAACCGGGCAATGTCGCGAACAACAGGAGGCGACCATGGTCGCAGAAAAGCCCGCGCGAAGCTACATCCCCCAGCGCAGCGCCGCCGTGTGCACCGGCGCGTCCCACAGCGCCGTCATCTCGTCGTCGAGCATCGTCAGCGTGATCGAGCAGCCGGCCATGTCGAGCGAGGTGACGTAAGAGCCGACTAGCGAGCGAACCACCGTCACGCCCTGCCGTTCGAAGATTTTGCGGGCGCTGTTGTACATCAGGTAAAGCTCCATCGACGGCGTGCCGCCGAAGCCATTGATGAAAAGCAGAGCCGGTCCCTTGGCGCGCTCGCCGAGGTCGCCGGTAATTGCGGCACAGACTTCCTCGGCGATGGCGTCGGCGCTCTTCAGCGCATCGCGCCGCCGGCCGGGCTCGCCATGGATGCCGACACCGAATTCCATCTCGTTGTCGCCGATCTCGAACGTCGGCCTGCCTGCCGCCGGCACCGTGCAGCTGGTCAGCGCCACGCCCATCGACCGCGTCGCGCCGTTGACGCGATCGCCCAGCGCTTTGAGATCGGGCAGCGCCAGGCCTTGCTCGGCCGCGCCTCCGACGATCTTCTCCACCACCAGCGTGCCGGCGACGCCGCGCCGGCCGGTCGTGTAGGACGAGTTCTCGACCGCGACGTCGTCATTGGTCACGACCTGCAGCACGCCTTCCGACATTTCGGCGGCCATGTCGAAGTTCATCACGTCGCCTTCGTAATTCTTGACGATGAACAGGCAGCCGGCGCCGGTGTCGACCACCTGAACGGCCGCCAGCATCTGGTCGGGCGTCGGCGAGGTGAAGACCTGGCCGGGGCAGGCGGCGTCCAGCATGCCGTGGCCGACCAGCCCGCCATGCAGCGGCTCATGGCCTGAGCCGCCGCCCGAGATCAGCGCCACCTTGCCCGGCTTGAGCTGTCTGCGGCGGACGAATTTGTACTCGTCGCCGAGCGTTAGGATGTCGGAGTGAGCGGAAACGAAGCCGTCGAGGCTTTCGGTGAGCACCGTGTCCACCGAATTGAGAAACTTCTTCATGGCAGTCCTCCCGAGTACGTCCTGCTTAGCCGCTGCCCTTGCCGGCGATGCTGGTGATCTTCTGGATGAATTCGTTGATCGCTCGGTCGAGCGCGGCATTCTGCTTGTCGTCGCCGAAATCTGGCACGATGAGGGAGACGTGGCGTGTCTTGCGCGGGCCCGAAGCCGTCGACATCTTGCCCGGATGCGCCTGGTGATAGGCGGTCATAAACTGGTCACGCTCGGCCTGGCTGAAATGGCAGACGGAAAAGATAGAAGGCAAATGCTTTGACGGGATCGGGATCGAATAGGCCGGGCTGGAGATCTGGGTGACGAAGCTGCGGTGCTTGCCGAGCGCATCGGCAAGGCGCTGGCGCATGCCCGACGGCCGCTGGTCGATGACCTGCGACAGGATCGTCTTGTAGGCGCGGATCGCATCTTCCGAGCCGGCTTCGGCTATCTTGGCGGTCTTGGCCATGCCGCGCTTACACCGAGACGTCCGCAATGGCCGCCTTGGCCATGGCGAGCTGCGCCGGCGCGACCGAAAGATTGCGAAGGCCGGCCTCGAGCAGCGCCGGGATGGCGGCCGGATCGCCGCCCGCATCGCCGCAGAGGCTGACCGGAATGCCTTTCTCCCGTCCGAAGGCGGCGACAGAGGCGATCAGCCGCAGGACGGCTGGATGGCGAACGGAATTCAGATGCGCGACGACGGCATTGTCGCGCGCCGCCGCCATCACATATTGGGTGAGATCATTGGAGCCGATCGAGAAGAAGGCGACATTGGCGAAAGCCTCTGGCGCGATCGCCACCGACGGCACCTCGACCATGATGCCGAGCGGCGGCAGCTCGTGGGCAACGCCGCGCGCGGCAAGCGCCGTCTGCTCCTCGGCAAACAGCGCTGCGGCTTGGGCATACTCTTCGGCTGTGGCGATCATCGGAAACATCACCTTCAGATTGCCGTGTACAGCGGCGCGCAGCAATGCCCGGATTTGCACTCGGAAGACGTCGAGCCGGGCCAGCGACAGCCGGATGCCGCGCAGGCCGAGGAAAGGATTGGTTTCCGCGACAGTGAAGCCTGGCACCGGCTTGTCGCCGCCGGCATCGACCGTGCGGATGGTCACCGGCTTGTCGCCAGCCCATTCCAGCACCTTGCGATAGGCGCGGTACTGCGTCTCTTCGTCCGGCAACGACTTGCCGAACAGGAACTCCGTCCGCATCAGGCCGACGCCATCGCAGGTCGCGATGTCGATGCCGTCGACATCGGAAGGGTCGGAGATGTTGACCTGAACGCGCACGGCAGTGCCGGCTTTCGTCGCCGCCGGCTGAGCCAGAAAAGTCTGCGCCTTGCCCTGGCGCGCCGCGAAGGCGGAGGACGACTGGCGAAAGGCTCCGACCTCGGCCGGCGAGGGCGAGAACACGATGCCGCCATGCTCGGCGTCGAGCAGCGCGACACCCGCGGGTTTGTCCGCCGAGGCGCCGAGGCCGACCACCATCGGCACGCCACGCGAGCGCGCCAGCATGGCGACATGGCTGGCCGTGCTGCCGGCCTTGAGCGCGATGCCGCCGCCTCTGCTCCAGTCGGTTTCGAGGAAGCGCGTCGGCGCGATGTCCTCGCCATAGAGGATGGCACCGGGAGGCGCGGCAGTCTCGCCGTCCTCGCTCAGGGCCCGCAGCACCTGGTCGCGAATGTCGCGCAGGTCGGCGGCGCGCGCGCGGAAATAATCCTGCTTCGAACTCTCATAGCCGGCGATTTCGGCATCCAGCGCCCGCCGCCAGGCAGCGTCGGCGGGCTGCCCCGAACCGATAGAGGCGAAGGCTGGGATACTCAGCGCGTCGTCCTCCAACATGGCGATCTGGAATTCGAGAATGCCGGCGGCGTCGCCATCGGCGGTTTCGACAAGCGAGGTCAGCCGGCTCACCGAATTGCCGATTGCCGCCTTCAGTGCTGCTTCTTCCTCCGCCGCGCTCGCCTTGCTTCTGTAGGAAATTGGGGGCCGGTCGAGGTCGAACAGCGGCCCTTCGGCATAGCCGGGAGAGGCGGGAAAGCCTTCAATCCGCATGAACCGCATTCCTTGCGGGTCGAACGCCACGTTCGCCCGTGTCAAGCGGACCGGGCATGGTCCCTATCCTCGTCGAAGTCGCGCTGCACCAGATCGACCAGCGCGCCGACGGCTTCCCCAGCACCATCGCCTCGCGCCCTTATGTGCAGCACGGTTCCCTTGGGCGCCTTGGCCGCCATCACCTTGACGATGCTCTTGGCGTCGAACCAGGGGCCGTTGGCGGCGAGCGCCACTTCCACCTCGGCCGCGAACGACTTGGCGAGTTTGGTGAACTTCACCGAAGGGCGCGCGTGCAGGCCCACCTCGTGGGTGATCAGAACCGTGGCTTCGGCGGATGCGGACATTCAGTCGGTTCCCGTTCGTTCACGACGGCGACAATTCATGCGCCGTCGCCACCACTTCCTTCAGCGAGGCTCCGCCGGAAGATTCCGTCGCCGCCATCACCGCGCCCTCGACGATCGGCGCGTTGCAGACCACGATCTTGTGGGAGCGCGGCTCGCCGATCATCTCGACCGCCATCTCGCTGTTGGTCTCGGCGCCGCCGAGATCGACCAGGATGGCGACGCCCGCTTCCGACCAAGCCTTTTCGATCGCGCCCATGATCGCTTCGACGCTGGTGCCGAGACCGCCATGGCCGTTTCCTCCGCACCATGCAAGCGGCACTTCGTCGCCCACCATCTGGCGCACCATGTCGGCCGTGCCTTCGGCGACAAGCGGCGAATGCGATACGATGACGATGCCCACATTGCTCATCAAGAACCCTCGATCGCCTCAGCGACTGCACGCACCAGAAGCGCGGTCGAGCGCGCCCCGGCATCCATATGCCCGATCGAGCGCTCCCCCAGGAAGGAGGCGCGCCCGCGCAGGGCTTTCATCGGCACGGTGGCGTCCGCGGCGTGATCGGCGGCATCGGCGATTTCCGTGGCCGTTTTGCCCTGCGCCAGCGCCTCATACACCGGCTGCAGTACGTCGAGCATGGTTTTTTGCCCGGGCTGCGATTTGCCGCGCGCCCCGACCGCCTCGATCGCCTTGCTGAGCGCCGCCGTCAGCGTGGCTCGGTCCGGCGTGCCGGGCAGCTCCTTGCCGAGCGCCATGAACAGCGTGCCGAACAGCGGTCCGGAGGCGCCGCCGACGGTCATCACCAGCTTGGTGCCGACCGCCTTCAGCGCGTCCGGCAGTGGCTTCGCTGCGATTCCGTCCGATTCGGCGCGCACGGCCTCGAAGCCGCGCTTCATGTTCAGCCCATGGTCGCCGTCGCCGATCGCCTGGTCGAGCGCAGTCAATTCATCGGCATGCGCCGCGATCGTATCCGCTGCCGCTGCGATCAATCGAGAGAATTCGGATGCGGCCATTCTCTGTCCTTCATGCCGGGGCGAACATGGCCGCCACGGCCGCGAACGCTTCTGCTATCGCAAAGGCGCCCGGATCGGCGACGCCGTCAAGCTGCCGGCCGATATAGGCGGAGCGGCCAGCCTTCGCCCTCTGCATCGCCGCCGTAGCCTCCGCGCCGTGGCGGGCCGCTTTGGCCGCCGCTTCCAGTCCGCTTGCGTCGAGCGCTTTCAGCGCCGGCTCCAGCGCGTCGACCATGGTGCGATCACCGACCTTGGCGCCGCCGTAGAAGATCATCCGGTCGAGGCCGGCGAGCAGCGCCTTGCCGAGCGACGCCCGGCCGTCGAGCGACTGCGCCGCAGCGGTGAAGAAGATCGACAAAAGCACGCCGCTGGAACCGCCCATCGAGGTGCCCAATATATCTCCGATTGCGGCGAGCGTTGCGGCCTTATCGGCAAGCGGAAGCGTGCCGATGCGGTCGAGCACGCTGCGTGCGCCGGTCGCCACCGTCGACCCCGTGTCGCCGTCGCCGGCCTTGGCGTCGAGGCTATTCAAGGGCTCTTCGAGCGAGATTAGTTTCTCGCAGACGGCCGTGATCAGCCGCATAGCGCCGGCGTCGCGACTGGTCGCCTTCGTATTGCGACTGGCGGGCTTGGCGACTGCCACGACCACCGGCGGGCGAACCGGCCTCGCCGGCGGCCAGGCATGCGGGCCGACCGGCGCCAGCAGCGCCGACTCGCGCTCCGCGCCTAGCCTGATCAGCGACAGCGAGAAGCCGTTCATGTTGAGGGCGGTCATCAGATGACCGGGGCCGATCGTCAGCGTCACCGCCTTTGCCAGCGACGAGGACAGCACGGTATTGGCGATCAGCGACATTTCGAGTGGTGGCACCGACCCGAGATTGTTGATCAGCAGGGCGTAGTGGCTGTGCGGGTCGATCCGTGCCGCAAGGCGTTCCGCCATGATGGCGACCAGCTTGCTGGCGGCCTCCAGGGCGATGCGCTCGACGCCCGGCTCGCCATGGATGCCGAGACCGAGTTCGCCGTCGTCGGCACCGAAGCGGTCTTCATGCGCCTGGCCCGGGATCGAGCAGGAGGAGAGCGAGATCCCCAACGAAACGATGTCTTTCGCCGCCGCGCGTGCCGCCGCGGCGACCGATGCGAGATCGTGGCCGGCTTCGGACAGATGCCCGGCGATCTTGTGCACGAACAGCGTGCCGGCGATACCGCGCGGCTGGGTAATGTCGGGGAGCGCGATATCGTCGGCGACGATCACCATCTCGACCGCAAAACCTTCGGCGCGCGCCTTTTCGGCGGCGAGGCCGAAATTGAGGCGATCGCCGGTGTAGTTCTTGACGATCAGCAGACAGCCGGCCGGCCCGGTCGTCGCGCGGATCGCCGCCAGCACCGCCTCGACGCTAGGCGAAGCGAAGATCTCGCCCGACACCGCGGCGGTCAGCATGCCGGCGCCGACGAAGCCCGCATGCGATGGCTCGTGCCCGGCGCCACCCCCGGAAACGATGCTCACCTTCGTCTTGTCCCAGTCGGCGCGCAGCACGACCTTGACTTCGGGATAGCCGTCGAGGCGCGCCAGCGTGCCGGAGCCTGCTGTGGCGAGAAAGCCATCTAGCGCTTCGGTGACGATCGAGTCCTTGCGGTTGAAAAAGTGCTTCATGGATTTCGTCCAGTCCGTATCTGCAGTCGTCAAAAACTGTGCGATGTGTGCGCCGGCTACATCAGCCTTTGCCCATCCGAGCCAAAATAAAGCGGCGCGCGGTAGCGGATCGTCACTCTGTCCCCCTTTTCGAGCGGCGTGTCGGGATCGGTCAGCGTCACCAGCTTCTTCGCTCCCACCGTCACATGCAGATGGTTCTGGTCGCCGAGATGCTCGACCCAGTCGACGACGCCGTCGGCATGGCCGTTGGCCGCCTTCTCGATCGACAGATGCTCGGTGCGGGCGCCGATGGTCGTGGTTCCCAACGGCGCGCCACCGTCGGGCAGCAGCCCGGCCGGCAACAGGTTGATCGCCGGCTGGCCGAGGCGGGCCGCGACATGAAGGTTTGCCGGCTCCGAATAGATGGCGCGCGGCGTGCCGATCTGGACCAGCACTCCTTCCGAGAGGATGCCTATGCGATCGGCCATGGTCATCGCTTCGATCTGGTCGTGCGTGACATAGAGCATGGTGGCACCGAGCTCCGACTGGATGCGCTTCAGCTCCAGCCGCAAGTCAGCGCGCAGCTTGGCGTCGAGCGAGGACAGCGGCTCGTCCATCAGATAGATCGCGGGTTTCCGCACCAAGGCGCGGCCGATGGCGACGCGCTGCATCTCGCCGCCGGACAATCTGGTCGAGCGATTTTCGAGCTTGTGGTCGATGCGCACCATGCGCGCCACTTCTTCGACGCGGCGGCGGATCGCCTCTTCGGGGAAGCGCCGTGCCGGCGAGCGCAGCGGGAAGGCGAGGTTGTCGTAGACCGATAGGTGCGGATAGAGCGAATATTGCTGGAAGACGAAAGCGGTGTCACGCTCGGCCGGCGATAATGCCGTCGCGTCGTGACCGCCGATGTGGATCGTGCCGCTGTCCGGCCGCTCCAGCCCGGCGATCAGCCTGAGCGTCGTCGTCTTGCCGGCGCCGGTCGGGCCGAGCAGCACGACGAATTCGCCGTCCTTGATCTGCAGGTCGAGATCGCTGATGGCGACAGTCTCGCCAAAACTTTTGGTCACACCCTGGACGCGGACGTCAGCCATGGCGCGCCTCCTGATCATGCATGGCGGTTTTCACCGCGCGTCCAGTGCCTTTCTCGAACAGCGACAGCCGCGCGCTGCTCAACGCCAGCCCGACCTGCTCGCCGGTAGCGAGATGGATACCGGCGGGCACGCGGGCCTTGATAATGCCGTCGGCGGTCTCCACCGCGACGATCTGCGTGGTGCCGAGATATTCGGTGCCGTAGATCGCGCCGCGCAGCTTCGAGGCATCGTCGAAGCGGATGTGCTCGGGCCGGATGCCCAGCGCCATGTCGGCGGGTGCGATATCCTCGCGCACTTCCGGCACCGCCACCTTGGCCCCTTGCACGACGATTTCCTTCGCGCCCCTGGCGAGGCCGCCGCCGAAGCGCAAGAAATTCATCGGCGGCGAGCCGATGAAATCGGCGACGAACATCGTCGCAGGCCGGTCGTAGATCTCGCGGGGACTGCCGAACTGCTCGATGACGCCATGGTTCATCACCGCAATTTTGTCGGCCATCGACATCGCCTCCATCTGGTCATGGGTGACATAGACGGTGGTGGCGTGGATGCGGTTGTGAAGCTCGCGCAGCTCATGCACCATCAGATCGCGGAATTCGGTATCGAGGGTCCCCAGCGGCTCGTCCATCAGGAAGCATTTTGGACGCCGCACGATGGCGCGGCCGAGCGCGACGCGCTGGCGGTCGCCGCCGGCAAGGCCGGAGACCGACTTGTCGAGCAGATGATCGATGCGGAGCAGCTTCGCGGTCTCTTCAACGCGCGCGCGGATCTCGGCCGACGCCATGCCCTGCGCTAGCAGCGGGAAGCCGATGTTCTTGCGCACATTCATGTGCGGATAGAG
Source organism: Mesorhizobium album (assembly GCF_033977205.1). Lineage (NCBI taxonomy): Bacteria > Pseudomonadati > Pseudomonadota > Alphaproteobacteria > Hyphomicrobiales > Phyllobacteriaceae > Mesorhizobium > Mesorhizobium album. The sequence continues at coordinate 331,240 of NZ_JAVIIW010000001.1, read as the reverse complement.
CGCGAAGAGCTGGAAGACGAAGGCGATGTCGCGCTCGCGCGCCCGGCGCATGGTGACGTTCTCGCCGCCGAGCAGGATCTTGCCGCCGGTCGGCAGCTCGAGGCCGGCGATCATCCTCAGCGTCGTCGTCTTGCCGCAGCCGGATGGCCCGAGCATGACGAAGAACTCGCCGTCCTCGACGACGAAGTTGGAATCCTGCACGGCGACGAATTCGCCGAAGGCTTTCCTCAGGTTCTGAACGCGGATCTCGGCCATGGCTATTCCGGGAATTTCGAGACGATGATGAACATGGCCGTGCCGGCGAGCATGGTGACGAAGGAATAGCTGTAAAGCGACAGCGCGAAGGGCTGGAACAGCATCAGGAAGCCAATCGCGATCATGGCGGTTGCGATGTTTTCCATCAGGCCGCGCCTCGCCCAGGCGGGCCAGCGGGATTTGCGTTTTATAGGCTGGGTCGTGCTCATTTGCGCACCGCGCCGAAGGTGATGCCGCGCAAGAGCTGCTTGCGGAGCAGGATGGTGAAGACGAGGATCGGCACCAGGAAGATCGTCGTGCCGGCGGCGACCGCCGGCCAGTCCTGGCCGCCTTCGCCGATGATGGTCGGGATGAAGGGCGGTGCGGTCTGCGCCGTGCCGGAGGTCAGAAGTGCGGCGAACGCATATTCGTTCCAGGCGAAGATCAGGCAGAAGATGGCAGTGGCGGCGATGCCGGTGGTCGCCTGTGGCAGCACCGTGCGCCAGAAGGCTTGCAGCCTGGTATAGCCGTCGATCATCGCCGCTTCTTCGTATTCGCGCGGGATCTCGTCGATGAAGCCCTTGAGCAGCCAGACCGCGAGCGAGACGTTCACCGCTGTGTAGAGCAGGATCATGCCGAGCGCGGTGTCGGAAAGGCCGAGCTCGCGGTACATCAGATAGATCGGGATCGCCACTGCGATCGGCGGCATGAAGCGCGTCGACAGGATGAAGAACAGAAGGTCGTCAGCCAAAGGCACCTTGAAGCGCGAGAAGCCATAGGCCGAGAGCGTTCCGAGGAACACCGCGCAGAAGGTCGAGCCGAAGGCGATGATCAGCGAATTGACGAAGCGCGGCAGGAAGTTCGACGGCCCTGCGATCACCATGTTGCGCTTGCGCACGGTCTCGTCGCAGAGCCCGGTCGCTGGCCCCAGCGAGTTGATGTATTCCGGCGTTTGCCTGGTTCGGGTGGTGAACAGGTTGCAATAGCCTTCGAGGCTCGGCTGGAAGACGATCTTCGGCGGATAGGCGATCGAATCCGGCGGCGTCTTGAAGCTGGTGGCGAAGATCCACAGCAGCGGCACGATCGAGATCAGCGCGTAGCCGACGACGATCGCGCCGGCGATCCGCTTCGAGTTGGCCGAGGGCGCGACGACGGAATGGGCGGTGGTCAGGCTCATCTCTGCTTCACCTTGTTGAGCGCCTTGACGTAGATGTTGGCCAAGCCGAACACCGCGACGAACAGGATGATGGCGAAGGCCGAGGAATAACCGGTGCGCCAGCTCTCGAAGGCCTGCCGCTTCAACGTGATCGAGGCGACTTCCGTGGTCGAGCCAGGGCCGCCGCCGGTGAGCAGGTTGACCATGTCGAACATCTTGAAGTTCTCGATGCCGCGGAACAGAACCGCCAGCATGATGAAGGGCAGCGCCATCGGCAGCGTGATCGACCAGAACTGCCGCCAGTTGGAGGCGCGGTCGACCTCGGCTGCTTCATAGATGTATTCGGGAATGGAGCGCAGGCCGGCGAGGCAGATCAGCATCACGTAGGGCGTCCACATCCAGGTATCGACGATGATGATCGCCCATGGCGCCAGCTCGACATTGGACAGCATCTGCACATTCGTCGGCGGGATGCCGGTGAGGAACGAGACCGCGTAGGCGAACAGCCCGATCTGCGGCTCGTAGAGGAAGCGCCAGAAATTGCCGACCACCGCCGGCGACAGCATCATCGGCACCAGGATGATCGTCGTCCAGAAGGCGTGGCCGCGGAATTTTCTGTCGATCAGCCAGGCCAGCGTGAAGCCGATCACTGTCTGCAGAAGGATGGTCCAGAAGACGAAATGCGCCGTCGTCTGCATGGCGATCCAGATGTCCTGGTCGCCGAGGATGCGCCGGTAATTGGCGAGCCCGAGATTCTTCACCGCCTCGTTGGGGCGATTGGCGCGGTAGTTGGTGAAGGAGAGATAGATCGCCCAGAACAGCGGGAAGATATTGATGGCGAGCAGCAACAGGATCGTCGGCGAAATGAACAGCCAGGCGAGCCCTTTGTCGCTGATGCCCCGGATCTTGCGGGCCAACGGCTCCGGCGTCGCCCGGGCAACGTTGTCCGCAGTCCGATTGAGCATGGTAAGTCCTGCTTCGGTCACTGTCAGTCTCGGCGATGGAATTTATCTGAACTGCGTCCCGTGCCAAGGGCGGCACGGGACGCTGCGGTCTGGCTCGGGAGGAGCCTTACATCTTGCCCCGACTACATCTTGCCGTCGTCCTGGAAGACTTGCGTCCAGTCCTTGACTAGGCTGTCGAGCGCTTCCTGCGCGGTGCCCTTGTCGGCCACCACATAGTCGTGGACGCGCTTCTGCATCGCCTGCAAGAGCGTGGCGTAGCTCGGCTCGGCCCAGAAATCCTTCACGATTGCCATCGATTCCAGGAAGGTCGACGCGTAAGGCTGGCTGGCCGGGAACTTCGGGTCGTTCACCACCGCATTGAGGCAGGAGTAGCCGCCGAGCGACCACCATTTGGCCTGCACATCCTTGTTGGCGAACCACTTGATGTATTTCAGCGCGGCTTCCTGCTTGTCGGAATAGGAGACCACCGAGATGCCCTGGCCGCCAAGCTGGGCGAAATGGCCCTTCGGGCCGGCCGGGTTGGTGAAGAAGCCGATCTTGTCACCACCTACCTTCTCGTCCTTGTAGAGGCCGGGCCAGGTGAAGGCGAAGTTCATATGGAGCGCGACCTGGCCTGATTTGAAGGCGTCGGCCGATTCACCCATGTAGACGTTCGACGACCCGGGAGGCGTGCAGCAATCGTATAGCTTCTTGTAGAATTCGAGGCCCTTGGCAGCGTCCGGCGAGTTGACGAAGCCCTGCATGTCGTAGGCTTTGTTCGGGTTCTGATAATCGAAGCCAAAGTCGTAAAGGACGTTGGTGACGCCCATGGTGATGCCTTCCGAGCCGCGCTCGGTGTAGATCGAGGCGCCATAGACCGTCTTGCCGTCGATCTGCCGCTTCTGGAAGAATTCGGCGATCTGCATCAGCTGGTCATAGGTCTTGGGCGGGCCAAGCTCCCAGCCGTATTTCTCCTTGAATTCCTTCTGCAGCTCGGGCCGCGAGAACCAGTCCTTGCGGTAGGTCCAGCCGACGACATCGCCCATGGCCGGCAGCGCCCAGTAGTTCGGCGTGTTCTTCGGCCATTCGGAGTAGCCGACGACGGTGGCCGGCACGAAGTCGTCCATGCTGATATGCTCCTTGTCGAAGAAGTCGTTCAGCTTGACGTAGTGGCCGTTCTCGGCGGCGCCGCCGATCCACTGGCTGTCGCCGATGATCAGGTCGCAGAGCTTGCCGTGAGAGTTGAGCTCGTTGAGGAAGCGATCGGCATAGTTCGTCCACGGCACGAATTCAAACTTCATGCCGATGCCGGTTTGCTTGGTGAAGTCCTTGGACAGTTCCACGAGCGCGTTGGCCGGGTCCCAGGCGGCCCAGCAAAGCGTCAGGTCTTCCGCATGCGCGGCGCTCGAGACGGCTGTCGACGCGAATGCCGCCGAGGCCAGTCCCAACGCCAGTTTCCAGGTCGATTTCATGCCTTACCTCCCATTTGCGAAACGCGTCCGGATGACGGTTTCAAAAGCCCTCAACCCTCGCTCCTCCAAGGGCCTGAACATGACGCGCGATGCGCAGTCGATGTTTAGTAATTTGTTTAGTAATGCTCTTTTTACTAAACAACGCAAGCGAATTCGTTGCTGCGCCGCAGCATGGCGAAACGGGCGGTTGGAATCGTTGGGAAAATAAGCCGCCGGCTGCTCGGCCGGTCGCTTGAGCCGGCTACTTGACGCTCTTCGTGCTCACCGTTACCGGCCGGATCGGCGGCGCCGGCGGCAGCAAGTCGCGTATGTCGGCGAAGGGAAACACGGGCTCGAAGCGGAAGGCTTCGGCAAGCGCGCCGGGCGCGCCATTGCACTGGCCGGCGCGAAATTGGTTTTGCGTGCGCATGCCGTCGACGAAGCGCTCGGGGTCCTGCGAGCGATGCGCGCGGATCGCTTGCGCCTTGAGATCCCAATGGGCGGAGATGTCGACATAGTGCGTCGGCGAAAAGCCGGTGCCGCCGAGCGCGTCGGCATGCAGCACCGGCACCGCGAAGGACGCCGCGATACGCGCAGTGTCGGACAGCGCTCGATGGTCGCCGTGATAATCGTTCGGCGCATGCGTGATCGCGAGATCGGGTCTTATCTCGGCGATCAGCGCCTTCAGAGTGCCGATCAACGCCCCATCCGCAACCAACGCCCCGTCGGGGAAGTCGAGGAAACGCGGCGCGACCCCAAGCAGGCCGGCTGCCACGATCGCTTCCTCGCGCCTTGCCCGGGCGAGCGCCACCGGGTCGCCCTTGCCCCCTTTGGCGCCGTCCGTGGCTATTGCAAAAGTGAGCTCTGCGCCTAGCGCGGCATAGGCGGCCATCGTACCGAACATGAAGATCTCGATATCGTCGGGATGCGCGCCCAGCGCCAGTATCTTCACTCTTTGTCTCCCGGAAACGAAACGTGCCGAACGGAATTCTGCTCGCCCTGATCGCCTATGCAAGCTACTCGTGCAGCGACGCCGTCATCAAGAGCCTGGGCGGGCAGTTCACGGTCTTCGAGATCGGCTTCTTCACCATCTTGTTTGCTGGCTGTTTTCTGTTCTTCACCCGCCCGGTCGGTGAGCGCTGGCGCGACTTCTGGCGCACCAGGCGGCCGTGGGCCGTGCAGGCCCGCGCCTGGGCAGGCATCGCCTCCGGCGTGCTCAGCGTCTATGCCTTCACCACCATTCCGCTGGCCGAAGTCTACGCCCTGATCTTCCTGGCGCCGCTGTTCGTCACCATCCTCTCCACCGTCATCCTGAAGGAGAAGGTCGGCCCCTGGCGGTGGCTGGCGGTGGTCGCCGGCTTCGCCGGCGTCATGCTCGTCGTCAGACCCGGCTTTCGCGAATTGCATCTCGGCCACCTCGCTGCCTTTGCCATCGCCTTCCTCGCCGCCACCAGCGTCATCCTGATGCGCTCGCTGGCGCAGCAGGAAAAGCGCACGACCATGCTCGGCGTGCTGGTCGGCTATGGCCTCGTCTTCAACGGCCTTGGCGCGGCGGCAACGTCGTTCATCCTGCCGGACGGCAGGCAACTGGTCTGGCTGGTCATGGCCGGCGCCTTCACCGCCTGCGGCCAGCTGCTGCAGCTTCTGGCGGCCAAATACGCGCCAGCCAACCGGATCGCGCCGACGCATTATTCGCAGATCGTCCGGGCGGTGGTCCTCGGCTCGCTGTTCTTCCGGGAATATCCCGACGCGTTGACGCTGGTCGGCCTTGCCGTCCTCGGCGCCTCGGGCCTGCTCACCATGGTGCGCGAGGAGGTGCGGCTGGGCACCGTGCGCTGGAATCCGTTCACGCGCACCAGGCTTTAAGCCGGTTGCGCGTCAGTCCGGGCCGCTGATATGCGAGCGCAATGAGAACCAGATCGTTGCCAGAGCTACCGGTATCGGCTGTGCTGCCGGCGCTCAGCCAGGCGCTGGCCGAGCGCAACAGCGCTGTGCTGGTGGCGCCTCCCGGCGCCGGCAAGACGACGCTGGTGCCGCTGGCTCTACTCGACGCGCCTTGGCTCGGCGATGGCAGGATCGTCCTGCTCGAACCGCGCCGGCTGGCCGCCCGTGCCGCTGCCCGCCGCATGGCCGAACTACTCGGCGAGGAACCTGGCGGCACCGTCGGCTATGCGATGCGCATGGAAAACCGCACCTCGGCGCGGACGAAAATCCTTGTCGTCACCGAAGGCGTGCTGTCTCGCATGATCCTCGACGATCCGGAACTGCCGGGCGTTTCGGCGGTGATCTTCGACGAGTTCCACGAGCGCTCGCTCGACGGCGATTTCGGCCTCGCGCTGGCGCTCGACGTGCAAGGCGCGCTCCGGCCCGATCTGCGACTGCTCGTCATGTCGGCGACGCTCGACGGCGCGCGCGTTGCAAAACTGCTGGCCGGGGCGCCGGTGATCGAAAGCGAGGGCCGCGCTTTCCCGGTCGAGATCCGCTATGACGAGCGCCCGGCCGGCGTGGCCGTCGAGGACGCCATGGCCAAGGCGGTCCGTTCAGCGCTCGCCACCGAGCAGGGCAGCGTGCTCGCCTTCCTGCCCGGACAGCGCGAGATCGAACGCACCGCCAAGCGGCTCGAAGGCAATGTCGCGGCCGATACCGACATCGTTCCGCTCTACGGCCAGCTCGACAACAGGATGCAGGATGCCGCGATCAGGCCGGCCCCAACCGGCCGCCGCAAGGTGGTGCTGGCGACGTCGATCGCCGAGACCTCTATCACCATCGACGGCGTGCGCGTCGTCGTCGATTCCGGCCTGTCGCGGCTGCCGCGCTACGAGCCGGCGAGCGGCCTGACGCGGCTGGAGACTGTGCGCGTCAGCAGAGCTTCGGCAGACCAGCGCACCGGCCGCGCCGGACGCACCCAGGCCGGCGTCGCCATCCGGCTGTGGCGCGCCGAGCAGACGGCAGCGCTTCCCGCCTTCACGCCGCCGGAAATCCTCGAGGCCGACCTTTCCGGCCTGCTGCTCGACTGCGCCGCTTTCGGCGTCGCCGATCCGTCGAGCCTGTCCTTTCTCGATCCGCCGCCGGCGCCCGCGCTCAACGAGGCGAGGGTTCTGCTCAAGGCATTGCACGCCATCGACGACGCCGGCCGGCTGACGGATGCGGGTGCTGCGATGCGCAAGCTGGCGCTGCCGGTGCGGCTCGCACACATGGTGGCGGAAGCGGCAAAGGCGGGCCAAGCGTTTGAAGCGGCGACGCTTGCCGTGCTTTTGACGGAGCGCGGGCTTGGCGGCGACAGCGCCGACCTTGAACGACGGCTGATGCGGTTTCGCGGGGAGAAGTCGCCACGCGCCAACGCAGCCCGGCAGCTTGCCGAGCGCCTGGCAAGGCAGGCTGGCGGCGGAAGGGCCGACACGCCGGCCGCCGCCGGTACGCTGCTGATCCACGCCTGGCCGGATCGGGTGGCGAGGGCCCGCGGCGAGCGCGGCCGCTTCGTGCTCGCCAACGGCTCCGGCGCGATGGTCGACGCCGCCGATCCGCTAGCCGGCGAGACTTGGCTGGTGATCGCCGACCTGCAAGGCAAGGCGCAGAACGCCCGCATCACCGCCGCTGCGCCCGTCGACGAGGCCGACATCCGCTCGGCCCTTGCCGACCGCATCGAGACGAAGCGTGAAACAAGCTTCGACCGCGAGCGTCGCGCCGTGCGCGTGCGCGAGACCGCCCGCCTCGGCGCCATCACGCTTTCCGAGCGCATGCTGCCGGCGCCGACCGGCGCCGAGGCGGATCGGGCCATCCTGGACGCCTTGCGCGAGCACGGCCTGTCGCTGCTCGATTGGGGCAAGGAGGCGGAGACGCTTCGCCAGCGGCTCGGCTGGCTCAATCGCGGCCTCGGCGCGCCCTGGCCCGATGTCTCGGACCAGGCGCTACTCGAGCGCCTCGAAGACTGGCTACTGCCCTTCCTTGCTGGCGATGCCTCCTTCGCGGCGATCAAGCCGGCGACGCTTATCGTGGGCTTGAAGTCGCTCGTCCCACACGACCTACAGCGCAAGGTGGATTCCCTGGCGCCGACCCATTTCGATGCGCCCTCGGGCAGCAACGTGCCGATCCGCTATGACGGCGAATGGCCGGTGCTGGCCATCCGCGTGCAGGAGCTGTTCGGCCTCGACCGCCATCCTTCGATTGCCAACGGCGCGGTGCCGCTGACGCTCGAACTCTTGTCGCCGGCGCATCGCCCCATCCAGACGACCCGCGATCTCCCCGGCTTCTGGCGCGGCTCCTGGGCGGATGTGCGCACCGACATGCGCGGCCGCTACCCCAAGCATGTCTGGCCGGAAAACCCGCTGCTGGCGGCCGCCACCAGCCGCGCCAAGCCGCGCGGAACCTGAAGGAAGTCATGCTCTATCGTTTCCACGCTTGCGGCTGTAATTCTTGGCAATGATCAACATTCTGCGCGCGCCCGATTCCCAGCAGAGCCAGCGGCTGCGGCTCAACACGCTGATCCGCCTGCGGTGGCTCGCCATTGTCGGCCAGAGCATCGCGGTGCTCGTCGTCGCCTACGGGCTGAAATTCCCACTGCCGGTCTCGATGTGCTTCGCGCTCATCGCCTGCTCGGCCTGGATGAACCTCTGGCTCACCTTCCGCTATCCGGCGGCGCATCGGCTTAGCCCGCTCGCGGCCTTCGTCATCCTCACCATCGATAGCCTGCAGCTCGCCGGACTGCTCTATATGACCGGGGGGCTCACCAACCCATTCTCGGTCCTGCTCTCGGTGCCCGTCGTCATCTCCGCCGCGTCGCTGCCGCTGCGCCTCACCGCGGTGCTGGGCGCGCTGGTCATTTCGGCGACAACGCTGCTGGTGTTCTTCCATCTGCCGCTGCCATGGTACGGGGGCTCGCCGCTGCCGATGCCCTTCATCTATGTCGCCGGCATGTGGATGGCGGTGTTCGCCTCGATCGCCTTTACCGCCATCTATGCCTTCCGCGTCGCGGCCGAGGCGCGCCTGCTCGCCAATGCGCTCGCCGCCACCGAGCTGGTGCTGCAGCGCGAGCAGCATCTCTCCGCGCTCGACGGGCTCGCGGCGGCGGCCGCGCATGAGCTGGGTACGCCCTTGGCCACCATAACCGTCGTCGCCAAGGAAATGGAAAAGGCGCTCGGCCAGGATGCGAAATTCGCGGAGGACGTGAAGCTGCTGCGCTCGCAGAGCGAGCGCTGCCGCGAGATCCTGAAGCGGCTCACCAGTCTGTCCACGGAAGGCGAGCAGCATCTTTCGCGCCTACCGCTGACCTCGCTGGTCGAGGAGGTGACGGCGCCGCACCGCGACTTCGGCATCTCGATCCGGCTGCGCCCCGGCGAGCGCATCGGGCCGGAGCCGGTCGGCCAGCGCAGCCCCGGCGTCATCTACGGGCTCGGCAACCTGGTCGAGAACGCCGTCGACTTTGCCAGGAAGACCGTCACCGTCAGCTGGAACTGGGACGAGACCGAAGTCTCCTTTTCCATCACCGATGACGGGCCGGGCTTCCCGCCGGAGATCATCGACCGCATCGGCGAGCCCTATATGTCGACCCGCCAGGGCAACGAGGCCGGCGGCGGCCTCGGCCTCGGGCTGTTCATCGCCAAGACCTTGCTGGAACGCTCCGGCGCGACGCTCGACTTCCGCAATTCGAGCGGGCTTGGCGAGGGCGCGGTGGTGCAAATCACCTGGCCGCGCAGCGTCTTTCTCAATCCCCAGCAGCTGTCCGGGACCATGTTCGACAACGCCTGAGCCTTGCGATTGCCGCATGGCAGCTTTGTTGCCGGCTGTTAAAATTGGACATTGCTGTTGCAGAATTGTATCTGCGTAAAAGTAAGGCAGTAGGATGCTGACGAAATGAGCGCAGAAGAACCCACCGGCGCAATGGTAGAAGGCGAGGACACCTCGCTGCTGATCGTCGACGACGACAAGCCGTTCCTTACCCGCCTTGCCCGCGCCATGGAAACCAGGGGCTTCGCGGTCGAGACGGCGGAGAGCGTGGAAGAGGCCGTCGCCAAGGCGCGCGCCCGTCCGCCCGCCTATGCGGTGGTCGACATGCGGCTGGGCGACGGCAACGGCCTCGACGTGGTCGCCGCCATCCGCGAGAAGCGCGACGATTCTCGCACCATCATCCTGACCGGCTACGGCAACATCGCCACCGCGGTGACGGCGGTGAAGCTCGGCGCCGTCGATTATCTGTCGAAGCCCGCCGACGCCGACGACGTTTTCGCCGCGCTCACCCGCACCTCGGGCGAACGCGCGGCGCCACCCGAAAACCCGATGTCGGCCGACCGAGTGCGCTGGGAGCACATCCAGCGCGTCTACGAAATGTGCGACCGCAACGTTTCCGAGACCGCGCGCCGCCTCAACATGCACCGCCGCACATTGCAGCGCATACTAGCCAAACGCGCGCCGCGCTGACCTGCTTGCGTCGCCAAAGACGCTTGCGCATCATCCGGCAACAGGATTCCGGCCGGCTGGCCGTGTGACGGAGGCGACATGCGCGACGAGCGGCCAAAATCGATCCTGCGCGAATTCCTCGACGGCGAGGCGGCCGGCGGCATCATCCTGATGGCGGCCGCCGCTCTGGCGCTGATCGTTGCCAACTCGCCGCTCGCTGGGACCTATTTTTCGGTCCTCCACGCCTATCTCGGACCGCTCAGCGTCTCGCACTGGATCAATGACGGGCTGATGGCGGTGTTCTTCCTGCTGGTCGGGCTGGAGATCAAGCGCGAGATGCTGGACGGCCAGCTCTCGACCTGGCCGCGCCGCGTGCTGCCCGGCATCGCCGCCGCCGGCGGCATGCTGGTTCCGGCGCTGGTCTATGTCGCCGTCAACCGGAACAATCAGGCCGCGCTCTCCGGCTGGGCGATCCCGACCGCCACCGACATCGCCTTTGCGCTGGGCGTCTTGTCGCTGCTCGGCAGCCGCGTGCCGGCCTCGCTGAAGGTCTTCCTCACCGCTTTGGCCATCATCGACGATCTCGGCGCCGTCATCATCATCGCGCTGTTCTACACAAGCGGCCTGTCGCTCGCCTATCTGGCGGCTGCCTTCGCTGCCATTGTCGTGCTGATTGTGCTCAACCGCATGCGCGTGATGAATCTCCTGCCTTATCTAGTGATCGGCGCGGTGCTGTGGGTGCTGGTGTTGAAATCGGGCGTGCATGCGACGCTTGCCGGCGTGGCGCTGGCGCTTACCATTCCGCTCGAGCGCTCGCCCGGCATCGGCCATGATGTCGAGCATTCGCCGCTGCATCGCCTGGAGCACGGCCTGCACAAGCTCGTGCCCTTCATCGTCATTCCGATCTTCGGCTTCGCCAATGCCGGCGTCCCGCTCGTCGGCTTGAGCTTTGCCGCTCTGGTCGAGCCGCTGACGCTCGGCGTCGCCGCAGGCCTCGTGCTCGGCAAGCTGGCCGGCGTGTTCGCCTCCTCGGCCATCGCCATCCGGCTCGGCCTTGCCGACCTGCCGGCCCATGCCGGCTGGCTGCATATGTTCGGCATTTCGCTGCTGTGCGGCATCGGCTTCACCATGAGCCTGTTCATCGGCCTGCTCGCCTTCGCCGGTGACGCCGCGCTTCAGGACGCTGTGAAGGTCGGCATCCTCGCCGGCTCGCTGGTCGCGGCGCTGGCTGGTACCGCGGTGCTGCTCTTGGCGCCGGCGGCGAGTGGGGTCGAAGAAGATCTGGGCTAGAACCTCTCAGGGCACGATAGGCTCCGGCGGCAGGCCAAAGGCCGCGAACAAAGTGGGGCCGAGTGGCGGCACATAGATCGTCAGCGAGGCGATTTTACCGTCGGCGGGTTCAATTACATGCAGCGAATGGGGTCGCCAGACGAAATCCTGACGCCCGAGCGCGTAAACGCCCACAGCTGGCTGGGCGTTGGCCCCGATGGCCACCGCGCGATAGCCGGCAAAATTGTCCCAGACGCTCCCCAGGAAAGCGCCGATCGCCAGGTGTCCGCGGTACCATTCCCGCCATGGCGGCATGTGATAGATGGCGTCCTCGCGCAGCAGATCGACGAGCCCGTCTAGATTGTCGGCTTGCCAGGCCCGCATGTAGCGTTCGAGCAGCAGGCCTTCGTCCGGACTGGGCACTAATCGCTTCAGTGGTCGGCCCTGGGGGTAGCGCCCGCCAAGCGTCGCGCGGGCCCGCTGCAAGGCGCTGTTGATCGAGGCGGTGGTTCCGCCAAGCAAATGCGCGGTCTCGATGGAAGACCATCCGAGCACATCGCAAAGCAGCAGGACGGCGCGCTGCCTGGGTGGCAACAGCTGGATCGCCGCGACGAAGGCGAGCCGCACGGCCTCGCGGGCCTCGTAACGCGCTTCTGGCCCCGGCCTATCATCAGCGATGTCAGGCAGTTCCGTGTCCGGATATGGCTCCAGCCAGGCGAACTCGGTGGCCGGTCCGCCGGTCGCTCTTCCTTCGGAGGGAGGTCGATCGGGCTGCTTGACAATGCGCTGCGCCGACGACCGTGCTTTGATGGCATTGAGGCAGCTGTTGGTGGCGATGCTGTAGAGCCAGCCGCGAATGGAACCTCTTCCGTCGAATTGCGACCTGGCGCGCCAGGCCTTTAGGAAAGTGTCCTGGACGAGGTCGTCCGCCTCGTTGAGCGAGCCCATCATCCGGTAACAGTGGAGCTTGAGCTCGCGGCGGTGGGCGATGGTCAGGCGCTCGAAGGCCAACCGGTCGAGGACCGGTTGGCCTGGCCGGCCTAAAGGCTCGAAAGGGCCCAGAGCGTCAGTCATGGAGAGCCCGGGGAGCTGAATTCGGCCGGCATCCTGCGCGCCTCATGCCGCCGCCGCAAGACCGCTGCCGCTGACAGTAAAGGAACTGCCTTGCAGCTTCCCGGTGGCGAGATGGACCACCGCTCGTCCAACGTCGGCCGGCGTCTGCATGTCGGTCATGCTGGCCAGGAAGTCGGCCGGGCGGATGCCCATATAGGCTGCAACGCCATCGATGCCATGATCGCCGACCCCGGTGCCCGGCATGATTCGGGCAGGCGAAAGCGCCATGAAGCGCAGGCCGAGGCCCAGGCGGTCCGATTCTTTCTGGCAATGGCCGGCCAGGAATATCTGCATGCGCTTGGCACCGGCATAGCCGCCAGAATTTGGCGGCCCTCCGCTGATTGCGGCGCCGCTGGAGATCAGCAACACTCGGCTTCCGGGCTTGAGCCGGCCATTGAGGGCTGCCCGGCAGAACAGGAAAGACGCTTTGACGTCCATTTCCCAGTTCGCCGAGAAGACCTCCCAGCTCTGCTCCGGTATAGGCGCGGAAGGAGCCAAGGCGCCCGCGCAGACCACCAGCACGTCCGGCGCAAGCGCATCGAAAACCGCTTCCGGCGCGGTTTCTGCCGTCGCATCGGCCGCAAGGGTCCTCAAGCCCGAGTGTTCCCAGGCGAGTTGCTTCAGGTCGGCGGCGCCACGGGCGACGGCAAGCACGGTTGCCCCCTCGCCAAGCGCGGCTTCCACGATCGAGCGGCCGACACCCCGGCTGCCTCCGACGACGACGACGTTCTGATTTTGCAACGATTCCATGCCTCACCTCTTTTCCAGGCCGCCGACCATTCGGACGCGCCTGTTGGTGCAGACAATCGGGATCAGCGGAAATCATCGGTGCGGAACGAAAATTCTCGCTGGCGTTAGGCAAGGGTTGGCGTGAGCCTCGGTCTGCGCCGGACGCCAGCTGCAACACGCCAACGCTCACGCTCTGCGATGAGTATTATTCGCTCTCGCCGTCAAGCGCCGGAACCGCCACGCCGGCAAGCTCCGCCGCCAAGAGCCGCGCCGCCCCGGCGCGGGCGATTCTCAGCATCAGCGCCTTGCGCGTCGCGGCCGCCATGCGGTGCTCTGGTGCCTCGCGCAGGATCTCGGCGCCATAGCCGTCGGAGAGGATGAAGCCGCATTCCTCCGGAAAGATCTCCTGCGGCACGCCGGGATGGGTGGCGAAGAAGAAGCGGTCGGAATGGAGCCGATAGTCCGGCCATTTGCGGTCGACGCGAAAATCCTCGATCGAGGATTTGATCTCGATGATCCAGATGTCCCCCTGCCGGGTGAGCGCGACGAGATCGGCCCGCCGCCCGGTGGCCAGGGACAGCTCTGGCAGCACATGCGCGCCCATTGCGGAAAGCAGCCGCTGCACGCCGCGCCGCACCAGCATGGCGCGCTCCGACTGGCGGCCGTCGATCAGCGGGTTGAGGGGAATCGGGGAAACGATGGGCATGGCCGGCACCATGCCAGATTTTGTTCACGGTTTGAACCCGTCTTTAAAGGACGATTATATATTTAACAAACCAGCCTGTGCATCTGGTGCCGTTCCGCTTTCCATCGGGAACCATCTGCCTTTCGCGTCCGTTGCTGCCGTGGACCGGTTCCGGGACGCCTGATGAAAAAAGCACGCATCCATGTAATCACCTTGGCGGTAGCCGACCTCGAGCGGGCACTCGCCTTCTACCGGGCACTCGGGCTTCAGTCTGCCGGTGTGACCGCAACGGAGTTCCCCGGCGACGATACGCATCCCGCTGGCGCAATCGTCATGTTCCACCTCGACGACGGTCAAATCCTCGCCCTTTACCCGCGCAGTGAACTCGCCAAAGACGCAGGCATCGCACCCGGGCCAGCGCGTAGCGGGGAGTTCAGCCTCGGCCATATCGTCGAGACCCGGCAGGAAGTGGACGCGCTACTGGCCAAAGCCGAAGCGGCTGGAGCACCCGTCACTGAACTGCACGACAGACCCTGGGGCATCTATTCCGGCTACTTTCGTGACCCGGACGGACATCTGTGGGAAATCATCCATAACCCAAACACGTAGCAGGCGAACAGCGCCGCTCTCCCGCTCTGTCACCAGTTTGCTTGAGGCGCTTGTCGCTGGTCTACGCGTGCACCGCCCCATCGTCCTCCATCACCCCCGCCATGTCATCCAGAATCGGACACTCCGGCCGGTCGTCACCATGGCAGGCGTGGATCAGTTTTTGCAGCGTCGCGCGCATCGACTCGAGCTCGCGCACCTTCTCCTCGATCGCCCTGACATGGGCTGCAGCGATTTCGCGCACGTCGTGGCTGGCGCGGTCGCGGTCCTGATAGAGCGCCATCAGCTGCCTGCAATCGTCGATTGAGAAGCCGAGGTTGCGCGCGCGGCGCAGGAAGGCCAGCCGGTGCACGTCGTCACGCGAGTAATCGCGGTAGCCGTTATCGGCCCGGGCCGGCCGGATCAGGCCGATCTCCTCATAGTAGCGGATGGTCTTGGCCGGCAGGCCGGAACGCTCGGCAGCATCACCGACATTCATGGCGCTCTCCTTGGTCTCGGCAGCCCTTTCGGCCGCCCCATTGATTTTGCTTCATAATCCCGTGAGCCCTGTTGCCGAAATGCCGCAGTTCGGCACTTACCGGCAGGGAAGGCCTTGCATATAGGCAGTGCACGCTTGGCAAGCAAAAGAAATGCCAGCATGAATGACGGCAAGAAAGCGGCCGACTCGTGCCGCTGATACTTTGGCGGGGCGTCGGACCTATTCATGCGCTTGAAGTCGTTTGCAATCGTCGCCGCCCTTGCGCTGTCGACCGCGATCAGCGGCTGCAGCACCATCGGCGGGCAATTGTT
The DNA here is from genome assembly GCF_033977205.1 of Mesorhizobium album. NCBI lineage: Bacteria > Pseudomonadati > Pseudomonadota > Alphaproteobacteria > Hyphomicrobiales > Phyllobacteriaceae > Mesorhizobium > Mesorhizobium album. The sequence continues at coordinate 315,871 of NZ_JAVIIW010000001.1, read as the reverse complement.
CACCAACAACTATGGCGCGATGACCGATGCCGGCTATCAGCTGCCGCGCGTCCCGATCGAGAAGGTTCCGGCCCGCTACCACCGGCAGGAAGTGCGGTACGACAGTTCGGAGAAGCCGGGCACCATCATCGTCGATACCCAGAACAAGTTCCTCTACTTCATCGAAGGTGACGGCATGGCGATGCGCTATGGCATCGGCGTCGGCCGCGAGGGCTTCGAATGGCACGGCACCGCCCATATCGCGCTGAAGCGCGAATGGCCGACCTGGACGCCGCCAGCGCCGATGATCAAGCGCCAGCCCGAACTCGCCAAATTCGCCAGCGGCATGGAGCCCGGCCTGAAGAACCCGCTCGGCGCGCGCGCCATGTATCTCTTCAACAAGGGTGGCGACATGGGCTACCGCCTGCATGGCAGCCCGGAATGGTTCTCGATCGGCAAGGCGATGTCGTCGGGCTGCATCCGTCTGATGAACCAGGACATTATCGATCTCTACGACCGCACCTCGGTCGGCGCCAAGGTCATCGTGATGTGATCACGTTGGCCGGGGGCAGAAGCCTTCGCAAGCGGACCGTCTAGGCAACAACAGACGTCCAAGAACAGAAAACCGGGCTGTTGGGGCCCGGTTTTTTGTTTTTGGGTGTTGATAGCGTTGGAGAATTCGCTCCGCCGCGCCAAGCGGCCGGCGGAGTAGAATTATCAGGCGACCTGCTCGACCTGCTGAACTTCCGGAACGAAGTGGCGAAGCAGGTTCTGGATGCCGTGCTTCAGCGTCGCCGTCGACGACGGGCAGCCGGCGCAGGCGCCCCTCATGTGCAGGTACACGATGCCGTTCTCGAAGCCACGAAAGGTGATGTCGCCGCCATCCTGCGCCACCGCCGGGCGCACCCTGGTGTCGAGCAGTTCCTTGATCGTCAGCACCAGCTCCTCGTCGGCCTTGTCGTAGAACTCGCCGGCCTGGCCGGCGTCGTTGGCCGGAGCAGCCGAGGCCATGACGGGCGCGCCGGACATGAAGTGCTCCATGATGGCGCCGAGGATCGCCGGCTTCAGGTGCTGCCAGTCAGGACCGTCCTTGGTGACGGTGACGAAGTCGTAGCCGAAGAAGACGCCGGTGACGCCGGGAATCTCGAACAGTCGGCCGGCCAGCGGCGAGGCCTGGGCTGCCGTGTCGGCGTCGCGGAAATCGGCGGTGCCTTCGCGCAGCACTTCCTTGCCGGGAAGGAACTTCAGCGTCGCCGGGTTCGGCGTCGATTCGGTCTGGATGAACATGGGTGTCTCCAGGCCCTTCACGGGCCGATAGTTTGGAATAGTTCTAAATAGGCTCTATCGGCTGGACATTCAAGCGAAACGCGTCGCCCGAACGGCTGGCTGGCGGAATGTTTTGCCGTGGCGAAGTGCCTCGACCATGGCAATCCTACCCTCGGACTTCCACGGTGAGTTGTCCACTCGTTTTCCGGATGTTCACCTCGGCTCCGCCGTCCGTCCGCCGGAATTCGAGATCGGCACTTGCCTCCCCGACCCGCAGCCCACGCAGCGCGACGCGGTTGACGAAATCGGGCAGCCGCGGCTGCACGATCCGCAGCATGTTTGCGAAAGCATCGGGTTCCAGGCCGAGGCAAGTGGTCACCAGGAACGGCACCGCGCCCGCCGCCCAGGCTTGCGGGTGGCACGCCACGGGATAGTGCACCGGCACCTGAAAATCCTTGCGTGGAAAACCCGCCATCGCCTCAGGTAGCCGGCTGTGGCGGAAGTGCATGGCCGCCTCGGCTATTGCCGTGAAGATCCTCAGCGCCGCGTCGTCCTCGCCATACCGCCGGCAGCCGGCTGCCAGCAGCGCATTGTCGTGCGGCCAGACGGTTCCGAGATGGTAGCCTACGGGGTTGTAGCGACGTTCCGCGGTCGAGAGCGTGCGCACGCCCCAGCCGTTGAACATGTCATCCTGCATCAGCCGCCGCACGGTTCGGCGGCCCTTGCCCCGATCCGCGATGCCGGTCCACAGCGCATGCCCCGGATTCGAGGAAACGACCGCGACCGGACGGCCGCGCGCTTCGAGCGCCAGCGCAAACGTGTCCAGGTCCTCGCACCAGAAGTCGCGGTTGAACCGTGTCCGAAGCTTTTCGGCCTCGCCGCGAAGCTCCCTGGCGCGATTGCGCTCGCCGATGCGTTCGTAAAGGTCGGCGATGGCATGTTTGGCGGCAAAGACATAGCCCTGTGCCTCGACAAGCGCGATCGGCGGCCTGGCGATGCTGCCGTCGGCCCTGACGATAGCGTCGGCCGAATCCTTCCATCCCTGATTGACGAGGCCCTTTTCCGATGGGCTCCGATATTTGAGATAGCCGTCGCCATGGTCGTCTCCGGCCTTGGCGATCCAGCCCAAGGCTCTTTCCACAGGCTCCTGCAGTTCGCGAAAGAGGCCAAGGTCGCCGGTCCAGGCCGCATGGCGGCTAAGCAGCATCAGGAAAAGCGGGGTCGCGTCCACCGTGCCGTAGAACCTGGCATGCGGGACATTGCCTGCTCCGGCGAGCTCGCCGACGCGCAGCTCGTGCAGGATCTTGCCGGGCTGCTCCTCCCGCCATCGGTCCGCCCGGCGCCCCTGATAGCCGGCGAGAAGGCGCAGCGTCTGGGCGGCGATCTCCGGCAGGAAGGCGAGCATTTCGAGCGCCACGATCAGGCTGTCGCGCCCGAAAAGCGCGACGAACCACGGCACGCCGGCCGCAAAATACTCCCTGCTGCCCAGATCCGACCTGAGCATGGCCAGATCGCGCAGCGAGCGGTCCATGATGCCGTTGAGCAGCAGGCTGTCGCTGTCGAGCTTCGTGTGCCGCTCCAGCCATTCTTCGGAGCCGGCCTGCAGGTTTCCCGCCAGGCCGTCGAGCGCGACCGTCGGCTGCTGGTTCAGGTGATTGGCCTCGGCCTCCTCGGAACATTCGTTCAGTTCTATGGTGATCGCGATGGTCTGCGTATCGCCTGGGGGCACGTGGATGCGGAACTCGGCAGTGGTTTCATGCGTGGCATCGGGCAGAGGCGAGAAGGCGATCGTCGCCGTCCTGCGCAGCCGGTCGGCGCCGTGATGGACGAAATGCAGCCTGCCCTCGCGCCAGGCGGCCCGCTCGGGCCTGCCGAGGTCCTGCTGCACCAGCCCGCGCACGTTGAAGATGTCCTCGAAACGGGCGCGGAAGTGCAAGGTCAGCGGGAAACTATGCGCCTCGTGTCCGAAATTCTGGATCGTCATGACCTCCCGCACACATGTCTGCCCCGCATCGAGGATGCGTTCCCAGCGGATGCCGAGCTCGTCCTTGGGGATCGATTGTCCCTGATCCGTTTGAAGGTCGGGATTGGTCAGCTCAAAAAGCGCCGCGTAGCCCTTTTGCGCAGTCGAGGCGAGCACGATCGGCGCCAGACCGGCCAGCGCCATCCGATAGCCGCCGAGGAAGCGGCAGTCGTGAAAATAAAGCCCGAAGCCGTGCTCGCCTTTCAGGGGGATCTGCGCGTCGGAAGCGACGACGTAGTAGAGATCGAGGCTCTTGACGGTTACCGCGCCGGCGATGCTGTCGACCATGGCCGGATGGCGCTTGGCAAGCACACGATGTCTGCGCCCCGGCTGCGCGTGCGGCGTCTGCCGAGCCTCTTGCCGGGGCCGCGCAGGCCGCAAGCGGGACCGAGCCGCCGATTTGGCGGCAGTCTCCTGCGGTTTCGATGTACCGCTCCGGCTCGTCTTCCGGCTTGATTCGTCCATCGGCGCTCCGATTGGAAGTGTCGCTGCCGTGACGATTCCAAATGGCGCGCTGCCGACACAGGCCAAGGGGCGGTGTCGGCTATGGGCTGGTTGATAACATCGATGTATTTGCGGACCGCAGGTCTGAAATCGGGCAGGACGGCCCTTCGCAAATCAGGCGAGGCTCTCGATTTCCTCGTCGGAGAGGTTCTGCGGCACCACCGTGACCGGAATGGGGAAGGCAGCACCCCGGCCGGCCACGGCGCTCACCAGCGGTCCAGGGCCTTCCTTGCCGGCGCCGGCCGCCAGCACCAGGATGGCGATGTCCTGGTCTTCCTCGATCAGCTTGTGGATCTCTTCGGTCGGCTTGCCCTCGCGCACCACCAGCTCGGGCTCGATGCCGACCTTCTGACGCACCTTGTTGGCGTAGGAATCGAGAGCCCCGCGCGCGGTCGTGTTTGCTTCCTCACGCATGATCTTCTCGACCCCCAGCCAGTGCTGGAAATCGTCCGGCTCGATGACATAGAGCAGCACCAGCACGCCGCTGGTGCTCTGCGCCCGCGTCGAGGCATAGGCGACGGCGCGCTCGCATTCCGGCGTGTCGTCGATGATCGCCAGGAATTTGCGGCGATGGCCGGCTTCGCGGCTGAGGCGTTTGGAGACCATGTTTATCTGCTCGGTATCAATTCGGCCGCAATCTGCCACCGGCACGGACCGGCGGCAAGCCGCTGGCCGGCATGGCGATGGAAGTCAAGCAAGTAGGATCGATCAGTCCTGCAGCAAGCCGATGATGTCGCGCACCGTCTTCATCGTCGTCTCGGCGAGCGCGCGGGCGCGCTCGCCGCCATCCTTGAGCACGGCGTCGACATAGGCGCGGTCGCCTTCGATGCGGCGCATCTCCGAGGCGATCGGCGCGAGCTTTTCCACGGCAAGGTCGGCGAGCGCCGGCTTGAACACGGAGAACTGCTGGCCGCCATATTCCTTCAGCACGTCGGCCTTGGAGATTTCGGCGAGGCCGGCATAGATGCCGACCAGGTTTTCCGCTTCCGGCCGGCTTGCCAGCCCGTCGACCTCGCTCGGCAAGGCTTCGGGATCGGTCTTGGCCTTGCGAATCTTCTTCGAGATGGTGTCGGCGTCGTCCGTCAGGTTGATGCGCGACAGGTCCGACGGGTCGGACTTCGACATCTTCTTCGAACCGTCGCGCAGGCTCATGATGCGCGCTGCCGGACCCCCGATCACCGGTTCGGTGATCGGGAAGTAGCCGTTCACGGTCTCCTCGCCGACCTGCATCTCGACGCCGACGCCGAGCGCCGCGATGCGCACGGAGAAGTCGTTGTTGAACTTCTGCGCGATGTCGCGGGTGAGCTCCAGGTGCTGCTTCTGGTCCTCGCCCACCGGCACATGGGTGGCGCGGTAGAGCAGGATGTCGGCGGCCATCAGGCTCGGATAGGCGAGCAGGCCCAGCGAAGCGTTCTCGCGGTCCTTGCCGGCTTTGTCCTTGAACTGCGTCATGCGGTACATCCAGCCGATGCGCGCCACGCAGTTGAAGATCCAGGCAAGCTCGGCGTGCTGGATGACCCGCGACTGGTTGAAGACGATGTGCTTCTTCGGGTCGATGCCGGAGGCGAGGAACGCCGCCGTGATCGAGCGGGTTTGATCGCCGAGATCCTGGTGCACGAGCTGCGCCGTCAGCGAATGCAGGTCGACGACGCAATAGATGCAGTCGGACTGTTCCTGGAGGGCGACGAATTTCTTGATGGCGCCGAGATAGTTGCCGAGATGCAAATTGCCGGTCGGCTGGACGCCCGAAAAGACGAGTGGCTTGAAGGCGGACATGATTTCCCCATGGCTTGTGGAGGGCCGTTTCGCGCGCGGCGAAAGTCTTGCGACGGCGCGCTTATGGACGAAGCCGAATGTGGGATCAAGAGGGGCGATCCATGACTTGGATTGGCTCTAGCCAGCCGGAATTGAAACGGCCTAGCATTGTCGTATTGTTCGGGGTCCTCATCATGCTTTCACATCTGCTTGCCGTGGCGTCTGTCTGGCTGGTCGCGGCGGTCTCGCCAGGGCCGAACTTCCTGATGACGGCGCGCATCGCCGTGGTGCGCTCGCGCGGCGCCGGCTTTGCCGCCGTCTGCGGCATCGGCATCGCCACCGTCATCTGGGGTGTCAGCGGGCTTGCCGGCATCAAGACGCTTTTCCTGGCAGCGCCGTGGGCCTACGCGACATTGAAGCTGGCGGGCGCCGGCTATCTCATCTATTCGGGTGTAAGGCTGATCGTCCTTGCCGAGAAGCGCAGTGCAGCGGATTCCGCACTATCCGTCGACGCCAAGGAATTCTCGACCAGCCGCGCCTTCTGGATCGGCTTTGCGACGAGCCTTGCCAATCCGCGTTCGGCGCTTTCGGTGGCCAGCATCTTCGCCGTCGCCCTGCCGGCGCAGCCGTCGCTCGGGCTGGGCGTCGCGTCGGTCGCGCTCATGGTGGCGATCTCGGTCGGCTGGTATGCCTGCGTGGTCTGGCTGTTCGCGGCCGAAGCGGTTTCCAACGGCTATCGCCGGCTGCGCCGTGCCATCGACCGCATAGCCGGCGGCCTGCTCGCCTTGTTCGGCGCAAGGCTGGCCCTGGAGCGCGGGTGAAGACAAGTGGAGCAAGGCGACGAAAATGGCGTGGAGACAGAGGCCATGGCCTTCAGCATCAAAAGCAAGGAAGCGGACAGGCTGATACGGGCTTTCGCAGCGGTCGAGGGTGTCGGCTTGACCGAGGCAGTGACGATCGCGATGCGCGAGGCCCTCGAGCGTCGGCGCGTTGGCGAGACGCCATTAGAAACTGCTGCGCGGCTCAGGGCCGAATTTGGAATCGAGTTGAGTGAGCAAGCGCGCAACGTGCTGCCGCGCTCAGTCTATGACCAGCTCTAAGGTGAAATCTGATGCCTGTCGACAACGCCGATCGTTGTCGGATCAGGGCTCTGGAGACTGTTCCGTGACAGGCGGTGTCACCTTTGAACCGCGCTTGACGTTCCGCCGGATCATGCCGAAATCGGCGCCGCCGGTGCCGAAGGCGGTGATGAAGTAGAGCGCCGCACCCCCGCCGACGAGCGCGAACAGCGTCGTCGCCTTCACCACCAGCGGCGAGCCGGGTCCGAGCTTCGTGGCGAAGTAATGCTCGGCGAAATAAAGCGCGACCGCCATCACCACCGCCGAAAGCACCAGTCGGGGAATGCGCTTCAGGAGCGGTATGTCGCGGCCCCAGTGGCCGCGCCGGATCAGCATGCCGAGCAGCATCGCCGCATTGACCCAGCCGGCGACGGCGGAAGCGACCGCGATGCCCGGCGCGCCCATCGAGGGAAAAAGCGTCAGAGCGGTGGCGACGTTCACGCCGACCGAGATGGCGGCGAAGACCATCGGCGTGCGCGTGTCCTCGCGTGCGAAATAGCCAGGCGTGAAGGCCTTGATCAGCACGAAGGCCGGCAGGCCGAGACCGAAGATCGCCAGGATCGAGGCGACGACCGGCGTCGAGTGGTTGGCGGCAAAGGCGCCGCGCTCATAAACCAGCCGCACGATCGGTTCCGACATCACCCAGAGCGCCGCCGCCGCCGGCAGGGTCATGAACAAAGTGAACTCGACGGAGCGGTTCTGCAGGTTGGCGGCCTCGATCAGGTTGCCCGATTTCAGCGCCCGCGACAGCTCGGGCAAAAGCACGATCGCCACGGCCACACCGACGACGCCGAGCGGCAGTTGGTAGATGCGGTCGGCATAGGCGAGCGACGACACGGCGCTGTTCTGCCCCGAGGCGATCGCCGTGCCGATCAGCTGGTTGATCTGGGTGATGCCGCCGGTGATCGCCGCCGGCAGCGCCAGGATCAGCAGCCGCTTGACGTTCGGCGTCATCTTCGGGCGCCGGAAGCCGATGGAAATGCCGGCATGGCGCACCGCCACCCAGACGATGGCAAGCTGCACGATGCCCGCCGCCAGCACGCCCCAGGAGAGCCCGAAGCCGACATCATGCGCGTCCGCCCCGTGATACCAGGCATAGCCGAGCACGCCGATCAGGATGATGTTGAGGAAAGCGGGCGCGATCGCCGCCGCGAAATAGCGGCGCAACGAGTTCAGCATGCCCGCCATCATCGCGCCGAGCGACATGCAGATCAGATACGGGAACATGATCGTCGCAAGCGTGACAGTCGTCTCGAACTTGCCCGGAATATCGGCGAAGCCCGGCGCCACCAGGTAGCGGACGATCAGCGGCATCGCCAGTTCCATGGCGATGGTGAGCGCCAGCAGCGCCGAGAACAGCACGCCGAACACTTCCTCCGAAAAGCGCTTGGCGCCGTCGGTGCCGTGCGTTTCGATCTCCTTAGCAAAGAGCGGCACGAAAGCGGCGTTGAAGGCGCCCTCGGCGAACAGCCGGCGGAAGGTGTTGGGGAACTGGAAGGCGGCGTTGAAGGCGTCGGCGACCGGTCCGGTGCCGAGCGCCGCCGCCATCAGCATCTCGCGGCCGAAACCCAGCGCGCGGCTCATCAGCGTGCCGGAAGCGACAGTGGCGAATTTCTTGACAAGGCTCATGCGGTGAATGACTGCCAGCGGAATTGCGTCAATTGGATGTCACTCGGCCGCCGCCTTGGCCTTGCCGCTGCGTTCAGGCGCATTGCCATCCAGCGTGTCGATCAGCCGCTTGTGGATAGCGGCCGTACGCGTCGGGCTGTCGATCTTTTGGCCGGTGAGGTCGGTGACATAGAAAGTGTCGATGACCTTCTCGCCGAAAGTGGTGATGTGCGCCGAGGCGATGTCGAGCGAAAGATCCGACAGCGCGCCGGTGATCTCGGAAAGCAGGCCCGGCCGGTCCAGCCCCTCGATCTCGATCACCGAGAAGCGGTTCGAGAGCGTGTTGCGGATCTCGGCGCGCGGCGGGATGCGGAAGGCCTTGGCGCCGCGCTTCGGCTTGGCGCGCTTCTCGATCATCTCGGGCAGCCAGCTCTTGCCGGACAGCACGTCCTCGATCAGCTTGCCGACGCGCTCGGCGCGGCGGCGCTCGTCCTCGTCACGGTCGAACTCCCTGGAGATCAGGATGGTGTCCAGCGCGCGTCCGTCCGACGTGGTGAAGATCTGCGCGTCGACGATGTTGCTGCCGGCCGCCGCGCAGGCGCCGGCAATCACCGATAGCAGGCGCGGATGGTCCTGCGCCAGCACGGTGATTTCGGTCACCGCCTCGAATTCGTGCGTCTTCACCATGGTGGCGAGCTTCTTGCCGGCTGCGTCCGCCTCGCGGATGAATTCGGCGTGGCGCAACTGGTCGGGCAGATCGACGGTCAGCAGGTAATTCTCGTAGTGCTGGGCGACATAGCGCTTGCGCTCCTTCGCCGGCCAGGCGGCCAGCGCCTCGGCCAGCCGCTCGCGGGCCGCCGCGGTGCGCTCGGAGCGCGACACTTCCGAGAAGCCGCCGGTCAAGAGCAGCTCGGTCTCGAAATAGAGCGTGCGCAGCAGCTGTCCCTTCCAGCCGTTCCATACGCCCGGCCCGACACCTCTGATGTCGCAGACGGTGAGGACCAGAAGCAGCTTCAGCCGTTCCACCGATTGCACGATGGAAGCAAAATCCTCGATCGCCTTGCGGTCGTTGAGGTCGCGCATCTGCGCCGTCATCGACATGACGAGATGGTTCTCGACCAGCCAGGCGACCGTCTCGGTGTCGGCAGCCGACAGCCCCATATGCGGGCAGATGCGCCTTGCGATCCTGGCGCCGGCCTCCGAATGGTCCTCCGGCCGGCCCTTGGCGATATCGTGCAGCAGCACCGCGACATAGAGCGCCTCCCGGCTCTTCTTCAGCCCCGGCATCAGCGAATGCGCCAGCGGATGCACCTTGGCGCCGTCGCCGCGCTCGATCTCTGCCAGCACGCCGATGCAGCGGATGAGATGCTCGTCCACCGTATAATGGTGGTACATCGAGAACTGCATCATGGCGACGATCTTGCCGAAGTCGGGGATCAGCTTGCCGAGCAGCCCCGCCTCGTTCATGCGCCTGAGATTGAGCTCGGCATTGCGGTCCGAGGTCAGGATGTCGAGGAACAGCCGGTTGGCCTCTTCGTCGCGCCTCAGCGACTTGTTGACCAGGCCGAGCGAGCGGGTGAGCAGCTTCAGCGCGTCGGGGTGGAACTCCAGCCCATGCTTGTCGGCGAACCAGAACAGCCGCAAGAGATTGACCGGATCGCGCTCGAACACCGTGTCGTCGGCGACGTTGATGCGATGGTTGTCGACGATGAAGTCGGACGTGCCGGCAAGCTTGCGCTTGCGCCGCGAGAAGGTGAGGAAGATGCGGTTGAAGCCGGGCACATGCTTGGCCTGCTCCTCCTCGAGCGCGGCACAGAAGATGCGGGTGAGATCCCCGACATCCTTGGCGACGAGGAAATAGTGCTTCATGAAGCGCTCGACCGCCGATAGGCCGGGATGCGTGGTGTAGCCCAGACGCTCGGCAATCTCGCGCTGGATGTCGAAATGCAGCCGCTCTTCCGCCTTGCCGGTGAGGAAGTGCATGTTGCAGCGCACCGCCCACAGGAAATCCTCGGCCTTCTGGAACTCGCGATATTCGGCCTCGGTGAAGACGCCTTTCTCGACCAGCTCCTCGCCGGTGCGGACGCGATAGAAATATTTGCCGATCCAGAACAATGTCTGCAGGTCGCGCAACCCGCCCTTGCCGTCCTTGACGTTGGGCTCGACCAGATAGCGGCTTTCGCCCGCCTTGGCATGCCGCTCGTCGCGCTCGGCGAGCTTGGCCTGGACATATTCCGGCCCGGTCGTGCGCACCACTTCGTGGTCGAAGCGGGTGAGCAACTCGTCATAGAGCTTGCGTTCGCCCCACAGGAAGCGCGCTTCCAGGATCGAGGTGCGGATGGTGATGTCGGTGCGCGACAGCCTCACGCACTCCTCGATGTTGCGGGTGGCGTGGCCGACCTTCAGCCCCATGTCCCACAGCATGTAGAGCATGTATTCCACGATCTGCTCGCCCCAGGGCGTTTGCTTGTAGGGCAGCAGGAACAAGAGGTCGATGTCGGAGCCCGGCGCCAAGGTGCCGCGGCCATAGCCGCCGACCGCGACGACCGCCATGCGCTCGGCCGCCGAGCGGTTCTTGACCCGGTAGACATGGGTCGCCGCGAAATCGTAAAGCGCCCGGATCAGCTCATCCATCAGATGCGACAGCCGCTCGGCGCAGGCGTGGCCGCCACCGTCCTCCTTGAGCATCGCTTCTGCGATCTTTCGCCCTTCGCCAAGCCTGCCCTTGAGCAGCTGCAGAACGGCGGTGCGCGTCGTCTCGCTTGAGCCGTCGCCGGCGCTCGCCGCCGTCAGCGCGGTCAGCTCGCGGCGCAAGGCGTCGCCGTCGATGATTTCGTCGAGTTTCAGGGAGATCTTTGCCATTCGGCGGCGTCTATAGCGCGTTTTCTTTGCGCTGTGTATGGGGCGGGCGAACACGTCTTCAATGGCTGCGATTGATGCAACGCAAGGCCGGACGGCCAAAATCTCCAAAAATCGAAACTGGCCCTTGACCTTCCAGTTACTGGAAGGACTACCTCCGCCCCAATTCAGACAATCCGAGGCATTTGCTCATGACCCATTTCGACCATAATCACCATCATGCGCATGGTGCAGCCTGCTGTTCGGCAGAGAGTGCCGCGTCGGCCGCGCAAGCCGTGATTCGCGATCCGGTTTGCGGCATGACGGTCGATCCGGCCGCCGGCAAGCCGACGGCTGAGCACGGCGGCCGGACATTTCATTTCTGCAGCGAGCGCTGCCGCACCAAATTCGCAGCCGAGCCGGAAACCTGGCTGACGGCGACCGATCCCGTCTGCGGCATGAATGTCGACCGCGCGAGCGCGAAGCATTTCGTCCGCCACGAGGGCCAGGGCTTTTATTTCTGCTCGAGCGGTTGCAAGGGCAAGTTCGAGGCGGAGCCGGCAAAATACCTTGCCGGCCGGCCGGAGCCGCAGCCGATGCCGAAGGGCACGCAATACACTTGCCCGATGCATCCTGAGATCATCCGCGACAAGCCCGGCGCCTGCCCGATCTGCGGCATGGCGCTGGAGCCGATGGGCGTGCCGACCGGCGATGAGGGGCCGAACCCGGAACTCGTCGATTTCACAAGGCGATTCTGGGTAAGCGCAGCGCTGTCTCTACCGCTGCTCGTCATGGCCATGGCGCCCATGCTCGGGTTCAGCATCGACAGCCTCGTCGACGGCCGGACGAAGACATGGGCAGAGCTGGCGCTTGCGAGCCCGGTGGTGCTGTGGGCCGCCTTGCCTTTCTTCCATCGCGGGTGGCAGTCCATTCTCAATCGCAGCCCCAATATGTGGACGCTGATCTCGCTCGGCGTCGGCGCCGCCTATCTCTACAGCCTGGTCGCCGCCCTGTTCCCGGACATCTTCCCGCACCAGTTCCGCGGCCACGACGGCACCGTGCCGGTCTATTTCGAGGCCGCCGCCGTCATCGTGGCGCTGGTGTTCCTCGGCCAGGTGCTGGAACTGCGCGCCCGCGAGCGCACGGGATCTGCCATCCGCGCGCTGCTCGACCTCGCTCCGAAGACGGCGCGCCTGATCGGCGCCGACGGCTCCGAAAAGGACGTGCCGCTCGACAGCGTCAAGACCGGCGACAAGCTCCGCATCCGCCCCGGCGACGCCGTCCCGGTCGACGGGGTCGTGCTGGAGGGCCGCTCGTCGATCGACGAATCCATGATCACCGGCGAGTCGCTTCCGGTCGAGAAGACGGAAGGCGATCCTCTTACCGGCGGCACGCTGAACAAGAACGGCTCGCTGATCATGCGCGCCGAAAAGGTCGGCGCCGAGACCACGCTGTCGCGCATCGTCGAGATGGTCGCCAAGGCGCAGCGGTCGCGCGCCCCGATCCAGGGACTGGCCGACCGCGTGTCCTTCTATTTCGTGCCGGCCGTGGTGCTGGTGGCCGTCATTGCCTTCATCGCCTGGGCGATCTACGGGCCTGAGCCCAGCCTGATCTTCGCCATCGTCTCGGCGGTGTCGGTGCTGATCATCGCCTGCCCCTGCGCGCTGGGGCTTGCCACGCCGATGTCGATCATGACCGCCACCGGGCGCGGCGCGCATGCCGGCGTGCTGATCAAGGAGGCTGCGGCGCTCGAGCGCTTCGCCTCGGTCGACACGCTGATCGTGGACAAGACCGGCACCTTGACTGAGGGCAGGCCGCGCCTGACGGACGTCGTCGCGGCCGAGGGCATCGATGAGAATGAATTGCTGGCGCTTGCCGCCACCCTTGAAAAAGGCTCGGAACACCCGTTGGCCGAGGCGATCGTGGATGGTGCTACGGAGCGTAGCGTCAAGCTTGCCGATGCCGAAAACTTCGAGGCGATCACCGGCAAGGGTGTTGCCGGCACGGTGTCCGGCAGAAAGGTCGCGCTCGGCAATGCGGCGATGATGGCCGACCTCGGCATCGACACCGCGCCTATATCCGCCAGGGCAGAGACGCTGCAGGCCGAAGGCAAGACGGCGATGTTCGTTGCCTCCGGCGGAAGGCTCGCTGGCCTCGTCGCCGTCGCCGACCCGGTCAAAGCGACCACGGCCGAAGCGATCAAAGCACTGCACGACAAGGGCCTGAGGATCATCATGGCGACCGGCGACAACGAGCGCACGGCAAAAGCGATCGCCGGGAGGCTCGGCATCGACGAGGTGCGCGCCGGCCTGTTGCCGGACGAGAAGGGCGCGCTGGTCGACGAGCTGCGCGCTCACGGCGCTGGTGTCGCCATGGCCGGCGACGGCGTCAACGACGCCCCGGCCTTGGCCGGCGCCGATGTCGGCATCGCCATGGGCACCGGTGCCGATGTCGCGGTCGAAAGCGCCGGCATCACGCTGGTCAAGGGCGACCTCAACGGCATCGTCAGGGCCCGCACGCTGGCGCAAGCGACGATCCGCAACATCCGCCAGAACCTGTTCTTCGCCTTCCTCTACAACGTGCTCGGCGTGCCGGTCGCGGCCGGCGTGCTCTATCCGCTCACCGGCACGTTGCTCTCGCCGATGATTGCGGCGGCGGCGATGAGCCTGTCGTCTGTCTCCGTCATATCCAACGCCTTGCGGCTGAGAACATTGAAACTCTGAGCGAAGTTCCCAGATACGAAAATCCAATCAGAAGGAGACCTGAATGACCCTTGCCAAGAAGATCGTGCTGCTGCTGATGGCGGCCGGAATGCTGCTTGCCGTGTTCCTCGAAAGCGTTCCGGCGCAGACGGAGGAGATGAAGCACGACATGCCTGGCATGGCGATGGGCGCGCAGAGTCCGGCCACCGCCGGCTACAAGGCGGCGATGGATAAGATGCACGGCGATGTGATGATCGACTACACCGGCAATGCCGATGTCGATTTCGTGCGTGGCATGATCCCGCACCATCAGGGCGCGATCGACATGGCCAAGGTGGTGATCGCCAACGGCAAGGATCCGGAAATCCGCAAGCTCGCCGAAGGCGTCGTCAAGGCGCAGGAAGCCGAGATCAAAGAGATGCAGGACTGGCTCGACAAGCATCCGGTGAAGTGACACCTCCGAGCCGGAAATCCGGACGAGGGCGAAGACTTCAGTCTGGATTTCCGGCCACGGCTGTGCTGCGATCCGGCATCACGCGGAGCAGGTCATGCCTTCCACAATCAGAACCACCACCTTGCCGTCCGGCGAAGCCGTTCCGGTGCTGGGCCAAGGCACCTGGAAGATGGGCGAGGACCGCCGGCGACGCGCCGACGAGGTCGCGGCATTGAAGCTTGGCCTTGACCTCGGCGTCACGCTGATCGACACGGCGGAGATGTATGCCGGCGGCGGCGCCGAGGAAGTGGTGGCGGAAGCCATCGCCGGGCGCCGTGACCAGACCTTCCTGGTTTCCAAGGTGCTGCCGACCAACGCCTCGCGCGCCGGCGTGAAGCGCGCCTGCGAGAACAGTTTGAGGCGGCTTTCCACCGACCGCATCGATCTCTATCTGCTGCACTGGCCGGGCAGCGTGCCTCTGGAGGAGACCGTCGAAGCCTTCGAAGCCTTGAAGGCAGCCGGCAAGATCCGCCACTGGGGCGTCAGCAATTTCGATACCGACGAGATGGAGGACCTGGTCGGCCTGCCCTCTGGCGGCAACGTCCAGACCAACCAGATCCTCTACAATCTGTCGCGGCGCGGCCCGGAATTCGACTTGGCGCCCTGGAGCCTGAAGCGGGGCATCCCGCTGATGGCCTATTCGCCGGTCGAGCAGGGCGCGCTGGCGCGCAACGCCAGGCTCGACGCCGTGGCCGCCCGCCATGGTGCAACGGCCGCGCAGGTCGCCCTCGCCTGGGTGATGGCCCAGAAAGGCGTCATTGCCATCCCGAAGGCCAGCCGGCAGGAGCATGTCCGTCAGAACGCCGCCGCCCTCGACATCGCTCTGACGGCCCAGGATTTCGCCGATCTCAACCGCGCCTTCCCGCCACCGACGCGCAAGCGCGGGTTGGAGATGATCTAAACGCTTGCCGGGATCCCCAGCCGCCTGCGGAGCCTCCGCAACGCGCGGGAAAACACACCAGTGTCGTCGGACGCCCGGGCAAGCGTGAGCGCGCCCTGGATGGCAGCGACAGTTTCCTCGGCAAGCTCGGTTGCCCCGGCCGGTCCAAGCCCAGACCGGACCAGCGCGTCGGCAAGATGTGTGACCCAGCGGCCGAAATAATCTCTGATCTGGCCGGCGAAGAGATCACGCGATTCATCCAGCGCGAAGGCGCCGACGAGGCAAACCCGCCGCCCTGAGTGGAAGTAGCTGTCGGTCGCCCCGAGCATTTGTTCGATGCCTGCCAGTGGATCGGCGTGGTCGCGCAAGGGTGCGAAGACATTTTCCTCGAACCAGCCATCGATGTTGTCGATGACGGCTCTCGCCATCTCTTCCTTCCCGCCAGGAAAGAAATGGTAAAGGCTTCCCTTGCCCAATCCCGTCGCCTCGCTGATTAGCGAGAGGCTGGCGCCCTCGTAGCCATGTTCGCGGAAAACCTCGGCCACTATTCCAAGCAATCGGTCGCGCTCGGGTGCGATGCGCCGCATGCGGGCTTAATCTTTTTGTTTGAGCATGATCTTTTCCGAAAACCGCTGCACACTTTTCCGGATCATGCTCTAGAGTCCGAGTTCCGAAAGGCCAGGATGGTCGTCCGGCCGGCGCCCGAGCGGCCAATGGTACTTTCGTTCGCTTTCGGCGATCGGCATGTCGTTGATGCTCGCAATGCGTCGGCGCATCAGCCCGTCTGCGTCGAATTCCCAATTCTCGTTGCCATAGGAGCGGAACCAGTGACCGCTATCGTCGCGCCATTCATAGGCGAAGCGCACGGCGATGCGGTTGTCGTTCCAAGTCCAGACCTCCTTGATGAGGCGGTAGTCCAGCTCGCGCGCCCATTTGCGCTTGAGGAAGGCAACGATCTCATCACGTCCGGAAATGAATTCAGCCCGATTTCGCCAAACGCTATCTTCTGTGTAGGCGAGCGAAACCCGCTCCGGGTCGCGGCCGTTCCAGGCGTCTTCCGCGAGCCGTGCCTTCTGCGCTGCTGTTTCCGCCGTGAAGGGCGGCAATGGCGGACGGCTCATATGGACCTCCTGTCCTCGTTTCGATCGAAGAAGACAGAGCATTGTACCAATCGGTACAATAAGTCAACAAAGGGCAGGGCGCTATTGTTTCGTCGCCAGCCCCTTTAGCCTGTACAGCGCCTCCAGCGCTTCCCTTGGCGTCATCTCGTCGGGATTGATGGCGCCGAGCGCCTCGCCCAGCGCATCGTTCTTTGCCGGCTTAGGCGCCTCGCGCTTCACCGCCACCGAAAACAGCGGCAGGTCGTCGACCAGCCGGTTGGTCTTGCCCGAAACCTCACCGTCCTCGAGCTGGTGCAGCACTTCCTTGGCGCGGGCCACCACCGCCTCCGGCAGGCCGGCGAGCCGCGCCACCTGCACGCCATAGGAGCGGTCGGCCGCACCCTTGCCGACCTCGTGCAGGAAGACGACGTCACCTTCCCATTCCTTGACCCGCATGGTGACGTTGGAGAGCCGAGGCAACTTTCCGGCCAGCGCCGTCATCTCGTGGAAATGCGTGGCGAAGATCGCCCGGCAACGGTTCTTCTCATGCAGATATTCGACCGCCGCCCAGGCGATCGACAGGCCGTCGAAGGTCGCGGTGCCGCGGCCTATCTCGTCGAGGATGACCAGCGCCCGCTCGCCCGCCTGGTTGAGGATCGCCGCCGTCTCGACCATCTCGACCATAAAGGTCGAGCGGCCGCGCGCGAGGTCGTCGGAAGCGCCGACGCGCGAGAACAGGCGGTCGACGACGCCGATACGGGCGCCTTCAGCCGGCACGAAGGATCCGGTTTGGGCAAGGATGGCGATCAGCGCGTTTTGCCTGAGGAACGTCGACTTGCCGCCCATATTGGGACCGGTGAGCAGCCAGATGGCGCCGGCCTTCGCTCCGCCTTCGGGCGAGAGGTCGCAATCATTGGCGACGAACGGGCCTTCGCCGGAACGCCTGAGCGCCTGTTCGACCACAGGATGACGTCCGCCGGAAATCTCGAAGGCGAGGCTGGCATCGACCGCCGGCCGGCACCAGCCCTCGCTTTCGGAAAGCAAGGCGAGGGCCGACGACACGTCGAGCACGGCGAGCGCCTCGGCGCCGGCGCGGATGCTGTCGGCCTCGCTGACTACCTCCGCCGTCAGCCGGTCGAAAGCGGCGAGCTCGATGCTCAGCGCCCGGTCGGCGGCATTGGCGATCTTCGATTCCAGCTCCGCCAGTTCGGTCGTCGTGAAGCGCATGGCGTTGGCCATGGTCTGGCGATGGATGAAGCGGGCCTTGGCGGCGTCGCTGCCGGTCATCACGCCATGGTGGTTGGCGCTGACCTCGATGTAGTAGCCGAGCACATTGTTGTGCCGGATCTTCAGCGAGCGGATGCCGGTCTCCTCGATCAGCGAGCGCTCCAGCTCGGCGATCACTTTTCGCGACTCGTCGCGCAGCGCGCGCATCTCATCGAGCTCGGCATGATAGCCGCTGCGCACGAAGCCGCCGTCGCGCTTGATGAGCGGCAGTTCGTCGTCGAGCGCCTCGCTGAGATGGCGGGCGAACGCCTCTGGCAAAGCCTTGATCGCCGCCAGCGCCGCGGCGAGCTCGGCCGGAAGAGTGGTCGTCGCGAACAGTTCGGCGATGGCGCCCGCCGCTTCAAAACCGGCGCGCAGTGCGCCGAGGTCGCGCGGGCCGCCGCGGTTCAGCGCCAGCCGCGACAGCGACCTTGGCATGTCGGCGACGCTTTTCAGGCTCGCCCGCAAGCCTTGGCAGAGCCGCGTCTCGGCGCGGAAGAACGACACAGAATCCAGCCTTGCCGCGATTGCCGCCGGGTCGGTCAATGGCGCCATCAGCCGGTCGGCGAGCAATCGCCCGCCGCCGCCGGTCACCGTGCGGTCGATCGCCTTGAACAGCGAGCCTTCGCGGCTGCCGGACAGCGTGCGCAACAGTTCCAGGTTGGCGCGCGTTGCCGGATCGATGAACAGCGTCGAGCCACTCTCCTCGCGCTCGGGGCGCGACAGCGGCGGCCGCTCGGCCTTCTGCGTCTTCTCAACATAGGCGATGGCGCCCGAGATCGCCGACAGCTCGGCGCGCGAGAAGGTGCCGAAACTGTCCGGCGTCGCCACCTCGAAGAAGCGGGCGATGCGCCCCGTGGCCGATGCCGAATCGAACAGCGACGGCGGCTGCGGGTTGGCGACCCGGCCGAGCACGTCGAAGACCGGCCGCAGCTCCGGGTCGTGGAACACCGGCTCGGCGACGATCAGCTCGCGCGGATCGACGCGGAAGATGTCGGCAAGCAGCCGCTCGGCCGTCGTCTCGGCAACCCGGAACGCTCCGGTCGATATGTCGATCCAGGCCAGCGCGAAGCTGCCCGGATTGCCCGCGGCACCGCTGCCCTTCACTCTGCCCAGCGCCATCAGGAAGCTCGATTCCGAAGGCGCGAGCAGCTTGTCCTCGGTTATGGTGCCGGGCGTGACCAGCCGCACCACGTCGCGCCGCACCACCGATTTCGAGCCGCGCTTCTTGGCTTCCGCCGGGTCCTCGATCTGCTCGCAGACGGCAACGCGAAAACCTTGCGCGATCAGCTTCTGCAGATAGTCGTCCGCCGCATGCACCGGCACGCCGCACATCGGAATGTCGTGGCCCTGGTGCTTGCCGCGCCGTGTCAGCACGATGCCGAGCGCCTGGCTCGCCTTCTCGGCGTCGTCGAAGAACAGCTCGTAGAAATCGCCCATGCGGTAGAACAGAAGCGAATCCGGGTTCGCCGCCTTGATCTCGATATACTGCTCCATCATCGGCGTGACGCCGCCCATGGCGGGTGCCGTTGTCGTCGTCTCTTGGGCGTCGGTATCGGTCGGCATGTGCATGTTCATGCCGGGACGCTAGCAGATGTGACAGTAGGGTTTAATGCCGGCGCCTCGAAAAGCAGGGGAAACCGCGCGCCATGCTGCCAGCCGGCTGTCGACCGAGCCGCCGCCTTCCATGTTGAAGCAGCTTTGCCCGCCTTGGCGGTTTACAGCGGCCGCGTGTAGCCTTAATCCGGAAATCCATAAGAAAGCAGCCGTTCCAAGCGGTGCCGAAAGGTGAGGGAACCAAAAGCATCATGGCCAGGAAAACCGAAAGCAGCGGACCCTCCGTCAGCGCGCAGGAGGCGCTCGAATTCCACGCCATGGGTCGGCCCGGCAAGCTGGAGATCGTCGCCACCAAGCCGATGGCCACCCAGCGCGATCTCAGCCTCGCCTATTCGCCTGGCGTCGCCGTTCCCGTGCGCGCCATCGCGGAAGACCCGAGCCGGGCCTTCGACTACACTGCGCGCGGCAACATGGTCGCGGTCATTTCCAACGGCACCGCCATCCTCGGCCTCGGCAATCTCGGCGCGCTGGCCTCGAAGCCGGTCATGGAAGGCAAGGCGGTGCTGTTCAAGCGTTTCGCCGATGTCGATTCCATCGACCTCGAAGTGGCGACCGAGGACGCCGACGAGTTCATCAACTGCGTGCGCTTCCTCGGGCCCTCCTTCGGCGGCATCAACCTCGAGGACATCAAGGCGCCGGAATGCTTCATCATCGAGCAGCGCCTCCGCGAATTGATGGATATTCCGGTCTTCCATGACGACCAGCACGGCACCGCCATCATCTCGTCCGCCGGCCTGATCAACGCGCTGGAAATCACCGGCCGCGACATGAAGGCCACGAAGATGGTCTGCAACGGCGCGGGCGCCGCCGGCATCGCCTGCATCGAACTGATGAAGGCGATGGGTTTTCCGCCGGAAAACATCACCCTGTGCGACACCAAGGGCGTGGTCTTCCAGGGTCGCACCGAAGGCATGAACCAATGGAAGTCGGCGCATGCGGTCAAGACCGAGGCGCGCAGCCTCGCCGAGGCGCTGGACGGCGCCGACGTCTTCCTCGGCCTTTCCGCCAAGGGTGCGTTGACCCCCGCCATGGTGCAGTCGATGGCCAAGAACCCGATCATCTTCGCCATGGCCAATCCCGACCCGGAGATCACGCCGGAAGAAGTGGGTGAGATACGCACCGATGCCATCATGGCCACGGGGCGCTCCGATTATCCGAACCAGGTCAACAACGTGCTCGGCTTTCCCTATATCTTCCGCGGCGCGCTGGATGTCCGGGCCACCACCATCAATGACGAGATGAAGATCGCCGCGGCCAGGGCATTGGCCGAACTGGCGCGCCAGGATGTGCCGGACGATGTCGCGGCGGCCTATCAGGGCAACCGGCCGAAATTCGGCCCCAACTACATCATCCCGGTGCCGTTCGATCCGCGCCTGATTTCGGCAATCCCGCTCGCGGTGGCCAAGGCCGCGATGGACTCCGGCGTTGCCCGCAAGCCGATCCTCGATCTCGACCACTATGCGCAGGAGCTTTCGGCGCGCCGCGATCCGATCGCCTCGACCTTGCAGCGCATCTACGACCGCGTGCGCCGCCAGCCCAAGCGCATCGTCTTCGCCGAGGGCGAGGAAGAGCAGGTGATGCGCGCCGCCGTCTCCTATGTGAACCAGAGGCTCGGCACGGCGATCCTGCTTGGCCGCGACGATGTCATCAAGGAGAATGCCCGCAACGCCGGCGTCGATCTCAACAAGCAGGGACTAGAGATCATCAATGCCAGGCTGTCGCGCCGCAACGGCATCTACACCGACTATCTCTATGAACGCATGCAGCGGAAGGGTTTTCTGTTCCGCGACTGCCAACGGCTGATCAACAACGACCGCAACCATTTCGCCGCCTGCATGGTGGCGCTGGGCGACGCCGACGGCATCGTCACCGGCGTGACACGCAATTATTCCACCGCGCTCGACGACGTGCGCCGCGTCATCGACGCAAAGCCCGGCCATCGCGTCATCGGTGCCTCGATCGTACTCGCGCGCGGCCGCACCGTGATGATCGCCGACACCGCCGTGCACGACATGCCGAACGCCGAGCAGATCGCCGACATTGCCGAGGAGGCCGC
Source organism: Mesorhizobium album (assembly GCF_033977205.1). Lineage (NCBI taxonomy): Bacteria > Pseudomonadati > Pseudomonadota > Alphaproteobacteria > Hyphomicrobiales > Phyllobacteriaceae > Mesorhizobium > Mesorhizobium album. The sequence continues at coordinate 294,666 of NZ_JAVIIW010000001.1, read as the reverse complement.
AGGCTTTGCCCGCCGCATGGGCTATGAGCCAAGGATTGCCATGCTTGCCTATTCCACCTTCGGCCATCCGCAGGGCGAGCGCTCCGAGCGGATACAGGAGGCGGTGCGCATCCTCGACAAGCGCCGCGTCGATTTCGAATATGACGGCGAGATGGCGGCCGACGTGGCGCTGAATCCGCGCGCTATGGCGCAGTATCCGTTCATCAGGCTGACCGGCCCGGCCAATGTGCTGGTGATGCCGGCATTCCACTCGGCCTCGATCTCGACCAAGATGCTGCAGGAACTCGGTGGCTCGACGGTTATCGGCCCGCTGCTGGTCGGCCTCAACAAGCCGGTGCAGATCGTCTCGCTGAACGCCAAGGACAGCGATATCGTCAACATGGCGGCGATCGCGGCCTATTCGGCGGGCAACTGACGAGCGGCCGGCGCTTCAACAGCATCGCTTGGGAACAAACAAAAAAGCCCGCGACGTGTCGCGGGCTTTTTCTTAGGGGCAGGGATTCGATCAGAACGAGCGCTGGAAGCGGAGGATACCGCCGACGCTGTTCTTCTTGTCGGCCTTGGTAAAGTTGCCATAGATGCTCGGATTGCCAAATTCACCGTAGTGATCGTAGTCAACTTCGGCCGTGACCGTGAAGCCGGGGACCATGGTATAGGCGACGTTCGCAGCCACACCGTAGTTCTTCTGCTCATCACCCGAGACCTGGAGGTTGAAGGCGGTCTTCTCGTTGAACTTGTAGGTGCCGCCGGCCCAGAATGCCCAGTTGCCAGCCCACTGCTTGTAGAAGCCGCGACCGCTCGCAGGAATTGTGTTGGTCGGATCGGTGAGGTTGTCGTCCGAGCCGTAGCCGAACATGCCGAACAGCGACAGCTCCTTGGTGACATTGAAGTCCACGCGGACTTTGCCGGCCACTTCCTCGTAGTTGCTGTCGTAAGCTACGACGCCCGTGATGGCACCCCAATCCTGCTTGTACTTCACGCCGCCGACGACGTGCGGAACATAGCTGTCGATCGTGCCAACAACGCCCGAACCTTCTTCGAGCGAGACCACGGCCGAAAAGCCGTTGCCGGCGTCGAAGTAGTACTGGACGACGTTGGTGTCGAAGTTGCCATAGGGAACGATCGTGTCCTGGATGACGCTGCCGGCGTAGCCGACGAACGTATCAAAGGCCGATTCGTCCTTACCGACGCGCAGCCCACCGAGCTGGATCCAGGCGAATTTCACCGAGACGCCCTTGTCAACGGCAGGATTGCCGGCGGCAAGGCTGCCATAGCCGTTGCTATTGCCGAAGTTGAAGCGCATTTCTGTGTAGGTCTTCAGGGTGCCGAGCTCGGTTTCCTGGCCCGTCCAGGTCTTGAAGGTGAAGCGGGCGTTCTTCTTCCAGGTGCCCTGCTGGCTACCGTCTTGGTGGTCGAAGGACTTCGCGCCGTCGAACGAGCCGACGTCGCCGAGGCCGATATCGTAACGGACATAGCCGCCGATGCGCAGGCAGGTCTCGGTGCCCGGGATGTAGAAGTAGCCGGCTCCGTAGACGTCGCAGATCTTGACGTATTCGGCCGGTTCCGGCTCGGCGACGGTGACCGCGTCGGCGGCGCGAGCACCGGAAACTGCGATCAGGGCCGCAGCTGAGCCGAGAAGAAGGCTCTTGATGTTCATTTTCTTGAATCTCCAGTCAAAGGTTCAAGACAGGTCTGCGCATGCCCTTCCAGGCCCTGCTACCCCCGTCCCCATCGTTGAAAAAGCTGTGCACCCCGGCGCCGCTTCTTCGCTCCCGACATGGCCTAATCGGCGGGCGCGTACAACAGAGATTATGTTCGAAAAGCGGCCTTTCGACCGCTTCTAAAAGTCCTGTTGCACGAATATCACGTCATATATTTGAAAGAATGGCACATATTGCACAAAGTATACATTTGAAATGGAAATTTGACCTGTGAAACGTGCCAAATGTGCCATTTATTACAGTTTTATGACGAAAGGATAGCCGGCTAATATTCGCGGACATCGGCACCCGGAAACGCGAAGCCATATTGGAACAACGGATCAGGGCAAGCTGCGCGCGACGCGAACCACGTCCTCGATCATGTCCTCGCGCAGCATTGCGATGGGGGTGCGACCGCCCAGTTCGGCCGAGGGCCGGGTCAGCCAGAACCAGGCCAGCCTCGGATTGGCGATCGCCGTCAATACCTCGCTAATGCCTGGGGCCGGCCTGCCGTCGACGAACTGGGCCAGCGGGAAGACATGCTTGCGGCCGCCCTTGCGCAGCGCGACAACTTCGCCCCGCCTTTGCCAGCGATGCAGCGTCGAGCGCGGGATCCGGAGCTTTTCTTCCAGGTAGGTCGACCCGGCGACCTCGCCGGCCCAGTCTTCGATCAGCATCGACTGCAGCTCGGAGGCCCACTCGGCAAAAGGCCGGGGAGCAGGCCTGACGGCCCCGATTGTCGGATTTTCGTCCACGCTGTTGGCGTCGCCCGAGTCGGCGCGTGCGATCTTCTCCGCCATTGTGCGGAAGAACTCGGACGCGAATCCGGTCCAGCCGCCCTTGAAGGAGGTGATTGCAAGCCGCTGCGCCTGTGGCAGGAAGGGAAGGGCCGCGGCAATGCTGCCGGCCATCGCGCTGGCGCAAACCAGCGCCTCCGCGTCAAGCAGGACACCATGCCGCATCAATGCCTGCTGCACGGCCTCGGCCACCAGGCCGGCCAGGGCATCCTGCGAAATTCCTTCAGGCGGATTCAGAAATCTGGTCATGCATCTGTCTTGCGCGCCGCGCTCTCCTCCCAGCCACGGCGGTTCTTGAACGGCTATAACGGAAAGCGGCAAGCGCAACGGCAACAGACGCAGCGACCGTAAAGGTTGCTGTCTTGCATTTTTGGCACCCCAACTGCTGCGGGCGTCCCGAAATGTCAGTCGTAGAACGCCCACTATGCCTGTAGGAGCGATCTATGACAGCGGCGCGACAGACGGTGTCCTTTCCTTCTCCCCTTGTGGGTGAGCAGCCGGTTCGCGAAGCGAACTCATCGTGCCGGTGGCACGATGAAAGGCCAGCGAACGCCGGGACGCTGCGGAGCAGTGGGGACCCCGGCCGGGGTGGATCGGCGCGCAGCGCCGAGACGGATGAGGGGTGTTGAAAGAATGAAGCGCGGCAGAGCTGTCACCGAGGACGGACGTGGATGAACGTGTCCGCCAAGCTGGAGCACCCCTCATCCGTCGCCTACGGCGACACCTTCTCCCACAAGGGGAGAAGGGAAAGGCCGCCTTTACAGTAGCCCCGCCTGCTCGGCCTCGCGGCGCAAATTCTGCCTTGGCCGCGGACCGATCTGCTGGATCACCAGCCCGGCGGCCAGCGAGCCGAGGTCGCCGCAATCCTTGAGACTGCGCCCGGTCGTATAGCCGTAGAGGAAGCCGGCGGCGTAGAGGTCGCCGGCGCCGGTCGTGTCGACCAGTTCCTTGATCGCCGTCGCGTTTATGGTGACGGTCTCGTTGCCACGCACGACCACCGAGCCTTTTTCCGAGCGCGTGACGGCGGCGATCTTGCAATCCTTGCGTATCGCCGCCAGCGCGTCCTCGAACGAGGAGGTCTGGTAGAGCGACTTGATCTCGTGGCTGTTGGCGAAGACGATGTCGACCGTGCCGGAGCGCATCAGCTCGAGGAACTCGTCGCGGTAGCGGTCGACGCAGAAGGGATCCGAGAGCGTCATCGACACTTCGCGCCCGGCGGCATGCGCTAGCCTCGCCGTCTGCCGGATCGCTTCCTTGGCGCGCGGCGGATCCCACAGATAGCCCTCGAAATAGGTGACCCTGGCGCCGGCGGCCTTGTCGGCTTCGACATCTTCCGGGCCGAGCTCCACGCAGGCGCCGAGATAGGTGTTCATCGAGCGCTCGCCGTCCGGCGTGACGAAGATCATCGAGCGCGCCGTCGGCGGCTCGCCGCTGAGCGGCCTAGTGTCGAAGGCGACGCCCTGGGCGTGGATGTCGTGGGTGTAGATCTCGCCGAGCGCATCGTTCGACACCTTGCCGAAGAAGGCGGCGCGGCCGCCGAAGCTCGCCACGCCCGCCGCCGTGTTGCCGGCGCTGCCGCCCGAAGCCTCGATCGCCGGACCCATGCGGCTATAGAGCAGCTCGGCGCGCCTGGTGTCGATGAGGTTCATCGCGCCCTTGATGATGCCGTTGGTCTCGAGGAAGGCCTCGTCGCACTGGGCGATGATGTCGACAATGGCATTGCCGATGCAAAGCACGTCATATTCCGGCATCAATGTCTCCGCCAACGACCACCGGCTTTCTGCCATGCCGGCCGGGCGCGGGTCTAGCGGCTTGCAACCGCTTTGCCTACCCCGAAAATCGGCATCGGTTTGCGCCGGGTCGACTTGGACGGGGTCGTTCGCCGGCTGCGGCAATGCTAGCGTCAAACTGGGCCACAACAGCAGCGATGCCGGCAGTTATGGTTTCACCGCGATCGAAACATTTCCGTCTCGTCTCGCGCTAGAAGCAGATCGTCCCGGAAACAAGGCACGGACCACCAGATGTCTGAGAAGACCGACATGACCGCCGAACTGGCGCTGTTAGGGGTTCTGGCGGTGTTGTGGGGTGCCTCCTACACCTTCATCAAGATCGGCGTCGAGACGATCCCGCCGGTGACCTTCATCGCCGGCCGCACACTGATTGCAGGCAGCATTCTGCTTGGCCTCATCCGCTGGCGCGGCCTTACCATGCCTCGGGACGCGGTGAACTGGCGCCGCTTCATGTTCCAGGCCTGCCTGAACAGCGTCATTCCGTTCACGCTGATCGCGGCCGCCGAGCGCTCGATCGACGCCGGCCTCGCCACCATCCTCAATGCCACGTCGCCGATCTTCACCTTCCTGCTGACGGCGCTGATCACGCGCCACGAACCGGTGACGCTGCGCAAGCTGGTCGGCGTCGGCGCCGGCATCGCCGGTATTTGCCTGATCGTCGGCACCGAGGCGCTCGGCGGTCTTGGTCATCAGCTCTGGGCGCAGCTTGCCGTCGTCGCGGCTACCGTCAGCTATGCGGGTGCTGCCATTTTCGGGCGCAATTTCAGGGGGCTTGATCCGATGGTGCCGGCGGCCGGCTCGATGATCTGCGGCGCCGCGATGCTTATTCCCTTGAGTCTCGTCTTCGACCGGCCCTGGACGCTGATGCCGTCGACGGCTTCCGTCCTGGCGCTACTGGGCCTTTCGGTCTTCTCCACCGCGCTCGCCTTCTCGATCTTCTTCCGCCTCATCCACACGCTTGGCTCGGTCGGCACCACCTCGCAGGCCTATCTGCGCGTGCCGATCGGCGTCGGCATCGGCGCCCTCTTCCTTGGCGAGAGCCTCGGCCCGACCGCTTGGCTCGGCATGGCCTTTGTCGTCGTCGGCGTCGCGGCCATGACCATTCCGGCCCGGCAGACCAGGCTTGCGCAATAATGCATGTCGCCCAAAAGTGTGCAGCGGTTTTGGGAGAACGACATGCACCAGAAAAAAGCATGTCGCCCAAAAGTGTGCAGCGGTTTTGGGAGAACGACATGCATCAGAAAAAATGCATGTCGCCCAAAAAGCGCTTCGCCTGAATCCGTTTCGATGCGACGCGCTTTAGTTGCGCTGGTCAAAAAGCCCGCCTATCTCGGAAGCGTCTTTTCGATGAGGGGCTTGGACCTGCCGTGATCCTCGACGCCGCCCGCGCCGCCGCCAGCCGGCTGTTCTCGCCCGAATTCCGCTCCGTCTTCCTCAAGACGCTGGGCCTGACGCTGCTGGCGCTGGTGGCGCTATGGTTCGGCGTCGAAAGTCTGCTCGAATGGCTGGCTTGGCCGTGGCTGCACACGCTTCTGCCCGGATTGCCGTCCTGGGCCGGATGGCTTGGCGCAGTGATCGCCGGCATCCTCCTGGCGATACCGATGGCGCTGCTGGTCGCGCCGGCAACGGCGATCGTCGCCGGTCTATTCCTCGACGACGTCGCCGAAGTGGTCGAGCGCACCGACTATCCGAGTGATCCGCCCGGCCGCGCGGTGCCGGCGCTGCATTCGCTGGTGCTGGCGATAAAGTTCTTCGGCGTCGTCATCCTCGGTAACATCGTCGCCCTGTTGCTGCTCCTGGTGCCGGGCATCAACATCGCCGCCTTCTTCATCGTCAACGGTTACCTGCTTGGGTGCGAGTTCTTCGAATTCGCCGCCATGCGCTTCCGTCCCGAGGCCGAGGCCAAGGCGCTGCGCCGGAAATATGCCGGCACCGTGTTCCTGGCGGGACTGGTCATCGCGGTCTTCCTGGCCGTACCGCTGCTCAACCTTTTGACGCCGCTCTTTGCGGCGGCCATGATGGTGCATCTGCACAAGGCGGTGTCGGCACGGGGGGCAGGCCGAACGCTCTGATTGCCTCAGCGCAGCAGAAAGCCTTGCCCCAACTCATCGTCCGGCTCGACGACGAACTCGGCGCGCCCGCAATAGTAGGCGCGGCCGCCGACGCGGGCGATGATCGCCTCATGCGGACCGGCAAGCGCTGTACTTGCGACCGAGCCTGAAAAGCGCGACCCGGCGATGCTTTCGAACGTCCTCGTCTGGCCGATGCCGATCTCGCCCTTGGCATGCATGGCGGCCAGCCTGGCGGTAACGCCGGAGCCGGTCGGCGAGCGGTCGACCTCGGCTTCCGCGAACACGCAGACGTTCTTTGTAGGATCGCCGGAAAATACATCCCGCCCGTCGGTCAGGATCGTGCCATAGAGGAAGGCGAGGTCGGAATGGTCAGGGTGCGTCAGCCGGAAGTCGGCCTTGAGCCTTTCGGTCAGCGCCGTCGCCGCATCAACGAAATCGCGCACCGGGTTGCGGCCGAATTCCAGCCCGAACTGCCCGCAATCGGCCAGCGCGTAGAAGGCGCCGCCATAAGCGACATCGAAGCCGATCGAACCGAAACCCTGCAAGTCGATCCTCTGGTCGCGCGCAAACAGGAAGGCCGGAACGCTCTCGAACGAAACGGCGCCCGCCTTGCCACTTTTGACCTCGACGGAGGCGACGACCAGTCCGCACGGCGCCTCGATCTTCACCGTCGTCACCGGCTCCTGTTTCTCGACAAGCCCTTCGTCGACAGCATAGCGGCCAAGCGCGATGATGGCGTGGCCGCACATGGTCGAATAGCCTTCATTGTGCATGAACAAGACCGCGAGATCGGCGCCGGGAAGGTCGGGCTCCACCAGCAGCGCGCCATACATGTCGTAGTGGCCGCGCGGCTCGAAGATCAGCAGCTTGCGCAGATGGTCGAGATTGTCGCGCACATAGGCACGCTTCTCCAGGATCGTGCCCTTCGGGATATCGGGATAACCGCCGGTGATGATCCTGAGCGGCTCGCCGCCGGTATGCATGTCGACAACGGTGAGCGTCATGCGCCGGTCTCGCGGAACAGCGCCTGCAGCTTGCCGAACGGCATGGCGGCGCGGGTGAAGCCGAAGGTGCCGTCTTGCTGGATCTCGCGCGCCGCCGTCTCCAGCATGCCGTAGGCGAAATTCGTCAGCCACGGGCCGAGCGAGACGCGTTTGACGCCTGCCATGGCAAGGTCGGCGACGGTGAAGCCGGGCCGCGCCATGACATTGACCGGCTTGCCCACCGCCGAGCAGACCAACCGCACCGTGTCGATGTCGCTCAAGCCCGGCGCATAGAGCACATCGGCGCCGGCCTTCTCGAAAGCCTGCAGCCGCTTGATCGTGTCGTCGAGATCGGTCTTGCCCCACAGGAAATTCTCGGCCCGCGCGGTGAAGACGAAATCGTGCTTGAGGGCGCGAGCCGCCTCGGCGGCCGCGGCGACGCGTTCGACCGCATGCGAGAAATCATAGATCGGATTGTCGGGGTCGCCTGTATGATCCTCGATCGAGCAGCCGGCAAGACCGGCGGCTTCAGCCGCGAAGATAGTTTCGGCGGCCTGCTCGGCGCTGTCGCCCTTGCCGCGTTCGAGATCGGCCGAAACCGGCAGGTCGGTCGCCGCGGTCACCTCGCGGCAATGGTGGATCATGGCCTCGAAGGTCACGGCGCCGTCAGGCAGGCCGCGCGAGAAGGCGAAGCCGGCGCTGGTCGTGGCCAGCGCCTTGAAGCCGAACGAGGCCAGAAGTTTGGTCGTGCCGACATCCCAGGGATTGGGCATGACGAAGGTCGAGGCATGCAGATCGCGAAAAATCTTGCCCTTGTCCATGGCGGGTCCTCAATGATGTTTTCGGTGTGGTGAAGAGAATTTATCGCGGCTGCCCGGGCCGGGCAAACGAATGCGGTTGGCTCAGAAGCGTTTGGCATTCTCTGCTGACAATCTCTCGAAGGCGTCGGAGTCCCCTACATAACGCGACTCGGCGTTGTCCCAATGATAGGTCACCGAAATGTCGTGCGAGACGGCCTCGGGCGCTGGCTCCTCGCAGCTTTCGCCGCTCGGCACGGTGGCATCGGTGACCGTCGCCCTGATCGCCGCGTAGGGTTTTTCGCCGCCGGGAGCCTGGAAGGACAGGTCCTGCGTGCGCTTGTAGGCACAGACATTCTCGTCGAACGTGTTGATCTGATCGATCGCTTCGAAGCGGTCGCCGCGGACCAGGATCAGGATCGTGCTGACATAGCCCTGGTTCGAATTGAAATGCGTGCTCATGGTGATGAGCACATCGTCGCCCGGGCCGACCGCGAGCTTGCCGGGATCGCGAAAATAGCTGTTCTGGTCGGTTCCGACATTGACCGCGTCGAGCAGCCTCGGCTTGCCTGCAAGGTCGTAGAGCGCCAGCACAGCAAAGCCCTCGGCGCTGTCCTCAGCCTGCCCGAGGTCGAAGAGCATGGCTAGACGTTCCTTACTGCCGGCCTTGATGGGAAGAACGGCAGCGTTAGGCAGGTTGATAGTCTCGGGCGGCGAGCCGCCTTCGTCGCCGCCGAGGATATGGCGCATCTCGATCGGCGCGCTGCCCTTGAAGAATCCGTCATCGCTGGCGGCGAGATCCGGGACGACCATCTTGGCGAGATCGAGATAGGTGACGTCCTGATGGCCGGGAACGGCGCTGTTCAACTCCGGAAAGCTGACGGCCTGTGCGCTCGCTGCCGCCCAGAGCCATGGCAGCAGCAGGCAAGCCAGCATGAGACGGGATAAGACGGAAATCATGGAGAGCCCCTCGAAGGCGCTCACGGTAACATGGAGTTTTGCGTCGCGCAGCCGGGACGAGATCAGTGGATCGGCACCAGCCCGGCGAGCTCCCGCATGTCGTTGAACAATATCCCGCCGGCTTCCGCCAGGCCGTCGCGGTCCGAGAACGGATCGGCATGATAGGAAAATACCCGCATGCCGGCGGCAATGCCGGCCTGGGTGCCTGCGACGCTGTCCTCGATGACGATGCAGTCGGCGGGCGCGAAGCCCATCGTCCTTGCCGCATGGAGGAAGAGGTCCGGGAACGGCTTGCCGCGACCGACCATGGTGGAAGAGAACATCGCGTGCTCGAACAGCGGCAAAAGCCCGGTCTGGCCGAGCGTGATATGCATCTTTGAGACCCGCGCCGATGAGGCGACGCAATAAGCGATGCCGGCGGCAAGCACCTTCTCGATGAAGTCGCGCACGTGAGGGATCGCCTCGACGCCATGCGCGAACAGGTCCGGCAGGCCGGCATTCCAGCGCTCGACGAAGTCGGCGCCGAGCCTGACCGCGGTCGCCGCTTCGATCTCCTTCTGCACCGAGACCATGCTGCGGCCGGAAAAGTTCTTGCGGCAATATTCGAAGGTGGTGGCAAAGCCGGCGGCGCTCAGCCATTCGGCCAGGCGCTTGTTGGCAAGGTTCTCGGTGTCGACCAGAACCCCGTCGCAGTCGAAAATGACCAGCTTCGGAGACATCAGGCGGTGCCGGTCGACCCGAACCCGCCGGCGCCGCGCGCCGTGCCGCCGGCAAGCGTACGCTCCTCGACCGCAACCTGCGTCACCGCGGCAAAGATGATCTGGGCGATCCGCATGCCGCGCGTCACAGCGAAATCCTCGTCTCCGAGATTGACGAGCAGCACCTTCACCTCGCCGCGATAGTCGCTGTCGATGGTTCCGGGCGTGTTGAGGACGGTGAGCCCATGCTTGAAGGCAAGACCGGAACGCGGCCGCACCTGGCCTTCCATGCCTTTCGGGATTTCCAGGATCAGCCCGGTCGGCACCAGCGCGCGTTTTCCGGGCAGGATCAGCAATGGCCGGTCTTCCGGCACCGCGGCTCGCAAATCCATGCCGGCGGCGCCCGTGCTCTCATAGGCCGGCAGCGGCAATCCCTCGCCATGCGGCAACCTGACGAAGCCGACAGTAGGACCGATGACGGAGGAAGGAGAGACAGCCATGCGCATGAGCCCATTCCTATCGGCGCGAATGCCGATTCGGTCAACTCGGGTGTGAACCTATCAACGGCTTTCTTTGCGGCACGGTTCCGGCGCCGTTAGCGCAGCTCCACCGGAACGACGGTCGTCTCCTTGATCTCCTCCATGACGAAGGAAGCCGAGACGTCCGACAGCGCGACCTTGGCAATCAGCCGCTGGTAGAGCCGGTCATAAGCTTTCACGTCGGCGACGCGGGCCCTCAGCACATAGTCGAGGTCGCCCGACATGCGGTAGACGCCGGTGATCTCGGCAAAGCCGGTCACCGCCGCGCGGAATTTCTGCAGCCAGTCCGGGTCATGGTTCGACGTGCGGATCAGGATGAACACCGAAAGGCCCAGCCCAAGCTTGTCGGCATCGACCAGCGCCACACGCCCGGTGATGACGCCATCCTCCTCCAGCCGCCTGACGCGCCGCCAGCAGGCGTTGCGCGACAGCGCCACGCGCTCCGAGAGCTGATCGACGGAAAGCGTGCCGTCGCGCTGCAGCTCCGCCAGCAATCTTCGATCGATTGCATCAAGTCCATGGGCCATATTGGGATGAATGTCCCATAATTGGCTTTCGTTCAAGGACAAATTGAGACCAATGAACCTTCGACCTATGGCAAGGTACCCACCATCGGGGCTCATCCCGGCAGGAGGGAGTACCAACATGACGACACGGCTTACGGCACTTTTCACCACTCATCCGGCCAAGGTCGGCGAGACCTATTTCGGCCACATGGCCTTCGCCGCCTGGTTCTGTTCCCGCCTGTTGATGGCCGCGGGCGCGGCGCTCGTTCACGCTTTCTTGCCGTTTCTGTTCGAGACTACGGCGAGCCGAATCGTTCGCGAGCTCTACGAGCGCACGCAAAACAGAGGCTCACATGCGGTGAAGGAGCCGGCGGCTCTCATGGACCGCGCCTGATAGATGGTGGAATGCGATGTGCCGGTGGGCGGCCTATCTTGGTGAAGCGGTCTTCCTCGAAGACATCGTCACCGCGCCCTGCCACTCGCTGATCGTCCAAAGTCATTGCGCCCAGGAGGCCAAGTCACCGACCAATGGCGACGGATTCGGCCTCGCCTGGTATGGTGATCGGCCCGAGCCCGGCCTCTATCGCGACATCCTGCCGGCCTGGTCGGACCCCAATCTGAAAAGCCTCTGCCGGCAGATCAAGTCCGGCCTGTTCCTCGCCCATGTGCGCGCCGCGACCGGCGGCGCCACCAGCCGCATGAACTGCCATCCTTTCGTATCCGGCCGCTGGTCGTTCATGCACAACGGCCAGATCGGCGGTTTCGAAAAGATCCGCCGCGTGCTGGAAAATTCACTCTCGGATGCTGTCTTCGACCAGCGCGAAGGGACGACCGATTCCGAGCTCTTTTTCCTGCTGATGCTCGACGAAGGCCTGTCCGCCGACCCGATAGGCGCAGTGTCCCGCGCCACCAGCCGCGTCATCGAGGCCTCGCGCCGCGCCGGTGTCGAGCCCTCCTTGAAATTGACTGCCGCCTTTTCGGATGGCGAGGCGCTCCACGCCGTGCGCTTCGCCACGGACGGCCATGCGCCGACGCTCTATACCGGCGCCTTCACAAGTCGCGCCGGCCGCTGCCTAGTCTCGGAACCCTTTGACCGCGACGGCGGCGACTGGCAGGCGATCCCGCCGTCGAGCTTCGTCACCATGGCGAGGGACGGCACCAGCATTCAACCGTTTGCGCCTGCGGTCGCGCAACTGGCAATGGCCGTGTAATTCCAAAAAAATCGGCCACGTCGCAGGACAGAGGGGCGCCGTAGAGCGCAGATCTGATCAAACTTGACGCGCAATTTCGATCAAGCGTCACCCAGTCTTGAATGCTGAACTCTTGGCTTGAAGCCACGCGCCAATCCGCCATTTCACGCTGGGCGCGGCCAGAGCCGGAGCTTTCACCATGGATACCGCCTTCTCCTCAGTCGTCGAACTCGCCGCCGCGATTGCCGAGCGCAAGATATCGGCGGTCGAGGCGCTCGACGCGCACCTCGCGCAGATCGATCGGCACAACAAGGCGATCAACGCTGTCGTGATCCTCGACCGGGAAGGCGCGCGCGAGCGTGCCAGACAAGCCGATGCGGCGTTGGCTCGCACCGACACGCTCGGCCCGCTGCATGGCGTGCCCTTCACCTTGAAGGACACGCACGAGACGGCGGGCATGAGGACCACCGTCGGCTTCCCGCCTTTTGCCGACTATGTGGCCAGGAAGGACAGCCCGGTCGTCGCCCGGCTGAAGGCGGCGGGAGGCGTGCTGGTCGGCAAAACCAATGTCGCCACCATGCTGGGTGACTGGCAGTCGGACAATCCGTTGTTCGGTCGCACCGGCAACCCGTGGGATTTGTCGCGCACGGCGGGTGGCTCGAGCGGCGGTGCCGCAGCCGCTGTTGGCGCCGGCCTCACCCCCTTCGAAGTGGGGACGGACATGCAGGATTCGATTCGACTGCCGGCTGCATTCTGTGGAGTCTACGGGTTGAAGCCTACCGAGCATCGCGTCTCGCTGGCCGGCGCTTTTCCCGATCCGGGCGGCGCTCCACGCAGCGTCCGCTTGATGTCCTGTGTTGGGCCGATTGCTCGCAATCTGGAGGACCTGGCGCTGATCTACCGGATCATTGCCGGTCCGGACGGAGCCGACACCGATCTGGCGCCGGTGCCGGTTGAGCCGATGCCGAAGCTCGAGCTGAAATCGCTGCGCATTGCCTTCGCCAGCACCTTCCCCGGTTTTCCGGTGGCCGCCGAGATCAGCGCGGCGGTGGAAAGATTGGCCGCCGGGCTCGCCTCCGCCGGCGCCAGCGTCGAGGAAGCAAGACTGCCGAAACTCGACCTGCATGACGACCTCGCCGAGGGCGGCAAGCTGATCGGCATGATGTTGGAGGCCTCGCAGCCGGAACAGCCGACGCCGGTGTCACAGTGGTTTGCGGCGCTTGCCCGGCGCGATCGGTCGATCCTTGCCTGGCAGCGCTTCTTCGAAAGCTGCGACGCCTTCCTCTGCCCGGTTGCGATGACCACGGCCTTTGCGCACTGCAAGCCGGGAACCACGCTCAAGGTCAGCGGCAAGGACGAGAGCTATTGGATGCTGCCGGCCTACGGCGCGGTGTTCAACTATTCCGGCCATCCTGCAGTCGCCATCCCGTGCGGACTGGACAGCGGCGGTTTGCCAATTGGCTTGCAGCTGGCCGGACGGCGCTGGTCGGAAGCGCGGCTGCTCGGCATCGCCGCAGCGATCGCGCCGTTGGCTGGCGGGTTTCGCCGGCCGCCTGGCTACTGAGCGAAACGCGACAGTGCATAAGGCGCGAGCAACGCATCGCGCTCGTTATCGAGGATTTCGCGGGCTGCAAACAGTCCGATGGCCGGCGCCAGCGTGATGCCGGAATGGGTAACGGCGATATAGAGGCCGCCGACGCTGTCGGCGCGGCTGACGATCGGAAACCCGTCGGTCGGGGTAGGGCGGTAGCCAACTGTGTGGAAATCGAACTCCAGCCCATCGCCGCCGCTCAGCATCGCTTTCATCGCCGCGAACAGTTCGCGCGCGGTAGCCTCCGGGTTCTCGCCTGGGTCACCGCCGCCGAAATCCGAGCCGGCGATGATGCGCCCCTCCGCCGTCTGGCGCATGTGCAACTTCTCGGCCAGCACCAGACCGTTGAGCAATTTCTTGTAAGGGCGCGAATGCACGATCAGGCCCGGCGGCGTCTCGATCGGCAGCTCGATGCCGGCCGTTGCGGCGATCGCAGGAGCGCCTGCGCCGGCGGCGATCACCACCTCGTCGGCGGCGAAGATTTCGCCCGAAACGACCACGCCGGTGACTTTGCCATTGGACAGCGCCAGCGCATCGACGGCTCCTGCGACGATCCGCGCCCTGCGCCGTTCGGCATCGGCAAGCAGCGCCTTGGCGGTGGCAACCGGCTCGGCGACGCCTTCCTCGGCGACATAAAGGGCAAGATCGGGAGGCTCCGCCAGATTGGGCTCGATCCGCGCCGCCCGCTCGCGGCCGACGCGCTCGATGCCGTAGCCCCAGGACGAATGCTCGGCCGCGTAAGCTTCGAGCCTGTCCGCCGGCAGGTCCCAGCATAGGCCGCCGCACCAGGCGAGCGGCAATCCCGGCAGTTCCTTTGCCAGTCGCATCCATTCGGTCATCGCCCGGGTGCGCAGCCGGAAGTAGGTTTCGGGGTTACCCCAGCTAGCATTGATCCAGGCGAAGGAATTCGGCGTGGCGACACCGCCGGGGCCGCTCTCGGAGACGACCGTCACCCGCGCACCGGCCTTTGCCAGATGCCAGGCGATCGATGCGCCGATGATGCCGGCGCCGATGACGATGACTTGTTTGGCCACGATATCTTCCTCCTCGGCGCCACGTTCCGGACCTCTCCAACTGCCATTTGCCGCAGTCCTTTGCCAATGCAAAAATTTCACCACTTGACATCAATACGTACGTACGTATTATTTTGCCATGGCTAGACAATCACTTCGCGAAAACCTTCTCGACGCCGGTTTCCGGACCATCTGGAATTCCGGCTACACGGCAGCCGGCGTGCGTGACATCGTCGCCGCGGCCGGCGCCAGGCCTGGCTCCTTCACCAACCATTTTGCCTCCAAGGAGGAATTCGCCGGTGAGGTGCTGGAGCGTTACTTCGCCTATGTCAGCGGACTGGTCGAAAAAGCGCTGGCGCGCGACGGCACGCCGCCCGCGGGGAGGCTTCGCCGCTATCTCGATGTCATCACCTCGAAGCTCGCAGCGCATGACTGGGCGCGCGGCTGCATGATCGGCAATCTCAGCCTCGAGACGGCGGTTCACAGCGAGCCGCTCAGGCTGCGGCTGGTCGACATTTTCGAGCGTTGGCGCAAGCCTTTCGCCGAATGCATCGCGGAAGGCCAGGCAGCGGGCGAGATCACCAAGGCGTTCGATGCCGCGGACCTTGCCGATTTCCTCTTGAGCTCCTGGCAGGGGGCCATGCTGCGCATGAAGGTCGAGCGCAGTCCCGAACCGCTCGAGCGGTTCAAGAACATCATCTTCAGCACCGTGTTTGGGAAGGAGACTATGCGATGAATTGGAAGACCGACGGACAACAGGCTGGCGGCACCGCGTTACGGCGTTCCCAAGTGACCGTGCTCGATTCCACCATGTCCTGGCTGGAGGCCGGCGCGGCCGGTCCGACTGTGCTGTTCCTGCATGGCAACCCGACCTCCTCCTACATCTGGCGCAACATCATCCCGCATGTCGCGCCGGTTGGCCGCTGCATCGCGCCGGACCTCATCGGCTACGGTCAGTCGGGCAAGCCCGATATCGACTATCGCTTCTTCGATCATGTCCGATACCTCGATGCCTTCCTTGAGACGCTCGACATCGAGGATCTGGCGATCGTCGCCCAGGATTGGGGCACCGCACTTGCGTTCCATCTCGCGGCACGACGCCCGCAACGCGTTTTGGGCTTGGCCTTCATGGAATTCATCCGGCCGTTCGAGCGCTGGGAGGATTTTCACCAGCGCCCACAGGCGCGCGAGCTGTTCAAAGCGCTGCGCACGCCGGGCGTCGGCGAAAAGCTGGTGCTGGAGGACAACGTCTTCGTCGAGAAAGTGCTGCCGGCTTCCGTGTTGCGGCCGATGAGCGAGGAGGAGATGGCGGCTTACCGGGCGCCATTCCCGACACCTGCGTCGCGCAAGCCGATGCTCCGCCTGCCAAGGGAGCTTCCGATCGAGGGCCAGCCTGCCGACGTCGCCGCCATCAGCGAACACGATCACCGGGCGCTGCGGCTTTCCTCGTATCCAAAACTGCTTTTCGCGGGCGATCCCGGTGCTCTGATCTCGCCGCAGGCGGCACAGGAATTTGCGGCCGGGCTGAAGAACTGCCGGTTCATCAATTTGGGCCCGGGCGCCCATTATCTGCAGGAAGATCACCCGGATGCCATCGGCACAGCCATCGCCCACTGGCTGCCGAAGATCGCGAGAGCACAAAGCATGGCCCAACTGGCCTGAGCCGAGGCGATGGGGCCCGAGGTGTTTCCCATCCATGTCGACAGGCCGGCGCAGCGCTGGTAGAAGCGCCGCCTGTCACACGGAACGCCTGGAAGAAATGCCCGAGACCATTCCCGAAGAGGTATCGCGCCGCCGCACCTTCGCGATCATCGCCCACCCCGACGCCGGCAAGACGACGCTCACCGAGAAGCTGCTTCTGTTCGGTGGCGCCATCCAGCTTGCCGGCGAGGTCAAGGCCAAGAAGGATCGCATCCAGACCCGGTCGGACTGGATGAAGATCGAGCGCGAGCGCGGCATCTCGGTGGTCACCTCGGTGATGACCTTCGAGTATGACGACAATGTCTTCAACCTGCTCGACACGCCCGGCCACGAGGATTTTGCCGACGACACTTATCGCACGCTGTCGGCGGTCGACTCGGCTGTCATGGTCATCGACGCCGCCAAGGGCATCGAGCCGCGCACGCTGAAGCTGTTCGAGGTTTGCCGGCTGCGCGACATCCCGATCATCACCTTCGTCAACAAGATGGACCGCGAGAGCCGCGATCCCTTCGAGATCCTCGACGAGATCGAGCAGAAGCTGGCGCTGGACACGGCTCCCGTCACCTGGCCGATTGGCCGCGGCAAGACCTTTTGCGGCACCTATCACCTGGCGCAGAACGCGGTGCGCCGGAGCGACGACGAGAAAGAGCGCACGCCGGTCCACGGCCCGGACTCCAATCGCGTCGCCGGCCTCTTGCCGGAAAACGAGCGCAACGACTTCATCGAGGAACTGGAGCTGGCGCGCGAGGCCTGCCGTCCGCTCGACATCGACGCCTTTCGCGAAGGCCACCTGACGCCGGTCTATTTCGGCTCGGCGCTGCGCAATTACGGCGTGCGCGACCTGATCGAGGCCCTCGGCGCCTTTGGGCCGCCGCCGCGCGCGCAAGAGGCCGACAGCCGTAAGGTCGAGGCGACCGAGGAGAAGATGACCTCCTTCGTCTTCAAGATCCAGGCCAACATGGACCCCAACCACCGCGACCGCATCGCCTTCGTCCGCGTCTGCTCGGGCAAGCTCGAGCGCGGCATGAAGGCGAAGCTGGTGCGCACCGGCAAGCCGATGAGCCTGTCGGCGCCACAGTTCTTCTTCGCCCGCACCCGCGTCACCGCCGACGAGGCCTTTGCCGGCGACGTCGTCGGCATCCCCAACCACGGCACGCTGCGCATCGGCGACACGCTGACCGAGGGTGAGGAGATCCTGTTCCGCGGCGTGCCGAACTTCGCGCCGGAAATCCTGCGCCGCGTCCGCCTCGGCGACGCCATGAAGGCCAAGAAGCTCAAGGAAGCGCTGCACCAGATGGCCGAGGAGGGCGTCGTGCAGCTGTTCTCGCCGGAGGACGGCTCGCCCGCGATCGTCGGCGTCGTCGGCGCGCTGCAGCTCGATGTGCTCAAGGAGCGGCTGAACATCGAATACACGCTGCCGGTGGATTTCGAGATGTCGCGCTTCTCGGTCTGCCGCTGGATCTCGGCCGACGACAAGGCGGATGTGCAGCGCTTCATCGAGGCGCATCGCGGCGACATCGCCCGTGACCTCGACAACGACCCGGTGTTCCTCGCCCAACACGCCTTCTCGCTGAACTACGAGGCCGAGCGCTGGAAAGCGATCCGTTTTACGGCAGTGAAGGATTATCAGGTCCGCGACAAGGCGGCGTGAGCTCCTCCTTCTCCCCTTCTTGTGGGAGAAGGTGTCGCCGAAGGCGACGGATGAGGGGTGTTCCAGGGAACACCAACGCTCCGCTGGAACACGCCTCATCCGTCTCGGCGCTGCGCGCCGATCCACCTTCTTCCACAAGGGGAGAAGGGGAAGTCCGCTCACCCCCTGGCCGCTTCCTCGATCTTGGCGATCTCGATCTTACCCATCTGCATCATCGCCGACATCACCCGGCCGGCCTTGGCCCTGTCCGGGTCCTGAAGCAGGCGTGGCAGTTGCTCCGGCACGACCTGCCAGGAGACACCGAACTTGTCTTTCAGCCAGCTGCACGGGCCGGGCTCGCCGCCCTCGGTGAGCCTCTCCCAGAAATAGTCGACCTCTTCCTGCGTCTTGCAGTCGATCGACTGCGACATCGCCTCGTTAAACTTGAAGTTGGGGCCACCATTGAGCGCCTGGAACGGCACGCCGTCGAGTTCGAATGAGGTCATCAGCACTTTGCCCTCGTTGGCGTGACCCTCGGGCCAACGCAAAACGCTCAGCACCTTCGAATTCTTGAAGATGGAGATGTAGTGGTTCATCGCCTCCTCGGCCTGGCCGTCGAACCACAGGCATGTGGTGATCTTTTGCATGTCTTGCTCCTCGGACTTTTCAGGTTGGTTCCATCTTCAACGGCGCGCCGGCGACTTTGTGCCGTTTCCGTGCCGCCTGCCTCAAGGACGGACCCGTAAGGCGCGATCCGACAGCGATTTCCAAATTTTCCTGAAGATTTGTGGCGCAGCGCAAAACTGTGGCAAGGCCCGGCGGTGGCCGCTATAACCGGCGCCGACTGAAATTCAGCGCCGCCGCGCCTCGCTTTGGCGCGGCCAGCCAGCAAGGACAATTCGATGCCTGCCTATCGTTCCCGCACCACCACCCATGGCCGCAACATGGCCGGCGCCCGCGGCCTGTGGCGCGCCACCGGCATGAAGGATTCGGATTTCGGCAAGCCGATCATCGCGGTGGTCAACTCCTTCACCCAGTTCGTGCCGGGCCATGTGCATCTGAAGGACCTCGGCCAGCTTGTCGCTCGAGAGATCGAGAAAGCCGGCGGCGTCGCCAAGGAGTTCAACACCATCGCCGTCGACGACGGCATCGCCATGGGCCACGACGGCATGCTCTATTCGCTGCCGTCGCGCGAGCTGATCGCCGACTCCGTCGAATACATGGTCAACGCGCATTGCGCCGACGCCATGGTCTGCATCTCCAATTGCGACAAGATCACTCCCGGCATGCTGATGGCCTCGCTGCGCCTCAACATCCCGACTGTCTTCGTCTCCGGCGGCCCGATGGAGGCCGGCAAGGTGGTGCTGGCCGGCAAGGCGCAGGCGCTCGACCTGGTCGACGCCATGGTCGCCGCCGCCGACGACAAGATTTCCGATGAGGACGTCAAGGTCATAGAGCGCTCGGCCTGCCCGACCTGTGGCTCCTGCTCCGGCATGTTCACGGCGAACTCGATGAACTGCCTGACCGAGGCGCTCGGCCTCTCGCTGCCCGGCAACGGCTCGACGCTCGCAACGCACGCCGACCGCAAGCGCCTGTTCGTCGAGGCCGGCCATCTGATCGTCGATCTCGCCCAGCGCTATTACGAGCAGGAGGACGAAAGTGCGCTGCCACGCAGCATCGCCTCCAAGGGTGCCTTCGAGAACGCCATGGCGCTCGACATCGCCATGGGCGGTTCGACCAACACGGTGCTGCACATCCTTGCCGCAGCACACGAGGGCGAGGTCGACTTCACCATGGAGGATATCGACCGGCTGTCGCGGAAAGTGCCGGTGCTCTGCAAGGTGGCGCCCGCCAAGGCCGACGTGCATATGGAGGACGTCCACCGCGCCGGCGGTATCATGGCCATCCTCGGCGAACTCGACCAGGCCGGCCTGATCAATCGCGATCTGCCGACGGTGCATACGGCAACCCTCGGTGAAGCGCTCGACCATTGGGATATCGCCCGTACCTCGGCCGAGAATGTGCGCGAATTTTTCCGCGCCGCGCCCGGCGGTGTGCCGACGCAGGTCGCCTTCAGCCAGGACCGGCGTTGGGACGAGCTCGACACGAACCGCGAGAAGGGCGTCATCCGCTCGGCCAAGACGCCGTTCTCCAAGGATGGCGGCCTTGCCGTGCTGAAGGGCAATCTGGCGCTCGATGGCTGCATCGTGAAGACGGCCGGCGTCGACGAGTCGATCCTGAAATTCACCGGCCCGGCCCGCGTCTTCGAGAGCCAGGACGCCTCCGTCAAGGCGATCCTCGGCAACGAGATCAAGGCGGGCGACATCGTCGTCATCCGCTATGAGGGACCGCGCGGCGGTCCGGGCATGCAAGAGATGCTCTACCCGACCAGCTATCTGAAGTCGAAGGGCCTCGGCAAAGCCTGCGCGCTGATCACCGACGGCCGCTTCTCCGGCGGCACCTCGGGCCTGTCGATCGGCCATGTTTCGCCGGAAGCCGCCGAAGGCGGGCTGATCGGACTGGTCCGGGAAGGCGACACGATCGAGATCGACATCCCGAACCGCAAGATCCATCTCGCCGTCAGCGACGCCGAGCTCGACGCCCGCCGCGCCGCAATGGTGGCGAAGGGTGCCGATGCCTGGAAGCCGGAAGAAAAGCGCAAGCGCAAGGTGACGGCGGCGCTGCGCGCCTACGCCGCCTTCGCCACCAGCGCCGATAAGGGCGCTGTAAGGAAAGTGCCGGAATAAGGGCACGACCTTCCCTTTTTCCCCTTGTGGGAGAAGGTGGCCGAGCGAAGCTCGGCCGGATGAGGGGTTCCAGGGAACGCCGGCGTCTCGCTCCGTCCAACACCCCTCAACCGTCTCGGCGCTGCGCGCCGATCCACCTTCTCCCACAAGGGAGAGGGGAGGGCCGTGCCCCACTCACGGCATCAGCTGATATTCATAGAGCTTCTGATAGAGCCCGCCCTGCTTGAGCAGGGTCTTGTGCTCACCACTTTCCAGCACCTTGCCGTTTTCCAGCACCACGATGGTGTCGGCCTGGTGCACGGTCGACAGGCGGTGGGCGATCACGATCGTCGTGCGCCCGATGGCGAGCTGCTGCAGCGCGTCGCGGAACAACGCTTCCGACTCCGCATCGAGCGCGCTGGTCGCTTCGTCGAGCAGCAGGATCTCGGCGTTGCGCAGCATGGCGCGGGCGATCGAGATGCGCTGGCGCTGGCCGCCGGAGAGCAGCGAGCCGTTCTCGCCCACTTCCGTCTCGTAGCCCTTGGTCATGGCGCTGATGAAGTCGTGGGCGTTGGCGGCCTTGGCGGCGGCGATCACCTCCTCGTCGGTCGCGTCCTGCCGGCCGAGGCGGATGTTGTGCATGATCGTGCCGGCAAACAGGAACGTGTCCTGGCTGACATAGGCGATCTTTTCACGAAGCGAAGCGATTGTTGCAAAGGAGATGTCCTGGCCGTCGAACATCACCTTGCCGCTCTGCGGGTCATACATGCGCATGATCAGGTTGAGGATCGTCGACTTGCCGCTGCCCGATGGGCCGACCAGCGCCGTCATCTTGCCCGGTGCGAAGGTCAGGTTGAAGCCTTCGAACACCAGCGGGCCCTCCGGATAGGCGAAGCTGACATTGTCGAAGCGGATTTCGCCGGGGCCCGGCTGCAACGGCTTGGCGTCGGGCTTTTCGGCGAGCGTCAGCGGCCGGTCGGCAAGCTGGAACATCATGCGCACGCCGACGATGCCGGTCTCAAGCGAGATGCGTACGCGCGCCAGGCGCTTTGCCGGCTCATAGGCGAGCAGAAGGGCTGCGATGAAGGCCATGATGTTGCCCGGCATCTGGCCGCCTTCCAGCACCAGGAAGCCGCTGACCAGCACGGCACCGGCGATCGCCAGGCCGGCAAGCGTTTCCATCACCGGGCTGGTGGCTGCCTCCAGCGTTGCGATGTTGTTGGCGCGGTTCTGCACATCCGAGACGGCCTTGTACATGCGCTTGCGCATCGCGCCTTCGAGATTGAAGGATTTGACGACACGCACGCCGATCGCCGTCTCCTGCATCACATGCACGACCTGGCCGAGCGAGCGGAACTCCATCTGGGCGATCTTGCGCACGCGCTTCAGGATGCGGTTGACGCCGTAGATGGCGACCGGCCCGGCGACGAAGCAGATCAGCGACAGCGCCGGCTGCTGCCAGACCATGACCAGCACCAGCACGACCAATGTTACCAGGTCCCGCACATAGGAAGTAACGACGAGGTCGAGCACACTGCGCGCTGCCTGTGCATTGTTGGTCATGCGCGTGATCAGGTCGGACGACGAGGTCGAATGATAGAACTCGATGCCTTGCGCCAGGATCCGGTCATAGATCTTGCGCTGCCGGTCGGCGATGATGGCGTTGCCGACGCGGCTCATGAAATAGGCTTGGACGAAATTGGCCACACCCTTGAGCAGGAAGATCACTGCGACCGCGGCGGCGATCAGGTTGACGCGGTCGATCCGCTTGTAGATCACGAATTCGTTGGTGATCTCGCGCAGGATCCAGGCGCTGGCGCCCGTCATGGCTGCCACCACCAGCATCGACATTATGGCGGCGCCATAGCCGAATTTATGCTCCCGGAAGGATTCCCTCACCAGCCTTGCGACAAGGCGCTGGTTCTCCGTCGAGCGGAAGAAACGAAACAAACGGCCGATCCCATGCCTGGCTAGAGACGGTTTCGAAATTCGCTCTGGCGAGTCATATGGTGGTGTTTTCGAGGACTGTAGCGCAGCGGACATTTGGTCCGTGAGCAACGGAAGCGCAGAAAACGCCATCAGATGGCCGCCGGAGTAGGATTTCCAAACAGTCTCTGAACGAATTTCGGATTCGCCACGAGGGCGAGAGGCGGCTTATAGAGCGAGTTGCCGCCGGAGGAAACCTTTCGCCGCCAGGCAATGAAACGGCTGCGGCGGACCGTCTTTTCGGCCACGATGGTTGCTAATTCTACTAAGGGGATGACGACAGATGGATTTCGACCTCATCGTGCGCGGCGGCACGCTGCCGGACGGCAGGATTGCCGATATCGGCATCGCCGGCGAGACCATTGCCGCCATCGAGCCGGAACTGCAGGGCTCGGCACGGACCGAGGTCGACGCGCGCGGCAATCTCGTCTCGCCGCCCTTTGTCGATCCGCACTTCCATATGGACGCCACGCTTTCCTACGGCATTCCGCGCATCAACGCGTCGGGCACGTTGCTTGAAGGCATTGCGCTCTGGGGCGAGTTGAAGCCGCTTTTGACGCATGAGGCGGTGCGTGACCGCGCGCTCGCCTATTGCGACTGGGCGGTGTCGATGGGCCTTCTCGCCATCCGCAGCCATGTCGACGTCTGCGACGACCGGCTGCTCGCGGTGGAAGCCCTGCTCGACGTGAAGAAGACGGTCGCGCCCTACATAGACCTGCAACTGGTCGCCTTTCCGCAAGACGGGTTCTATCGCTCGCCGACCGCGCGCGAAAACACCATCCGCGCGCTGGATATGGGCGTCGACATCGTCGGCGGCATCCCGCATTTCGAGCGCACCATGGCCGACGGCACCCGCTCGGTGACGGAGCTTTGCGAGATCGCCGCCAAGCGCGGCCTGATGGTCGACATGCATTGCGACGAGACCGACGACCCGCTGTCGCGCCATATCGAGCAGCTTGCCTATGAGACCCAGCGCCTCGGCCTGCAGGGCAGGGTGGCCGGCTCGCATCTCACCTCGATGCACTCGATGGACAATTACTACGTCTCGAAGCTCCTGCCGCTGATCGCCGAAGCCGGCGTCTCTGCCATCCCCAATCCGCTAATCAACATCATGCTGCAGGGGCGCCACGACACCTTCCCGAAGCGGCGCGGCCTCACGCAGGTGAAGGAGATGCTGGCGCTCGGCATCCGCGTCGGCTGGGGCCAGGATTGCGTGCTCGATCCCTGGTATTCGCTGGGCACCGCCGACATGCTCGACGTTGCCTTCATGGGCCTGCACGTCGCGCAGATGTCGAGCCCGGCCGATATGGCGCGCTGCTTCGACATGGTGACCAACGTCAATGCCGAGATCATGAGCCTCGACCATCTCGGCCTCGCTGTCGGCAAGCGCGCCAGCCTCGTCGTGCTCGATGCCGGCAATCCGATCGAAGCGGTACGTCTTCGTCCGGAACGCCTGTGCGTCATCGCCAGGGGCAAGGTCGTGGCCGAACGGACGCAGCAGGAGACCAAGCTGTCGATCGCCGGCCGCCCGGAGAGGGTCAACCGAAGACATAAAACAGCATAAGTCTCTGGCGTCTCGGTTTGACCGGTCGCCGGCTTGGACGGACAGCGCGCTTCGGCCAATCTCCAAAGTCAGCGATTTGCTTCGTTTGGGACATAGCATCATGAACGGTTCGCGATTGGCCGGAACGCTCGCCACTTCGTCATCCTATGGCGAAGCAAGGAGCGAAGCGACGCGGCGTAGACCATAGGATCCTGCCATTACTTATGAGAGTTGCAGCGGTTCAGAACGTCGTCTGTTCTGCACCGCTTTCACTCGTCGCGCGAGGTCACGGCATGGATCCTCGGGTCTGCGCGTCCGCTTCGCTCCCGCTCCGCCCGTGGATGACCAAGTTCCAACGTTTCGCCCTACCTCGTTTCCGCCGCTGGTTCTACGGATTTCCCTCGTCAAACCGGCTGCGTGCAGCTAGGGAGCCGCATGGCTTCACTCGCCCGCAATTTCACGATCCGGAACGTCCTGCTCGCTGGCATCCTCTTGATGCTGGCCGGCGACTTCATGTTCGCGTTGAACGACGCCATGGGCAAATGGCTGGTCGCCTCCTTCTCCGTCGGCCAGGTGGTGCTGATCCGCTCCATCGGCGCCTTCTTCGTGCTCGGGCCGATGATCGCCAACCAGGGTGCGAGCAAGCTGTTTCAGATGGAACGACCGGTTCTGCAGCTCCTGCGCGTCGTAGCGACCACGCTCGACACCGGGCTCTTCTACGCCGCCGTGGTCTATCTGCCGCTCGCCGACGTGATGAGCTTCTATATGGCCGGCCCGATCTATGTCGCAGCGCTCTCACATCTTTTGCTCGGCGAGAAGGTCGGTTGGCGGCGCTGGCTGGCGATCCTGGTCGGCTTCTGCGGCGTACTGATCATCCTGAAACCCTCCTCGGCGGCCTTCTCGCTGTCGTCGACCTATGCGCTGATCGGCAGTATAGCCTTCGGCTTCGCCATTATTCTCGGCCGGCGCTTGCGTGGCACAAGCGACACCACGCTGGTCACCTGGCAGACCATCGGCACGCTGATTGTCGGCGGGGCGTTCACCATCGGCGCCTGGCGCGCGACGTCCGCGCTCGATTTCGGCGCCATGCTTTTGCTCGGCGTCGTCTCCTGCGCCGCCCATCTGATGATCACCCGCGCGCTGAAGCTGGCGCCGGCCTCGACGCTGGCGCCGCTGCATTACAGCCTGCTTCTGTGGGCGGTGGTCTTCGGTCTTGTCTTCTTCGGCGACGTGCCGAGCCCACGGATCCTCGTCGGCTCGGCCATCGTCGTGTTTGCCGGCATGTTCATCTTCCACCGTCAGAAGGTAGTGGAAACTGTGGTGCCGCCGGAGAACGTGCCGAAGGGCGTCAATTAGCCCTCTCGTATCGCTGCCAGATGCCGTGAGAACTCATCTGTCTCCATCAGCGCCTTGCAGCGGGCGAAGCGGCCGTCGGCGTAGGCGCGGAAATCGTCGACCGGGTTGTTGTTGGCGAGTTGGATCAGGCCCCACAGCGTCCAGAGCAGGTCGCACATCGCCTTGTAGATGACGACGCGGCCGCGCTCGGTCGGTCTCGCCTCGCCCCCGAAATAGGCGCGCATCAGCGCCTCGTCCTGCGCGGCGTCGAACCTGCCTTCGACGGAGAGGTCGCCGAGGTCCCACAGCGGATCGTTCATTCCGGAATATTCCCAGTCGACGATCCACATCCGCTCGCCCGTATCGAGGAAGTTTTCGCAGAGCGGATCGCAATGGCAGGCAGCAAGCTGGATGGGGTGGGCGGCGAGTGCTTCGCGCACCACTTCTGCCTCCCGCACCACGTCGTGATAGCCTGGAGGCAACGCAACATCCTTGGTCGACAGCACCTTCAAATAGTCGTCGATCATCGCAAACAATTCGAAGCGGAAGGGAAAGGCAGCGCCCGACGAATGCAGCTTGCGGAAGGCCTCGCCGGCACGCGCCGGGCTGCCTTGTCTGGCCTTGAATTTTTCCGGCGACATCGTCTCGGCGCCGGCGACGAAGCGCGTCGCCATCAGGCCGGTTGCGGGATCGACATAGAGCACCTCGGGGCTGACGCCGGCCTTCGCCGCCTCGCGCGCCGCCACTGCCTCGTTGGCGCGGTTGATATATTCCTGCGTGCCCTTGCCAGGAATGCGCACACAGACATTGCCGGCCCTGTAGACGAGATTGGTGAGCCCACCCAGCCGCTCCAGCGGTCCGTCATAGCCGCTAAGCATAGGAATGGAGGCCAGCGCGGCGCGCAGTTCGTCATTCATGTCGTGTCCCCCTTCACGTCATTGTTGTGGCTCTGACGCTTCCACAGTTTTTGCTGCTTGGCTATCATCCGATGAGCAAGAATCGGCGGGAGCGGCAATGACGGACGGCAAGCACAACAACGCATTGAGCGCGGCTTACGCGGCGACCCGGCCGGACGAGGTTGCCGCGGTCTATGACCGTTGGGCGCAGACCTATGACGCCGATATGTCGGCGGCCGGCTATCGCCATCCGACGATATGTCTCGCGCTGCTTGCCCGTTACCTGCCGCGCGGCGCCGAGCCTTTGCTCGATGCGGGGGCCGGCACCGGCCTGATCGGCGAGTGGCTCGCCATCACCGGCTATCCACGCGTCGAGGCGCTCGACATCTCGCAAGGCATGCTGGACCGGGCGACCGCAAAGGGCGTCTACACGGCGCTGCATCGGCTGGCGCTGGGCGGACCCTTGCCCTTCGCCGACGGCTATTATGCCGGCATCGTCTCGGCCGGCGTCTTCACCTCTGGCCATGTCGGGATCGAAGGACTGGACGAGCTGATCCGCATCTGCCGCCCGGGCGGCATCATCGTGCTGACGGTCAAGAACACGCTGTGGCAGGGCGGCTTTGCCGACCGCATCGCCGAGCTGGAAGCGCAAGGCGCCATAACCCGCCTAGAAGAGACGCGACCTTACGCCTCGATGCCTGGCGAGGGCGACACGGTGCCGAGCAGGGGCCTGGTCCTGCGCGTCGGCTGACAGCTTCTCTGGCTCAAGCCTTTATCTTCTTCCCGGCCGGATCGTACATCGGCTCGAGATGGATTTTTGCCGGCACGCGTTCCATCGCCACCACCAGCTCGTAGGCGCCTGAAGTAAGGAAATCGTCGCTGACGCCTTCGGCGTTGCGCACATAGCCATACCCGATGTTCTTTTCCACCGTGTAGCCATAGCCGCCGCTGGTGAGATAACCGACCGGCTCGCCGTTGCGCAGGATCGTTTCGCGCCCGACCAGAACCACCTCCGGATCGTCGACCGTGAAGCCGGCAAAGCGTTTGGTCAGCGGCTTGCCGGCCAGCTTCCCCAGTGCCCGCCGTCCGACGAAGTCGGTGTTCTTCCTGAGCTTCACCGCCCAGCCGAGGCCAGCCTCCTGCGGCGTGTCGTTCGGCGTGATATCGGAGCCCCAGGCGCGATAGCCCTTTTCCAGCCGCAGCGATTCCAGCGCCCGGTAACCGACCGGGCGGATGCCGTGCTTCTTCCCCGCCGCCATCAGCGCATCGAAGATCTCGCCCGTGGCGGCGATCGGCACGTGCAGTTCCCAGCCGAGCTCGCCGACATAGGTCACCCGCAGCGCCCGCACCGTATGCCCGGCGATGTTGATCTCGCGCGCGTGGCCGAAGGGGAAGGCGGCGTTGGAGACATCGGCATCCGTCACCGCCGACAGCACGTCGCGGGCGCGCGGCCCCATCAGCGACAGCGTGCCGAAATCCTCGGTGACGTCTTCCAGCCTGGCGTCGAGGCCCTGGCCGACATGATCGCCGATCCACGACAGATCATGCGTGCGGAAGCCGGTGCCGGTGACGATGTAAAACCTTTCCTCGCCGAGCCTCGCCACGGTGAGGTCCGCCTCGATACCGCCGCGCGTGTTGAGGAGCTGCGTGTAGGTCAGCCGGCCGACCGGCTTGTCGACATCGTTGGCGCAGATCCAGTCGAGCGCCTTCAGCGCATCGGCGCCGGTCATCTCATATTTGGCGAAGGAGGATTGGTCGAAGATGCCGACCTTCTCGCGCACATGCCGGTGCTCGTCGCCGACCGGGCCGAACCAGTTCTGCCGGCCCATTGAATAGACGTCCTGCGGCTCCACGCCGTCGGGCGCGAACCAGTTCGGCCGCTCCCAACCGAGCTTCGAGCCAAACACCGCGCGCTGCCTCTTCAGCCGCTCATAGAGCGGCGAGACGATACGCGGCCTGCCCGAGAGATATTCCTCGTGCGGGAAGCCGATCGTGTAGTGCTTGCCATAGGCCTCCAGCGTGCGGTCGCGGACCCAGTCGCGGTCGCGGTGCAGACCGGAAAAGCGCCCGATATCGACCACCCAGAGGTCGAGCGGCGCCTCGCCGTCGACCACCCATTGCGCCAGCACCCAGCCGGCGCCGCCGCCCGACGCAATGCCGAAGGCGTTGAAGCCGGCGCCGACGAACATATTGGCGCATTCGGGCGCCGCGCCGAGAATGAAATTGCCGTCCGGCGTGAAGCTTTCCGGCCCGTTGATCATCTGCTTGACGCCGACGTTGGCCAGTGCCGGCACGCGCTCGATCGCTTGGCTCATATGCTGCTCGAAGTGATCGTAATCGTCGTCGAACAGGCGGAATTCCCAGTCGTTGGGAACGTCTCTTGTCGTCCAGGCTTGCGGGTTCGGCTCGTAGCCGCCCATCACCAGCCCGCCGACCTCTTCCTTGAAATAGGTGCGGCGGTCGGGATCGCGGATCGTCGGAGCGTCGCTGGCGAGCCCTTCGATCTTTTCGGTGATGATGTATTGGTGCTTGACCGGCTGCAGCGGCACGTTGATGCCGGCCATCGCCCCGACCTGCCTTGCCCATTGTCCGGCGCAGTTCACCACCTTGTCGCAGGCAATGTCGCCCTTCTCGGTCTTCACTGCCGTGATGTGGCCGTCCTTCATCTCGAAGCCGGTGACGCGCACGTCCTCGAACAGTTTTGCACCATGCAAGCGTGCGCCTTTGGCGAGCGATTGCGTGATGTCGGAGGGGCTCGCCTGCCCATCGGTCGGCAGCCAGGAGGCGCCGACGAGGTCGCCGGTTTCCATCAGCGGCCACATGCGCTTCACCTCGGCGGGCGACAGCAACTGCATGTCCATGCCGAAGCTTTTGGCGGTCGTTGCCAGCCGCTTGAACTCGGTCCAGCGGTCGACGTTGGTGGCGAGCCTAAGACACCCGGTCATCTTCCAGCCGGTGGCAAGCCCCGTCTCGGTCTCCAGCCCCTTGTAGAGCTCGACCGAATATTTGAGCACGCGGGTGATCGAGGCCGACGAGCGCAACTGACCGACCAGGCCGGCCGCATGCCAGGTCGAGCCCGAGGTCAGCTTGCCTTGCTCCAGCAGCACCACGTCGGCCTTGTGGTCGCGCGCCAGGTGATAGGCGGTCGAGCAGCCGATGATGCCGCCGCCGATGACTACGATCCCGGCATGGCTGGGCAAGGTCATGGGGTTAGTCTTCCGTATTTCGTCCGGTAGTTTTCCAGCGCCGCATCGAGCCGCACCAGGTTCTCCTCGGTATAGGCGACGTAGTCGATGCCGGGCGCGTCGAGGTAGAGCTCGGAGACCATGCTCCACATCGCCTCGCGCAGCAGTGAGGCGCACTGCATGGCCGCGTGCGAGCGGCGGATCTCGCTGTCCGGCTCCTTCATGAAATAGGCGGTCAGGAAGGCGAAGGACTCCTCGTCGTTCATGCCGGCATTGGAGGCGGCCCCGGCGAGATCGAACATGGCCGTGTTGAAGCCGGCATATTCGAAATCGATCAGCCACAGCCTCTTGCCGTCGTCGAGGATGTTCGCCGGCAAAAGATCATTGTGGCCGAAGACGATCGGCAAAAGCTTCTGCGCCCGTTCGAGCTCGTCCGCGAGCGTCAGGTAGCGCGGCAGATCGTCCCTCTTGCGGCTGCCGCCTTCGTCCAGCGTGCGCGCATAGTCGCGGATGACATGAAACACCCAGAACATGAAGCCGGCGCCGGAGACATGGTTCGGCATCTCGCGGTGGAAGCCGCGCAGCAGCGCCGCCACGCGGCCGAGATTGGCGCGCACGTCCTCGGCGACAAAGGTCCTGGCGCCGAGAAATTCCGTCACCAGAATTCCGGGCTCGGCATAATGCACGGCCGGCGCGAAGCCCGCCGCATGCGCTGCCCGCGCCGTCATCACCTCGCGCTCGCGAAAGACATGATGAAACGGGAAGTCCTGGCCGAAGCGCACGACATGCCGCCCGGCGGCGTCGGTGACGACATAGTTGGCGTTGCTGAGGCCGCCCGGCAGCGGTTCGATCTCGATGCTGCCGCTCCAGCAGGGCAGGGCACGGATACGGTCTTCGGCAACTGCGGGGGCACTCACGGGTTTGTTCCTGCTCCAGCCAGCTTTGGAGAAAGCGATGGTAAGAGAAAACAGAAAAGCCTCGTCGGTGCGGAACGGCGGGATCGATATCCCGCGCCGCACCGACGAGCCCCTGGGCCAGGTCTAGGATCCCGGCATCCGCCCCCGCGGATTCGAAAAAAGCTCGCGTCAGGCACGTTCCAGAAGATCTGCTCGGTCGATTGCGGCTCTGCCATCACCCTCCAGTGGCAGTTCCGAGCCTGTCACGGGAGTGATCTCATGCCAGCGCGACCCGGCTGTCAATAAAAAGCTGTGACCTTTTTTGGGTGTTTTGCCCGAAAATATAAGCAATTCCTTTAAAAACGTTAGGAATGCCTTAGAATCGGTCAAAATCCCCGGACATCCACATGATCCATTCCAAACGGCATGGCGAGATCCTGCGGCTGCTCAGCGAGGAGGGCACGATCACCATCGCCAGCCTGGCCGAGCGGCTGGGCGTGTCGCTGGAGACGGTGCGGCGCGACGTAAAGCCGCTCACCGACGAGGGATCGATCCTCAAGATGCATGGCGCCGTCAGCCTGCCGTCGATGGCGGGCGAGGCGCCGTTCGAGCGCCGCATGCGCGAGAATGCCGAGGCCAAGCGCCTGATTGCTCGCATGGTCGCGGCCACCATCCGCGACGGCGAGTCGATCATGCTCGACACCGGCACCACCACCTCGTTCCTGGCGCGCGAGCTGCTCGGCCATCGCCGGCTGCTGGTGGTCACCAACTCGTCCGACATCGCCCGCACGCTGGCGACCGTGAACGGCAACAAGGTCTACATGGCAGGCGGCGAATTGCGCAGCGATTCAGGCGCCGCCCTCGGCGTCACGGCGATTGAATTCGTCAGCCGCTTCTCGGTCAATCACGCGGTGATCTCCATCGGCGCGGTCGATGCCGTCGCCGGCCTCACCGACTACGAGCTGGAAGAAGCCGAATTCGCCCGCATGGTGCTGTCGCGCGGCCAGCGCTCGCTGGTCATCACCGATCACACCAAGTTCGGCCGCCAGGGCTTGGTCCAGGTCTGCGGCTTCGATGGCTTTTCCGAGCTTGCCACCGACCAGCCGCCGCCGCGCGACATCGCCGCCGCGCTCAGCCAGGCCGGGGCGCGGCTCAGCATCGCGGTGGCCTAGCGCAGCCGAAACTACGATCTAGCCGAACACGAGCGACTGATGGGCGGCGACCCCGGCCATGGCCCCGCCCGACACGGCGAAGGCGATGTTGTGCATCAGGCGCGCCGCGTCCCCTGCCGCGAAGACGCCGGGCACGGACGTCTGCTGTTTGTCGTCCACCGCGATCGCCCGGCCGAGTGGGCCCTCGCTGAAAGCGCAGCCCAGCTGGTCGGCGAGCGGGCTCGCCATCTCGTTGCGAGGCGCGGTGAACACTGCCCTGACACCAACGTTCCGGCCGCCATCGAGTCTGACGATGAGGCCGCCGGAATAGTCGTCTTGCATTTCGATCACCGGCGCCGGTTCGAAGCGAATCCTTCGCTTCTCCAGGATCCTCACCTGGTCGGCGTCCGGTTCGAACACGCCATCGCCGAACAGCGTGAGGTCGCCCCAGTCGGAAATCAGCTCCGCCTGGTGCATCGACATCGGTCCGGTCACCAGCACGCCGAGCGGGCCGCCGGCCACTTCATAGCCGTGGCAGTACGGACAATGCAGCGCCTTTCTCCCCCAAAATCCGGCGAGGCCCGGAACATTGGGCAGAATGTCGCGCACGCCGCTGGCGAGCACCAATCGTTTCGCCTCGAATATCTCGCCGCCGTCGGTGCGAACCTCGAAGCCGTTGCCGGCAACGGTGGCGCGCTCGGCTCGACCGGTGACCATCCTGGCAGTGGGGTAGGCGAGCAATTGCCGCCTGGCTTCGTCGAGGATGGCGGATGGCGTGCGGCCGTCCTGGCCAAGGAAGCCATGCGAATGTTCTGCAAAGCGGTTTCTCGGCTCACCGGCATCGATCACCAGTAACTTGCGTCGCGCTCGCGCCGGCTGCATAGCAGCCGATAGGCCGGCAAAACTGCCGCCAACGACGATCACATCATACTGCATGGCTCGACACTCCAATCAGGTCATAGCGGCGGCGGAAATCGGCCGTGAGGTCGGCCAGCGTGATTTGGCTGAGCTTCTCGGCGAGCAGCCTTTCCGCCCTGAGACGAAAATCGTCGAGTGCGGCAATCACCGCCTGCTCGACTAGGCATCCCGGGCTTTCCGGCTCGGTGCTGAACGGCATCATCGTTTCGCCGAGCGCTGCGCTGATCTCTGCCAGCGAGATCTTCTCCGGCGCGCGGCCGAGCAACCAGCCGCCGCCATGGCCGCGTGAGGAGGTGACGATGCCCGCATTGCGCAGGCCGGCGACGGTGCGGCGCACCACCACCGGGTTGGTGTGAATGAAGCCGGCAAGCTGCGCGGATGTCAGCGCCTTATCGGGTGCTTCCGCCATGTGGACAAGGATGTGCAGCGTGGAAGACAGTCGGCTATTGCGTTTCATGTAACTTAGTTAGTTACGAATCTGGCCGCCGTCAACTTTGTTCGCTGGACCTTTTCGCTGTCGCGCTGGCAGTGTTTAGTCCGGTCATGGCTTTCACCATCCGCCAGCTCCAGTTCTTCGTCGCCGTCGCCGAGCAGGGCACGGTGTCGGGCGCCGCGCAGAACCTCTCCATCTCGCAATCCTCGGTCACCGAGGCGATCAAGGAGCTGGAGAGCGATCTTGGCGTCGAGCTGTTCGAGCGCCATCCGCGGGGCTTGAACATCACCCACAAGGGCCACCAGTTCCTGCGCCACGCGAAGAAGATCCTGGCCGATGTCTCTGATGCGCGCCGCGCCTTCCTTGGCGACCAGGTGGCGGCCGGCGGCCGCCTGCAGCTCGGCGTCACCTCGCTGGTGGCCGGCTATGTGCTCTCCGACCTGCTCGCCCGCTACCGTCGCGCCTATCCGGGCGTCGAGGTCTCGGCCATTGAGGACAATGGCGACTATCTCGAGCACCTTCTGGTCGGCGGCAAGCTCGACATCGCCGTCATGGTCACCTCGAATTTGCGCGACCGCACCGCGCTGCAATCCGAAATCCTCGAGGTATCCGCCTATCGGCTTTGGCTGCCGCTCAGTCACAAGCTCGCCAGCGCCGATATCATCTCGATCGGCGACATTGCCTCCGAGCCGCTGATCATGCTCACCGTCGATGAGATCGAGGAGAACACCGGCAAGCTGCTGGCGGCGATCGGCGCGAGACCCCACGTCGCCTTTCGCACGCGCTCGGTCGAGGCCGTGCGCAGCCTCGTCGCGACGGGGGCCGGCGTAGCGCTTCTGCCCGACCTCGTCTACCGCCCCTGGTCGCTGGAAGGCGACCGCATCGAATCTCGCGATATTTCCGGCTCGCTTCCGGTCGTCCAGGTCGGCATGGTCTGGCGCCGTGGTTCCAGCCTGCCGCAGGCCGCCCGCGATTTCATCGGCCTCGCCCAGTCGCAGCGCATGGTCCGCCGCTAGTGTGGCCTACTCCAGGCTGACTTCGCCAGTCCTGCGCTTGCGCCTTGTTGCGGGAACCGCCTCCGCCTTGAACGGACCGATCGGAGCAACCTCGAAGCGGCCGGCGCCGGCCAGCCTGACGGCGCGCCGGAACGTCGGACACTCCATCGGCCGGACGGCCGGACATCGGGCGGCGTGACGCAAAGCCTCTCGGATCGCGGTCAGGCGCTGGATGGTCCAGTCCAGTTCGTTCGCTTAGGCATCCAAGCGCCGTTGATCCATTTTCGGCAGACCGTCGGGCGTCAGCATCGAGGAAATTTCGTCCAGTGCGAATCCACCCGCGCGTCCAAGCGCGATCAAGGCGAGCCGTTCCAGGACGGCCGGGTCGAACAAGCGGCGCAGGCCGCGACGGCCGATCGAGGCAATGAGGCCCTTCTCCTCGTAGTAACGAAGTGTCGAGGCGGGCACGCCGGTGCGGCGCGACACTTCGGCAATGTCCATATCTTTCATGCTTGACCTGAAGTCAGCTTGAACTCGTAGAGTGCTCGCGACGATCGGCGAGAGCAACAGAAAGCGAGGTCCGTTATGCCGCAATCCGCGCAGCCAAACACACAGCAAGCCGCTCTCTGGAATGACGTCAGCGGAAAGGCCTGGGTCGAGATGCAGCCGATCCTCGACGGGGTACTGGCGCCGTTCGAGCGCCTCGTAGTGGATGCCGGCTATCCCGGAGAAGGGGGCAGTGTCCTGGATATCGGCTGCGGCGCCGGCGCCACGTCTCTGGCGATGGCGCGCCGCGTCGGCAACGACGGACGTTGTGTTGGGCTGGACATCTCGCGGCCGCTTGTCGCCCTGGCGACGGAGCGCGCGCGGCTGGAAAAGGTGGCAAATGCAAGTTTTGAAGTGGGCGATGCCCAGACATATGCGTTCGAATCTGCGCACTTCGACACTGTTGTTTCGCGCTTTGGTGTCATGTTCTTCGATGATCCCGTGGCCGCGTTCACCAACATAAGACAGGCCGCGAGGCGCGGTGGCAAACTCGCCTTTGTCGCTTGGCGCAGTCCGGTCGAGAATGATTTCATGACGACCGCTGCGCGAGCGGCCGCGCCTTTCCTGCCGCCCGCGCCCGTGCCAGACCCCGAGGCGCCGGGGCAGTTTGCCTTTGCCGACGGCGCCAAGGTGAAGCGGATCCTTGAAGCGAGCGGCTGGTCGTCAATCAAAGTCGAACAGGCGGACGTCCTGTGTCAGATCGCCTTCGGCGATCTGATGACATATGTCACCCGGCTGGGGCCGGTGGGCGCTGCGCTGCGCGAGGTAGACCAGGCAACGGCCGAAAAAATCACCACGGTCTTGCCTGGTGCATTCGCGCCTTTCATGGAGGACGGTAAGGCTCGCTTCAATGCCGCCTGCTG
Organism: Mesorhizobium album; assembly: GCF_033977205.1. Lineage (NCBI taxonomy): Bacteria > Pseudomonadati > Pseudomonadota > Alphaproteobacteria > Hyphomicrobiales > Phyllobacteriaceae > Mesorhizobium > Mesorhizobium album. The sequence continues at coordinate 259,226 of NZ_JAVIIW010000001.1, read as the reverse complement.
GCTGGTGACGGCGGCGGCTTGAAGCCGGCTATCGGAAAATCCGATATCGTCCTTCTGATAAATGAAATTGCGAAACCGGATTTTTCACAGCACCTTTCGCCCAGGGAACAAAGCCGCCCGGGAGCGCGGCTGTCGGGGCGCAATGCTCCAGCGTTCAGGTTTGCGCATGATCCTTTCGGAAAACCGAAACCGGTTTCGGGGTCATGCGCCCAAATGGGAGATCGATGATGAATGCATTCCTGAAGTCGTGCACGGCGTTGACGGTTGCGCTGACCTTCTCGGGTCAGGCGATCGCCCAGGTGAAGGAGCTCGGCAAGGGCGAGGGCGAGCTCAATATCGTCGCCTGGCCGGGCTATATCGAGCGCGGCGAGACCGACAAGAACTACGACTGGGTGACCGCCTTCGAGAAGGAGACCGGCTGCAAGGTCAACGTCAAGACCGCCAACACGTCGGACGAGATGGTCTCGCTGATGAACGAGGGCGGCTTCGATCTCGTCACGGCTTCGGGTGATGCTTCGCTGCGCCTCGTCGCCGGCAAGCGCGTGCAGCCGATCAACACCGATCTCATCAAGAGCTGGAAGACGGTCGACGAGCGCCTGAAGGACGCCCCCTGGTTCACCGTCGACAAGGTGCACTACGGCGTTCCCTATCAGTGGGGCCCGAACATCCTGATGTACAACACCGATGTCTTCAAGGAAGCGCCCAAGAGCTGGAACGTCGTCTTCGAGGAAATGAACCTGCCCGACGGCAAGTCGAACAAGGGCCGGGTGCAGGCCTATGACGGGCCGATCCACATTGCGGATGCCGCCAACTACCTGATGTTCCACAAGCCGGAACTCGGCATCAAGGATCCCTACGAGCTCAACGAAGATCAGTACAAGGCCGCGCTCGACCTGCTGCGCAAGCAGCGCACGCTGGTCGGCCGCTACTGGCATGATGCGGCGATCCAGGTCGACGACTTCCAGAACGAAGGCGTGGTTGCCTCCGGCTCATGGCCTTATCAGGTGAACACGCTGGTCGCCGCCAAGAAGCCGGTCGCTTCGACCGTGCCGGAGGAAGGCGTCACTGGCTGGGCCGACACCACCATGATGGAAGCCGACGCCGCCCATCCGAATTGCGCTTACATGTGGCTCGAGCACTCGCTGTCGGCCAAGGTCCAGGGCGACGTCTCGTCCTGGTTCGGCTCGCTGCCGGTGGTGCCGGCCGCCTGCAAGGGCAACGAGTTGCTCGGCGAGGAAGGCTGCAAGACCAACGGCTACGACAATTTCGAGAAGATCAAGTTCTGGAAGACGCCGGTGTCGAAATGTGCCAGCCAGAACGACCAGTGCGTGCCGTACTACCGCTGGGTGTCGGACTATATCGGCGTCATCGGCGGGCGGTGATCTCCTTTACCCTCCCCCTTGTGGGGAGGGGTCGACGCGTAGCGTCGGGGTGGGGGCGTAGCGCGAAATTGCCCCCACTCACGGCTTCGCCGCGACCTCCCCCTGAGCGGGAGGTAGGGCGCCGTGCGACTTATTTTGACCCGGCAACTGAACTGACAGGGCCCATGACATCCGCCGTTTCCTTCAAACAAGTCTCGCGCCATTTCGGCAGCGTGCGCGCCGTCGATGCGGTCGATCTCGAGATCGCGCCGGGCGAGTTCTTCGCCATGCTCGGGCCGTCCGGCTCCGGCAAGACGACCTGTCTCAGGCTGATTGCCGGCTTCGAGCAGCCGACGGCGGGCTCGATCGCCATCTTCGGCGAGCGCGCCGAGGGCGTTCCGCCCTATCGCCGCAACGTCAACACCGTCTTCCAGGACTACGCGCTGTTTCCGCATCTCAATGTGCTCGACAACGTCGCCTACGGCCTGATGGTCAAGGGCGTCGGCAAGACCGAGCGGTTGAAGGCGGCGGAACAGGCGCTGTCGCTGGTGCGGCTGCCCGGCTATGGCGCCCGGCGCCCCGGCCAGCTCTCCGGCGGCCAGCGCCAGCGCGTCGCACTTGCCAGGGCGCTGGTCAACCAGCCCAAGGTGCTGCTGCTGGACGAGCCGCTCGGCGCGCTCGACCTCAAGCTGCGCGAGAACATGCAGGAGGAACTGAAGTCGCTGCAGAAGGTGCTCGGCATCACCTTCGTCTTCGTCACGCATGACCAGGGCGAGGCCCTGTCCATGGCCGACCGCGTCGCCGTCTTCAACGACGGCAGGATCATGCAGGTCGGCACGCCGGAGGATATCTACCAGCGGCCGAAAACACGCTTCGTCGCCGACTTCGTCGGCTCCTCCAACGTGCTGCCACCGGACTTCGTCCAGCGCTATTCCGGCCAGCACCGTTGGGGGAGTCTCAGGCCTGAATCCATTCGCGTCTCGCAAGCTACGAGTGGCGACGGCGTTGCCGCGCGCCTCGTCGGCACCAACTATCTCGGCGCCACCACAAGGCTGGCGCTCGATGCCGATGGGCTCAGGCTTCACGCCATGGTGCCGGCGGGCACGGCGCTCCCTGCCGAGGGCGAGGCCGTCATGCTCACCTTCAACCGTGAGCACCTGCATCTGATGGATGGGCCGGCATGAGCCTCGACGCCGCCATACCACGCGCGCCCGCCCCCGCGATCCTGCCGGGTAGCGGCGGCATGCGCGGGGCGCTCTCCGACCTCTTCTGGCGCCGGCCGAAACTGCTGCTGTTCCTGATGCTGATGCCGCCGCTTTTGTGGCTGGGCATCGTCTATATCGGCTCGCTCATCGCGCTGCTTCTTCAGAGCTTTTTCTCCATCGACGAGTTTTCCGGCCTGATCAACCGCGAATTCACGCTGAAGACGTACGGCGACCTGCTCCAGGCCGCCAATCTCGACATCATCCTGCGCACGGTGACGATGGCGGCGCTCGTCACGCTGGCCTCCGCCGTCATCGCCTTCCCCATCGCCTACTACGCGGCGCGCTACGCACGCGGGCGCTGGAAGGCGCTGTTTTATCTCGGCGTCATGCTGCCGCTCTGGTCGAGCTACCTGGTCAAGATCTATGCCTGGAAGCTGATCCTCGCCAAGGAAGGCATCCTCACTTGGCTGTTCGGCAAGCTCGGCCTGCTCTGGCTGCTCGACGGCTGGCTGTCGCTGCCGATCGTCGGCGGCAACTCGCTGTCGGTGTCCTTCACCGGCACCTTCATCGTCTTCGTCTATGTCTGGCTGCCTTTCATGATCCTGCCAGTGCAGGCGGCGCTCGAGCGCGTGCCAGGCAATCTGGTCGAGGCCTCGTCCGATCTCGGCGCCTCGCCGGGCCAGACCTTCCGCAACGTGCTGTTCCCGCTGGCGCTGCCGGGCATCGTCGCCGGCTCGATCTTCACCTTCTCGCTGACATTGGGCGACTACATCATCCCGCAGATCATCGGCACCTCGCGGCTCTTCATTGGCCAGGCCGTCTATTCGCAGCAGGGCACGGCCGGCAACATCCCGCTTGCCGCCGCCTTCACCGTGGTGCCCATCGTCATCATGGGCTTCTACCTTTGGGGCGCCAAGCGCATGGGAGCTTTCGATGCGCTCTGACCGTGGCCAATCCGCTCCGCTCGGGCTGAAGATCGCCGCCGCCGGCGGCCTGCTTTTCCTGCATCTGCCGATCCTGCTGATCTTCGTCTACGCCTTCACCACCGAAGAGAAGAGTTTTGTGTGGCCGCCGCCGGGCCTCACGACGCAATGGTTCGCTGTCACCTGGAACCGGCCGGATGTGTGGGAGGCGCTGTCGCTGTCGATCCGCGTCGCAGCCATCTCGACGGCGATGGCGCTGGTGCTGGGCACGCTCTGCGCCGCCGCCGTCTCGCAGACGCGCTTCTTCGGCCGCGAGACCATCTCGCTGCTGGTCATCCTGCCGATCGCGCTGCCCGGCATCATCACCGGCATCGCCCTGCGCTCGGCCTTTGCGCTCGCCGACATCCCGTTCTCGTTCTGGACGATCGTGCTCGGCCACGCCACCTTCTGCGTGGTCGTGGTCTACAACAATGCCGTCGCTCGCTTCCGCCGCACCTCAGGCTCGATGATCGAGGTCTCGATGGACCTCGGCGCCGACGGCTTCCAGACGTTTAGGCATGTCGTGCTGCCCAACATTGCCACAGCACTCCTTGCCGGCGGCATGCTGGCCTTCGCTCTGTCCTTCGACGAGGTCATCGTCACCACCTTCACCGCTGGCCAGCAGCAGACCGTACCGATCTGGATGCTCGAGGAACTTATCCGCCCGCGCCAGCGCCCGGTCACCAACGTCGTGGCCATGGTGGTCGTGCTGGTGACGCTGCTGCCGATCTTGCTTGCCTATTACCTGACCCGCGACGGCGACCAGATCGCCGGCTCGGGCAAATAACCGAATTCATAAGGGAGTGACGTCCATGGACACTCAAATGCTGATCGGCTCGAAATTCGAGAAGGGCACCGAAACCGAGGAGCCGATCCTCAATCCAAAGACCGGGGCGACCATCCTCAACCTGCCCGAAGCAAGCCCGGCGCAGATCGATGCGGCAGTGGCGGCTGCGGAGAAGGCCTTCGCCACCTGGTCGCGCACCACGCCTGCGCAGCGGTCGGGCTATCTGTTGAAGATCGCCAACCGCATCGAGGCCGAGGCGAAGGAGTTCGCCGCGCTCGAGGCGCTGAACTGCGGCAAGCCGATCAATGCCGTGCTCAACGACGAGATCCCGGCGATCGTCGACTGCTATCGCTTCTTTGCCGGCGCGGTCCGCTCGATGCCCGGCCAGGTCGCCGGCGAATATCTCCCCGGCCACACCTCGATGGTGCGGCGCGATCCGATCGGCATCGTCGCCTCCATCGCGCCCTGGAACTATCCGCTGATGATGATGGCCTGGAAGCTGGCGCCGGCGATCGGCGGCGGCAACACGGTCGTCTTCAAACCGTCGGAGCAGACGCCGCTCACGGCGCTGAAGCTGGCGAAAATCCTCTCCGAGATCCTGCCCGAGGGTGTCGTCAACGTCGTGCTTGGCCGCGGCGACAGCGTCGGCAACACGCTGATCAACCATGCCAAGGTCAACATGATCTCGATCACCGGCGACGTCGCCACCGGCAAGAAGGTGCTGCAGGCCGCCGCCAAGTCGGTCAAGCGCACGCATCTCGAGCTTGGCGGCAAGGCGCCGGTCATCGTCTTTGACGATGCCGACCTCGGCGCCGTGGTCAACGGCCTGCGCGCCTTCGGCTATTACAATGCCGGCCAGGACTGCACCGCCGCTTGCCGCATCTATGCCGGCAAGAAGATCTACGACAAGCTCGTCGCCGACCTCTCCTCGGCGGTCTCGACCATCAGGTATAACCGCCCCGACGACACCGAGAACGAGATCGGGCCGCTGATCTCGCGCCGCCAGCGCGACCGCGTGTCGAGCTTCGTCGAGCGCGCCTCGGAACTGAAGCACATCGAGATCACCACTGGCGGCAAGCCGGGCGAGGGTACCGGCTTCTACTACCAGCCGACGGTTGTCGCCGGCGCGCTGCAGGAAGACGAGATCGTGCGCCGCGAGGTGTTCGGCCCCGTCGTCTCCGTCACTCGCTTCTCGGAGGTCGACGAGGCGGTGAACTGGGCCAACGACAGCGACTACGGCCTTGCCTCGTCGGTCTGGACCAAGGACATCTCGCGCGCCATGGCGACGGCCGCACGCCTGCAATATGGCTGCACCTGGATCAACACCCACTTCATGCTGACCAACGAGATGCCGCATGGCGGGCTGAAGCAGTCCGGCTACGGCAAGGACATGTCGCTCTACGCGCTGGAGGACTACACCGCCGTCCGCCACGTCATGGTGGCGCACGGGTAGCAAAAGAACACCCTCCCTTCCTTCTCCCCTTCGTGTGGGAGAAGGTGGCTCGTCGCGAAGCGACAAGACGGATGAGGGGTGTTCCAGCGTGGCGCCAAGTCACCCCTCACCCGGATTGCCAACCGATTTGTGAAGGACAAATCGGTTGGCAATCCGACCTCTCCCACAACAAGGGGAGAGGCGGGCCACCCAGGCCACTACTCTACGATCCGGAAGATCTGCCAGAGGCTGGTGCCCGACACGACATATGGCTCCATCTCCTTGCCCCATTTGGCGTGCGCGTCGATCTTGGCGATCTTGGCGAAGAATTCCTCCAACTGGGCCAGGCTCTCGACCTCGTGGTGGGCCTCGATTGTCGCTTCTCGCGCGCCGACAGAACCGGTCATGAGTCGGAACTTCAGGTCGGCGAGGCCAACCTGCGAGCCGATCTCGCGTTCCCATTTCCGCATCAGTTCCAGTGCGGTTTGCTTGTGCCCGAATTTGGCATCGATCTGCCATCTGGCGCTGAACATGTTGGTTCTCCTCCGTGGTTTGGGTTGGTCTACTCGTCCCAGGCCTGCACGACCGTCTGCCGCGCGATGCGGCCGTTCTTCAACTCCAGCATCGCCGCGCAGAACACTTTCGTGCCGTCCGGATAGGCGCACGCCTGGGTGAAGGCGAGGCTGTCGCCCTCGGCGATCGTGGTGTCGACCTTGTGGGTCATCGCCCGGCTGCAGATGTCGTCCCAGAAGGTGTTGATCGCCGCGCGGCCGCGGATTTCGCGCGGCTTGCTCGGCGGGTTGTTGCGGTCGATCACCCGCACCAGCGCGTCGTCGGTGTAGAAGCTCGACAGCATCTTGCCGTCGCGGCCTTCGATCGCCTTCTTGATCGCCGCGCCGTCCACAATTTGTGTCTTGGTCAGCATTTCGATCTCCATGGCCCGTCTGACCGGGCGTTCGATTGGGCGCTGCCCGGCATAAGCGCCGGGCAGCTTGCGGCTCACTGTGACTTCGCCTTGACGGCGGCGAACAGGTCGTCGGTCTGCTTCTTGAACGTGGCGAGGTCGACCTGGCTGCCGTTGAGCATGGTCGACCAGTGGCGCACGATCGCCGCCATCGCCACGGCCTCCTTGATCTCCTCGTCGCTCGCACCGTTGGCCTTGGCCGCCAGCGTGTGGAAATAGATGCAGTATTGGCAGGGGATCTGCGAGGCGACCGCAAGGCCCATCAGCTCCTTGGTCTTGCCGTCGAGGGCGGTCTTGGGATTGAGCTGCACGCCCTTGATTTCGGCCCAGGCGCCGGCAACCGCGACGTCCGGCAGCGTCTTGAACATGTCGGGCACCGAGCCGAGCGTGGCCTGGATGTCCTTGTAGGCGGCGGTGGCCGAAGTGTCTTCGGCCCGTGCCGAGGTGATGGCCAGCAATGCGCCTGCGGCAAATGCCAGCAATCCGATCTTGCGATTGAGTTTCAGCATTTCATCCTCCATTCGCAGGGCCGTCTCGGCGACATCGCCTGGCCTGCATGGGAAGAATTCGTAACCCTCATGGCGCCTCCGCCGCTTCGCTCGAAAGTGCCATGGCTCTCATGGCCCGTCCGGGCCAGCATGGCGGGCCGAAAAGGCCGCCGCCGCCGCCCGCGACGGCAGGTCGAGCTTGAGCAATATGTTGGCGACGTGCCGCTTGACCGTATGCTCGCTGAGCTTCAGCTCGGCGGCGATCGCCGCATTGCTCTTGCCGTCCGCAATCAGGCTCACCACCTCGCTTTCCCGCGCCGTCAAGGCCGACTCCACGGCTCTTGGTTTGGGGCGGCAGGCAGGCTCCAGATGCTGTTCCGATGTCGCCTGCACCACCGGCAGCGGCTCGCCCAGCTCGTCGAGGCTGATGCGGCCAGCATCGACGAAATGCAGCCCGGAGCCTACCGCAAGCTCGGCGACCAGCCGCGAGGCGAGAATGTCGCCGCGCCCGGCATGGACGGCGAGCTGCATCGTCACGCGCGCCGTCAGGCCGACCGACTGGCCGCGCATTTCGATCTCGCCGACATGCACCCCTTGAGCGCTCGCCACGCCGATCTGCTGCGCCGCGCCGCGCAGCGCCGCCGCGCAGCGTATGGCGCGCGCCGGCCCGTCGAAGCGCGAGATCATCAATTCGCCATGGGTGCCGGCGACGCGCCCGCCATGGCGCCCGACCAGCAGCCGCCATGTCTCCTGGAAGCGCTGGCTTCGCTCGCTCCACATGCGGTCGCCCAGCTTGGCCGTGTCGTAGATGCGCGTCACCAGCAGCGCGGCGAGCACGCGCTCGGTGTCGGCCACCGCCGGCTGGCCGGTCAGGAACTCCTCGATCAGGTCGGCCACCCGGTCCACGTCCCCGGTCCAGATCGGATGGTCGCGCCCGGCAATTTCGACCAGCCGGGCGCCATGGATCTTCCTGGCGAGGAAGCGGCTGGCCTCCGGGTCGATGCGCGCGTCGTTGCGGCGGTGGATGAGCAGCGTCGGCGCGCTGATCGCCGGCAGGATGCCGCGCACGTCGATCCCGGCATTCATGCGGGCAAGGGTCGCCGCGGCGGTCGGGCTGGCCGACAGCCGCTCGAACCGGGCCCACCAGTGGGCAAAATGCATGTCGTCCACCCGGCCCGGCGCGAAATTGGGCAAGGTCGCGCCGGTGCCCCACGACGTCTCCGCCGTTTCGATGAAGGCTTCCAGCCGCTCAGGCGGCATCACCCATTTGTGGAAATGCGCATAGCCGCCATAAAGCACCAGCCCACGCGTCCGCTCCGGATAGGTGGCGGCGAACAGCATCGCCATCGGCGCGCCTTCCGAGGCGCCGAGGATCGCCGCACGGCCGCTGCCGGCGGCATCCATCACCGCGCGCACGTCGTCCATGCGAGTCTCTAGGCTCGGCAGGTGACGGGTGTCGACGCGGTCGGAAAGCCCGGTGCCGCGTTTGTCGAACAGAATCAGCCGCGAGAAGGTCGAGAGCCGTTTCAAAAGGCGGCTGTAGCCCTCGTCTTCCCACTGCAGGTCGAGATTGGAGATGAAGCCCGGCACGAAGACGAGATCGAACGAGCCTTGGCCGACCACCTGATAGGCGATCCGCACATCCCCGCTTCGGGCATATCTGGTCTCGATCGGCCTCAACGCAAACTGCCCCGCCCGGCCAGACGATTTCCTGTCGCCGACCATAACAGAACGCCGCCGCGCGCGGCAGACAAACTTTAGAGAGCGGAAATGTTAGACCTATGGCGCCGATGAGGCGCCGAGGCGCTATTTGTGCGGAACGGCGCCTTCGGCCTCGGCGGGCCCCGTGTAGCCAAGGCTCTTGTCGGCCTGTTCCGGCGTCAGCGGACGCTTGATCTTGGCCGCGGCGGCGATCACGAGGTCGTCGAAATCCTCCGGGTCGCCGTCCAGCAGCTCGAAGAACTGCCGCCGCATCCTGGGCTCCCAGAACTTGTTGATGTGCTCGGCAACGCCGGCGATGCCGTCTTCGCGGGGCTTCGAATGGAAGAAGGTGGCGATCTGATTGGCCATGCGCACCAGCTTTTCCTTTGTGCTGGCGATGTGGTCTTCGTCATGCGACATGCTTGGCAACTCCGCAAGCCACCCGGTCGGGGTGGGTGAAAATATCGAAATCATCACCGCGCACCAGCGCCACCAGCGTCATGCCGGCGGCCTCAGCCGTGCGGATGGCGAGCGCCGTCGGCGCCGAGACCGCCATGATGATCGGCGCGCCGATGGCCGCGGTTTTCTGCACCATCTCCACCGACACGCGCGACGTCACCACGACGGCGCCGCTCGCACCGTCGATGCCGGCTTTCGCCAGAGCGCCGGCGAGCTTGTCCAGCGCATTGTGGCGGCCGACATCCTCGCGTGCCATCACGATGCCCTTGCCGGGAACATAGAAGCCCGCGGCATGCACCGCGCCGGTCTCCGTGTGCAGCGGCTGCAGCTTCGACAGAAGCTTGACCGAACGGGTGACATCCTCGGCATCAAGCGTAAGCTTCGACGCACCGACCGCGTCGACCGAGCGCATCGCTTCTTCGATAGATTCGATGCCGCACAGGCCGCAGCCGACAGGCCCGGCGAGCCGGCGCCGCCGCGCCTGGAAGCGCGTGTTGGCCTTGTCTTTCAGCTTGATCTGGATGTCGATGCCGGCGCCGAGATCCTCCACCTCGATCGCCTCGATCTCCGCCGGGTCGGCAATGATGCCCTCGGTCAGCGAGAAGCCGAGCGCGAAATCCTCGAAATCGGCCGGGCTCGCCATCATCACCGCATGGGTGGTGCCGGCATAGGAGAACGCCACCGGCGTCTCCTCCGGCACCATGCGGTTCGCGGCCGCGGTGCCGCCGGCACGACGCGCCAGCCGCGAGATCTGGGTCGTTGCTTTGCGGCGCGCGACCAAGGCTACTCCGCCGCCTGCAGCGGGGCGATGCGGCGGCTCTGGCGTGCCTGCTCGTTATACTCCCTTTGCCACTCGGTCGGGCCGTTGGACGGCGCCACCTGCACGGCGGTGACCTTGTACTCCGGACAGTTGGTCGCCCAGTCCGAGAAGTCGGTCGTGATCACGTTCGCCTGCGTGTCCGGGTGGTGGAATGTCGTGTAGACGACGCCCGGCGACACGCGGTCGGTGATCAGCGCGCGCAGCGTGGTTTCGCCGGAACGGCTCGCCAGCCGCACCCAGTCACCATCGCGGATGCCGCGGTTCTCGGCGTCATGCGGATGGATCTCCAGCCGGTCTTCGGCATGCCATGCGACATTCTCGGTGCGCCTCGTCTGCGCGCCGACATTGTACTGGGAGAGAATGCGGCCGGTGGTGAGCAGCAGCGGGTAGCGCGGTCCGGTCCTTTCGTCCGTCGCCACATATTCGGTGCGGATGAACTTGCCTTTGCCGCGCACGAAGCCGTCGACATGCATGATCGGCGTGCCGAGCGGCGCCTTCTCGTTGCAGGGCCATTGCACCGATCCGACGCGGTCGAGCAACTCGAAGGAGACGCCGGCGAAGCTCGGCGTCGTCTTGGCGATCTCGTCCATGATCTGCGACGGATGCGTGTAGTTCCAGTCGAGCCCGATGGCGCGGGCAAGCTCCTGCGTCGCTTCCCAGTCGGCGTAGCGCGCCTTCGGCTCCAGCACCTTGCGCACCATGTTGATGCGGCGCTCGGCATTGGTGAAGGTGCCGTCCTTCTCGAGGAAGGTCGAGCCCGGCAGGAAGACATGCGCGTAGTTCGCCGTCTCGTTGAGGAACAGGTCGTGCACGACGACGCACTCCATCGCGGCAAGGCCGGCGGCGACATGCTTGGTGTCGGGGTCGGACTGCAGGATGTCCTCGCCCTGGATGTAGATGCCCTTGAAGGAACCGTCGACGGCGGCGTCCAGCATGTTGGGGATGCGCAGGCCGGGCTCCTCGTCCAGCTTCACGCCCCACAGGCTCTCATAGATGTCGCGCACGGCTTCGCCGGAGATGTGGCGATAGCCCGGCAGCTCATGAGGGAAGGAGCCCATGTCGCACGAGCCCTGCACATTGTTCTGGCCGCGCAGCGGGTTCACGCCGACGCCCGGACGGCCGATATTGCCGGTAGCCATGGCAAGGTTGGCGATCGCCATCACTGTGGTCGAGCCCTGGCTATGCTCCGTGACGCCGAGGCCGTAATAGATCGCGCCGTTGCCGCCCTTGGCGTAGAGGCGCGCAGCACCCCGGATGGCCTCCGGATCGACGCCGGACAGCTTGCCGACCGTCTCCGGGCTGTTTTCCGGCAGGGCGACGAAGGACGCCCAGTCCTGGAACTCGGCCCAGTCGCAGCGCTCGCGGATGAAGGCCTCGTTGTAGAGACCCTCGGTGACGATGACATGGGCCAGCGCCGTCAGCACCGCCACGTTGGTGCCGGGCTTCAACGGCAGGTGATAGTCCGCCTCGACATGCGCCGACTTGACCATCTCGGTGCGACGCGGATCGAGCACGATCAGCTTGGCGCCCTGGCGCAGCCGCTTCTTCAGCCGCGAGGCGAACACCGGGTGGGCGGAAGCGGGGTTGGCGCCGATGATGACGGCGACGTCGGTGTATTCGACGGAATCGAAATCCTGCGTGCCGGCCGAGGTGCCGTAGGTCTGGCCGAGGCCGTAGCCGGTCGGCGAATGGCAGACGCGCGCGCAGGTGTCGACGTTGTTGTTACGGAAGCCTTGCCGTACCAGCTTCTGGATGAGATAGGTCTCTTCATTCGTGCAGCGCGAGGAAGTAATGCCGCCGATGGCGCCGCGTCCGTACTGATACTGGATGCGACGGAATTCCTTCGCAGTATGGGCGATCGCCTCTTCCCATGTCACCTCGCGCCAGGGATCGCTGATCTTGTCGCGGATCATCGGCGACAGTATGCGGTCCTTGTGCGTGGCATAGCCATAGGCGAAACGGCCCTTCACGCAGGAATGCCCGTGGTTCGCCTTGCCGTCCTTGTAAGGCATCATGCGGATGACCTCGTCACCCCTGACTTCCGCCTTGAACGAGCAGCCGACGCCGCAATAGGCGCAGGTGGTGACCGCCGAGCGCTCCGGCATGCCTTTCTCGAGCACCGTCTTCTCGCGCAGCGCGTCGGTCGGGCAGGCCTGCACGCAGGCGCCGCAGGACACGCATTCGGAAGCGATGAAATCCTCATGCATGCCGGCGACCATGCGCGATTCGAAGCCGCGGCCCTCGATGGTCAGCGCAAAGGTGCCCTGCACCTCCTCGCAAGCGCGCACGCAGCGCGAGCAGACGATGCACTGCGCCGGGTCATAGGTAAAATAGGGGTTGGATTCATCGCGGGCGATGTAGTCGACCGCCAGCGAGCCATGACCGGGCGCGACGCCGTTTTCCTTGACGTGGTTGCGGCCCTCAACGCCGTAACGGTTCTCGGTGAGGCCGACCGACTTCGCCACCGCGTCGAACTCGCTGGCGCCGGTGCCGGCCTTCTCGTTCCAGCCGGTCGGATGGTCGGAGACGTAGAGTTCCATGACGCCGCGGCGGATCGCGTCGAGCCGGTGCGACTGCGTGCGCACCACGATGCCTTCGGCAACCGGCGTCGTGCAGGAGGCCGGCGTGCCGGCGCGGCCTTCGATCTCGACCAGGCAGACGCGACAGGAGCCGAAGGAGTCCAGCATGTCGGTGGCGCAGAGTTTTGGGATCTCTACCCCGCCTTCCATCGCCGCGCGCATAATCGAGGTGCCTTCCGGCACGGTGATGGTTTGCCCGTCGACGGTCAGCGTGACCTGCTTCGTCGCCTTCGACTCTGGCGTTCCGTAATCGATCTCTTCGATAAGTGTTGGGAAGTCGGCTTTGATGTTCATCTGCCAGCTCCTATTCGGCAGCCACGCGCGTCGGCGCCGGCTTGAAATCCTCGGGGAAATGCGTGATCGAGCTCATCACTGGATACGGCGTGAAGCCGCCCAGCGCGCAGAGCGATCCGAACTTCATCGTGTTGCAGAGGTCGCTGACCAGAGCGAGGTTCTTCTCCGCTTCGATGCCTGCGGCGACCTTGTCGAGAACCTCCATGCCGCGCGTCGAGCCGATGCGGCAGGGCGTGCACTTGCCGCAACTTTCGATGGCGCAGAACTCCATGGCGAAGCGCGCCTGCTTCATCATGTCGGCGGTGTCGTCGAAGACGGTGATGCCGGCATGGCCGATCAGCCCGTCTTTGGCGGCGAAGGCTTCATAGTCGAACGGCGTGTCGAACAAAGCGCGCGGGAAATAGGCGCCGAGCGGGCCGCCGACCTGCACGGCTTTCACCGGACGGCCCGAAGCCGTGCCGCCGCCGATCTCATCGACGATCTCGCCGAGCGTCAGGCCGAAGGCTGTCTCGAACAGCCCGCCATGCTTGACGTTGCCGGCGATCTGGATCGGGATCGTGCCGCGCGAGCGGCCCATGCCGAAATCCTTGTAGTAGGCGGCGCCCTTGTCCATGATGATCGGCACCGAGGCCAGACTGATGACGTTGTTGATCACCGTCGGCTTGCCAAACAACCCTTGGATCGCCGGCAGCGGCGGCTTGGCGCGCACCACGCCGCGCTTGCCTTCGAGGCTGTTCAAGAGCGAGGTTTCCTCGCCGCAGACATAGGCGCCAGCGCCGACGCGGATTTCCATGTCGAAGGCGTTGGGCGAGCCGAGCACATTGGCGCCGAGCACGCCGGCCTTGCGGGCGATCTCGACGGCCTTGGTCATCGTCGCCACCGCATGCGGATATTCCGAGCGGATATAGACGAAACCCTTGGTCGCGCCGGTGGCGATGCCGGCGATCGCCATGCCCTCGATCAGCACGAAGGGATCGCCTTCCATGATCATGCGGTCGGCGAAGGTGGCGCTGTCGCCCTCGTCGGCGTTGCAGACGATGTATTTGCGGTCGGCGGTCGTATCCAGCACCGTCTTCCACTTGATGCCGGTCGGGAAGCCGGCGCCGCCGCGGCCGCGCAGGCCGGATTCGGTAACTTGGCTGACGATGTCTGCGGGCGCCATCGCCACCGCATTCTGCAGGCCGTTCAAGCCGCCATGCGACTTGTAGCTGTCGAGCGACAGCGGGTCGATGACGCCGCAGCGCGCGAAGGTCAGCCGCGTCTGCTTGGCGAGGAAGGGGATCTTGTCAGGGGCGCCGAGCCAGCGCTTGTGATGGCCGCCCTTGAGGAAGCCGCAGTCGAACAGGCTCTTCACGTCCGAGGGCTTCACCGGCCCGTAGGCGACGCGGCCCTCGGCCGTCGCCACCTCGACCATCGGCTCCAGGAAATAGGCGCCACGCGAGCCGTTGCGCACGATCTTGGCCTCGACGCCGCGCTCCTTGAGCTCCTTCTCGATCGCTTTGGCGACCTTTTCGGCGCCAAGCGCCAGCGCGCCGGAATCCGCGGGGATATAGATGCGCGGGATCATGAACGCACCTCCGCGACAATCTCTTCGATCTTCTCGTCATCGAGCCGGCCGATCACTTCGCCGTCCAGCATTGCCGACGGCGAGCAGGCGCACAGCCCGAGGCAGTAGACCGGTTCCAGTGTAACCGATCCGTCGCGGGCGGTCTCGTGGAAATCGATGCCGAGCAACTGCTTGACCCTGGCGGCGACCGCCTCCGAACCCATCGACTGGCAGGCTTCCGCCTGGCAGAGCTTCAGGACATGCCGGCCGGCAGGCTGGGCGCGGAAATCATGGTAGAAGCTGACGACGCCGTGCACTTCGGCCCTGGAAAGGTTCAGCCCGTCGGCAATGACGGGGAGTGCTGCCTGCGGCACATGGCCGAACTCTTCCTGGAGTTCGTGGAGGATCGGCAGCAAGGGACCTTCGAGGCCCTTTAACTCGTTGACGATCGCCGCCGTGCGCGACGCGATCTCGGTACTTGCAGGCTGCATCGGCATGCAGCGCCCTCCCTGGTCGTTGGCGACCCAATGTATGTCACCCCAAAATATAGAGCGATTTTGGGGCAACGACATGCACAGGGCGCAATATCGCTAAGTCCTTACGAAATCAGAGGAAACCCCTGAGATCAATAAAGCTCTCCCGTCACTCGATAGAAATTTTCTATCGATGCCATCGGTTCGCATTGTCTAACCTAGCGATGGGCGCGGAAATCGTCTGCCAGCGCCATCGCCTCGTCCAGCAGCGCCTGAACCAGCGGCGTATGCGGCTCGCGCGGCGCCGCCACCAGCCCGACCGTGTGGCTGGCATCCGGATCGACGATCGGAATGGCCCGGATCGGTTCGGAAAAGCCGAATGTTTCCGCAAGGTTGAGCGGCATGATCGATGACCACTTGCCGGTCCGGATGTGCGAGAACAGAACGATCATCGAGTTGGATTCCAGCGTCGGACGCACTTCCACGCCGGCTTCCGCCAGATGCTGGTCGATGATACGGCGGTTCTGCATGTCCGGGGTCAGAAGGCAGAGCGGCAGCTGGCTGATCTCGGCCCACGTCACTTTGTCGCAGTCCGAATAGGGATTCCCCACCGCCGTGATCAGCTGGTAGCGCTCGTCGTAGAGCGGCACGCTGGTCACTCGCCCCAGCGGCTCGTTGTCGAGATAGGTGATGCCAGCATCGATATCGAGATTGCCGAGCAGCGACAGCACTTCGATCGAGGTGCGCGACAGCACCGAAAAGGTGACGCCCGGATGCTTCTCGCGGAACGGCGTCGTCAGCCGCGCCACCATGGCGAGCGCCGTCGGCACGGCGGCGATACGGATGCGGCCGGAAAGGCCGCGGCGCGCCGCCCGCATCTCCTCGCGCATGGCCCTCGAGTCGCCGACGATGCGGCGCGCCCACGCCAGCACCTGCTTGCCTTCCGGTGTCAGGCCCTGGAAGCGCGAGCCGCGCAGCACGAGCATGACGCCGAGCTGTTCCTCGAGCTGCTTGATGCCGGCCGACAGCGTCGGCTGGGTGACGCCGCACACCTCGGCCGCACGGCCGAAATGCTCTTCCCTGGCGAGCGCGATGAAGAATTCCAGCTTATCGATCATCGGCGCAAGCTATCCAGCCCGGCAAGACTTCGCCAGATGGCTTATTCGCCCACGACGTTCAGGATGTTGCCGTCGGGGTCCTTGAACCAGGCGACCTTCATGCCGTGGCCGACGTGGATATCGCCCTCGAGCGCCATGCCGCGCATGTCGTAGTGCTCGAAAGCGACGCCCTTCGACCGCAGCGAGCTGACGATCGGCTCGATCTGGTCGCCGACCGCCCACGTTACGGCCGTCGCCTTGTTGGTGCCGGCAAATTGCGAGCGATAGACGTTGATAAGCGTGTCGCCGCTTTTGTAGACGATCAGCTCGCCCTCCATGTCGTCGACCTGCCTGAGGCCGAGCGTTCCCTCGTAGAAGGCCTTCGCCTTCTCCAGGTCCTTCACTGCGAGATTGGCCGTTGCGTTGCTGTTTGCGAGCATGACGGACTCCTTTCCTTGTTGGGCACTCCGTTGGCTGCCGCGCCGCAAGTCGGGAAATAGCGTTGCGCTGTCTTCCGGCGACCGCGGCCTGCGCAACTGGGGTACATCTCTTTGGAAGACGAAAGGCGACCGCAAAACCCGACAGGTGAGTGCAAGTTTTTGAAGGCATGTCGCCGCAGGTGTCGTTCTGAAGCTTGGTTCTCTCCGCGAACTGCACTATCTGAACCGGCAAACGCCTGGAAAAAGCACTCATGCCCGTTACCAAGGAATCCGTTATCGAGCGCCTGAAGACGGTGAATGGACCGGATTTCACCGGCAATATCGTCGACCTCGGCCTGGTCTCGGAGATTTTCATAGCCGATTCCAAGGTGTTCTTCTCGATTACCGTTCCTGCCGCCCGCGCCCAGGAGATGGAGCCGCTGCGCGCCGCCGCCGAGCGCGTGGTTAAGGAAATCCCTGGCGTCGCCAACGCCGTCGTAGCGCTGACGGCGGAAAAGAAGGGCGGCGGCATGGAAGCGCCGGTTCGCCCGCGCCCAGCTCCGCAGGCAGCGCCGCCCCGACCCGCGCCGCAGGCGCCAGCCTCGCACAGCCACGGCAAGCGCGGCGTGCCCGGCATCGATGCGATCATCGCGGTGGCCTCCGGCAAGGGCGGCGTCGGCAAATCGACCACCGCCGTCAACCTGGCGCTCGGCCTTGCCGCCAACGGCCTGAGCGTCGGTGTGCTCGATGCCGACATCTACGGACCGTCGATGCCTCGCCTGCTCAACATCCACGGCCGGCCGCAGACGGTCGACGGCAAGGTCCTGAAGCCGATGCAGAATTACGGCCTCAGGGTGATGTCGATAGGCTTCCTCGTCGACGAGGAGACGCCGATGATCTGGCGCGGCCCGATGGTGATGTCGGCGCTGACCCAGATGCTGCGCGAGGTCGAATGGGGACCGCTTGACGTGCTTGTCGTCGACATGCCGCCCGGCACCGGCGACGCCCAGCTCACCATGGCCCAGCAGGTGCCGCTCGCCGGCGCCGTCATCGTCTCGACGCCGCAGGACCTCGCGCTGATCGATGCGCGCAAGGGTCTCAACATGTTCAAGAAGGTCGACGTGCCGGTGCTCGGTATTGTCGAGAATATGAGCTATTTCCTCGCGCCCGATACCGGCAAGCGCTACGACATTTTCGGCCATGGCGGCGCGCGCCGCGAGGCCGAGCGGCTCGGCGTCACCTTCCTGGGCGAGGTGCCGCTCGAAATGGGCATTCGCGAAAGCTCGGATGCTGGCTCGCCGGTGGTCGTGGCCAAGCCGGAAGGCGCCGAAGCGAAGATCTATCGCGACATAGCCTCGAAAGTCTGGAACAGGGTGCTGGAGGAGCGCGGCGCGTCGGAAGCCGCCGTGCCGTCGATAGTCTTCGAGTAACCTCTCCTATCGAGGGTCAGCCGCCCATTTTCTCTCCGAACGTCGAGAAGAACTGACCGGCCAGCTTCTTCGATGTCGATTCGATCAGCCGGCTGCCGAGCTGGGCGATCTTGCCGCCGACATCGGCCTTGGCCGCGTATTTCAGGATCGTCGTGTCGGCACCGTCGGCGGTGAGTGTCACGTCGGCTCCGCCCTTGGCGAAGCCTGCGATGCCGCCCTTGCCTTCGCCCTGGATGGTGTAGGAATGCGGCGGGTTGAGATTCTTCAAGGTGACCTCGCCGTTGAATGTCGCCTTGATCGGCCCGATCTTCAGCACAACGGTCGCGGCCATCTCGGTGTCCGATTTTTTCTCGAGCGACTTGCAGCCGGGAATCGACTCCTTGAGGATGTCGGGGTCGTTCAGGCCTGCCCACACTTTTTGCAGGGATGCGGCGATGCGCTCCTCGCCTTCGATCACCAAAGCCATCAAGACCTCCCGGATTGCTGATGCCGCTTGGTCGTAGCGCGTGGCCCTTTATCTGTCTATCGCACCAAAGTGCGGGTCTGCGGCGCTCGTGCCTCTTGCCTGCATGAGCGCATTGTCATATCGATTTGTCATACAAATACGGAGACCATGATGGCCGGCGCCCCAACAACGAAGAAGAAATTTCGCTCGCAGGAGTGGTTCGACAACCCCGACAATCCGGGCATGACGGCGCTCTATCTCGAGCGCTACCTCAATTTCGGGCTGACGCGCGCCGAGCTGATGTCAGGCAAGCCGCTGATCGGCATCGCGCAGACCGGCTCCGACCTTTCGCCCTGCAACCGGCACCATCTCGAACTCGCCAAGCGCGTGCGCGAGGGCATCGTGTCGATGGGCGGCATTCCGTTCGAATTCCCATGCCACCCGATCCAGGAGACCGGCAAGCGCCCGACCGCGGCGCTCGACCGCAACCTCGCTTATCTCGGCCTCGTCGAGGTGCTCTACGGCTATCCGATCGACGGCGTGGTGCTCACCATCGGCTGTGACAAGACCACGCCAGCGCTGCTGATGGCGGCGGCCACAGTCAATATTCCGGCTATCGCGTTTTCGGTCGGTCCGATGCTCAACGGCTGGCACAAAGGCAAGCGCACCGGTTCCGGCACCATTGTCTGGGAATCGCGCCAGCGGCTGTCGGCCGGCGAGATCGACTATGACGAATTCATGGACATCGTCGCCTCGTCGGCACCTTCGACCGGCTATTGCAACACCATGGGCACCGCCACCACGATGAACTCGCTGGCCGAGGCGCTTGGCATGCAGCTGCCGGGCTCGGCCGCCATCCCCGCGCCCTATCGCGAGCGCGGCCAGATGGGCTACGAGACGGGCAGGCGCATCGTCGAGATGGTGCATGAGGATCTGAAGCCGTCAGACATCATGACCCGCAAGGCGTTCGAGAACGCCATCGTCGTCAACTCGGCCATCGGCGGCTCGACCAACGCGCCGATCCATCTCAACGCCATTGCCCGCCATCTCGGCGTGCCGCTCGACAATGACGACTGGCAGAACGTTGGCCTCAACATCCCGCTCCTGGTGAATCTGCAGCCGACGGGCGAGTATCTGGGCGAGGACTATCACCATGCCGGCGGCGTGCCGGCCGTGGTGGCCGAGCTGATGAAGGGCGGCCTGCTGCCGCATCCCGATGCGATCACCGCCAACGGCAAGACCATGGGCGACAATTGCAGGGATGCCGTCAACGAGAACCCGGAGGTGATCAGCAGCGCCGCCAAGCCGCTCAAGGCCAATGCCGGCTTCATCAACCTCAAGGGCAACCTGTTCGATTCCGCGATCATGAAGACCAGCGGCATCTCGCCCGAATTCCGCGAGCGCTATCTCTCCAACCCGAACGACCCGGAGGCCTTCGAAGGCAACGCCATGGTCTTCGACGGTCCGGAAGATTACCACGCCCGCATCGACGATCCGGCGCAGGGCATCGACGAGCACACGATCCTGTTCATGCGCGGCGCCGGTCCGGTCGGCTATCCGGGCGGCGCCGAGGTGGTCAACATGCAGCCGCCGGCCTACCTCATCAAGAAGGGCATCCATTCGTTGGCCTGCATCGGCGACGGCCGCCAGTCCGGCACGTCCGGCTCGCCCTCGATCCTCAACGCCTCGCCGGAGGCAGCCGTCGGCGGCGGCCTCGCGCTGCTCAGGACGGGCGACCGCGTCCGCATCGACCTGAAGAAAGCCACGGCCAATATCCTCGTCAGCGACGAGGAGATCGCCAGGCGGCGGGCCGAGCTCGAAGCCAATGGCGGCTACCACTATCCCAAGCACCAGACGCCGTGGCAGGAGATCCAGCGCGGCATGGTCGACCAGTTCTCGGCCGGCATGGTGCTGAAGCCGGCGGTGAAATACCAGGACGTCGCGCACACCAGCGGCGTGCCGCGCGACAATCACTAGAGCAATTCCAGGAAAAGTGCGCAGCGGTTTTCCGTCCGGAATTGCGTAAAAACAAAAATACTTAGATTCACGTTCAGGAAATCGAGGGGCGGCTTGCGAAGCCGAGGCCGCCCTTTTCTTGTGCCCTTGTTTCGGCCGCGCCGGACATCCAGATAGGCGTCATCTCGACCGGTTCCGGGCCATCATGACCAAACGGCGCTCTTCCCTCGGCTTCCTCGGCATGTTCGGGCGCTCCGGCGACCTGCGCCAGCTCGACGATGCTCTGCGCCAGGCGGACCTGCATCCGGCCTTGGTGCCCGAGGGGGTAAAACTCACCATCGTCAATCTCATGAACGATCGCTGGCCGCAGGAGCCGCCGCCGCAGGCCTATCAATCGGTGGCGCAGCTCTGCAGCTATTGCTTCGCCGGGCCGCAGCTGTTCGAGCAGACCAACGGCAGCGAGCGGATGCTGGAAGTCGAACGCCGCATCGAGGCGGCGCTCGAAGCCGGCGACAGCTTCGATGCGCAGATCGTGCTGATGACACTGCACGCGAAGCTGATCAATGCCGAGGTAGTTGAGCGCTACGGCCTGAGTGCAGAGTGAGCCGCGAGAGCGGAGAGATCAGCCGCCCATCTTGCTGCGCGGCAGCTTGATCATCTCGCCGAAGCGCGCCCGCAGCTTGTCGTCGACGATCCGCGACACATGGCGCGGAAAACGCTCGGCCAGGACGCGCTTCTTCTCGGCAATCGCCCGCTGCAATATGTCGGGCCGGCCCTTCTCGTTCCATTCCTTGGGCGAGAAGCGGTCGCCGACGGCGGGATAGAAATATTCGGTCTGCATCAGCTTCAGCGTCTGCTCGTTGCCGAGATAGTGGCCCGGTCCCTTGAGGCAGACATCTGCGATGGTGTCGACCGATAAGGCGTCGTCGGTCACCTCGATGCCGCGCACGCAGCGTAGGCAGTGGCCGAGCATGTCGTTGTCGATGATCAGGCTTTCGAGGCAGAAGCCGAGCAGCGAGGCATGCATGCCGGCCGATTCATAGACGAGGTTGAGGCCGGACAGTCCCGCCATCACGTTGGTGATGCCTTTTTCGTAACCGGACTGGATGTCGGGCAGCTTCGAGTCCGTCATGCCGGCAGCCGAGCCGCCCGGCAGATCGTAGAATTGCGCCATCTGCGCGCAGGCCGCGGTCAGCACCGACTGTTCGGCCGAGCCGCCGGACATGGCGCCGGTCCTAAGGTCTGACACGAACGGCCAGGTACCGAAAATCGCCGGATGGCCGGGCTTGATGGCGTTGACATAGACAAGTCCCATCAGCACTTCGGCCACCGCCTGGACGACGGCGCCGGCAATCGCGGCGGGGGCCGTGGCGCCGGCCTGTCCCGCCGACAAGAGCAGGATCGGAATGCCGCCCTCGACGCAGGCTTCGAGCACGCCGCACGCGTCCTCGGCGAACTTCATCGGCGGCACGACGAAGCAGTTCGAGTTGGAGACGAACGGCCGCGCCCGAAAGTTCTCCTCGCCGCCGGCGATCGCATAGAGCATCTCCAGCGCCGGCTTGACGTTCTCTCGCACCGTGAAGGAGGTGCCGATATGTTTCGACGTCCCCATCACGCAGGCATAGAGCGTGTTGAAGTCCATCTCGAGCGGGTCGGGAATGTCGCGCGGCACCATGGTGCGCTGGAAGAAATGGATGTTGTCGAGCCCGTCGACGAGACGTGCGGCGTCGTAGATGTCCTGCAGCTGCGACTCGCGATATTCGCGCTTCTCGACATCGACCAGATGCACGGCAGCGCCCGCCGTGCCGTAATGCACGCGTTTGCCCTGGATCACCATGTCGTGCTTGGGGTCCTGGCCGTGAAGCGTGAAGTGGCGCGCCGCCGTCTTGATCGTGTCGAGCACCAGCGCCCGCGGCAGCCGGATGCGGCCGTCATCGCCATATATGCCGCCGACCCTGGTCAGCGCCTCGATGCAGGAGGGAATGGCGTTGGCGAAGCCGACCGTCTCCAGAAGCGTCAGCACCGCCTCGTGGATGCGCTCGCAATCGTTCTGGCTCAATGGTCCGTAGCTGCCGCCTTCAAGGCCGGGCCGCACCGGACGGACGTCGTCCGCGAGCGGCGCCGCCCGCATCGCGCGGCGCGCTTCGCGCCCGCCGGACCGCCGCGAACGCTGGTCCGACGACGCTTCCTGCTTCTCAAGAGCCACTGACATGGGAGGCACTCCACCTTTAGCTTTTCAGGGGCAGGGTGCGTGGCGGTTGGTCCACCATCGGCCTGCCTCGTCCCCTATAGGCCCCGACTATGCCGCCGGCATTGGTACAGCCTATGAGCCAGCCTGTCCCGTCGAATATGCCAGGATGCTAAAGCAAGCAGAGTGCAAAACAAAAGGGAGCCGGCTCGCGCCGGCTCCCATCTAAGAAATCTGTCCGCGGTCAGGCCGCCGCGGGCCGGCGTCCGGCTGCCGTGGCGAGTTCCCGGATGCCGGGCTCGATGTGCTGCAGCGAGATCGAAGAGATGCCCAAGCGCATGAAACGAGAGGGCTTTTCGCTGCGGTCGAAGAAGCGGTCGCCGGGCTCGATGATGACGCTGCGCGAGGCGGCCGCCTCGGCGAGCCCGCGTGAATCGGTGCCGCGCGGCCCCTCCAGCCAGAGTGATGTACCGCCTGCCGAGTCGGTCGAACGCCACTCTGGCAGGAAAGCGGAAATCGCATGGACCAGACGCTTGCGCCGCTCGTCGAAAGCGGCGGAGAGCCTGCGCACCAGCGCCTCGTGATGGCCGAGCGACAGGAACAGCGCAACGGCGCGCTGGTTGTTCGCCGGCGGGTGCCTGAGCATGAAGCGGCGCAGCGCGCGAAGCTCGGCGATCAGCCCGGCCGAGGCGACGATGTAGCCAAGCCTCAAGCCCGGAGCCAGCGTCTTCGACATCGAGCCGACATAGATGACGCGGCCCGAGCGATCGAGGCTTTTCAGCGCCTGCTGCGGCGCCTCGTCGAGAAGCTGGCTGTCATAGCCGTCCTCGATGATGATCTGGTTGTTGCGGTTGGCCCGCGCCAAAAGATCCTGCCGCCGCTCGGCCGACAGCGGCACCATTGTCGGGCAATGGTGGCTGGGGGTGACGAAGACGAAGCCTGAATCGCTGGGGATCGCCGAGGTCACGATGCCCGACTGGTCGACAGGAACCGGCTGGATATCGGCGCCTGCCAGCCGGAAGATAGAGCGGGCATCCGGGTAGCCGGGGTCTTCCATTGCCACCTTCGAGCCCTTGGTCATCAGCAGCGAGGCGAGCATGTAGAGCGCGTTCTGCGCGCCTAGCGTCACGATGATCTCGTCCGGGTTGGCGAAGATGCCGCGGCGCGGCAAAAGCCGGGCCTGGATCTGCTCGATCAGCAGCGGATCGTCGCGATCCACCATGTCGGACGCCCAGTTGCGGATCTCCAGCACCGCGAGCGCCATGCGGTTGCATTCGCGCCATTCGGCGGTCGGGAACAGCGCCGGGTCGAACTGGCCGTAGACGAACGGGTAGGAGGACTTGATCCAGTTGTCATGCTTGGCCGGCGGCGGCATGTCGCTGGCGGCGATCTGCCGGCGCGCCTTCCAGTCGATCTCGTTCTGCTGGTCCGGCGCCTTCTGGTGCGGCTTGGCGGGGGTGGCCAGCACGTCAGGGTTGACGAAGTGGCCGCGCCGCTCGCGCGCAACCAGGAAGCCCTGGTCGACCAGCTGCTGGAAGGCAAGCACCACCGTGCCGCGGGCAACGCCAAGTTTTTCCGCCAGAATCCGGCATGACGGCAGCGGCATCGAAGCGGCGATTTGTCGGTCGAGGATGGCTGCGACGATCGCCTGGCGGATCTGTGCCTGGAGGGTTTGTCCGGATTCGGCCGAAATCCGGAACAGGCCGGACCATATGGCCGTGTCATTGCGCTGTGGCATGGGAGATGTTCCTCGGATGGCCAGCTGTTTTCACTTGGCTGGACCAGTCGAGTGTATGGGTGGCACAAGGGGTTGCGCCAATCAATTTTTCTGATCGCTGGGATTTATGCCAGTGATCCATTGGGTCGCGAATGCGATCCATTGCCCGTGAAATGGTGTTGCGGCGCTTCATATAAGTGTGATGCGCCGCGGCATCGCCGCGCTTGAACGAAACGGAAATCGGCTCAATAGAATGACGCGCCGACACGCGCCGGAAACATCCGGCCTGTTAAGATGGTCTAAAAAACCCGCCAGGAGCCGCCAGTGGATCAGTCATCTTTCGACAAGCAACTTGCCGCGTTGCGTGATCAGCGCGCGGGGGCATCGGGCACCATGCGCGAGGCCTTTGCCGCCGACCCCAAGCGCTTCGAAAAATTCTCCACCACCGATGGCGACCTGCTGCTTGACTGGTCGAAATGCGCGGTCGATGCCGATACGATGGCGATGCTGGAGAAGCTCGCCCGCGCCGCCGATCTCGAAGGCCGCCGCAACGCCATGTTCGAAGGCAAGAAGATCAACATCACCGAAGGCCGCGCCGTGCTGCATACCGCGCTGCGCAACCTGACCGGCAAAGGCGTGATGGTCGATGGCCAGGACACGAAGGCCGATGTCATTGCCGTGCTCGATGCCATGGGCGCCTTCGCCGATGCCATCCGCTCGGGCAAGGCGGCCGGCGCCAGCGGCAAGAAGATCACCGACATCGTCAACATCGGCATCGGCGGCTCGGACCTGGGCCCGGCGATGGTGACGCTGGCGCTGGCGCCCTACCATGATGGCCCGCGCGCGCATTATGTCTCCAATGTCGATGGCGCCCACATCCATGACACGCTGAAGGGCCTTTCGCCCGAAACGACGCTGTTCATCGTCGCCTCCAAGACCTTCACCACGGTCGAGACGATGACCAATGCCGAGACGGCGCGCAAATGGGTGGAAAAGGCGCTGGGCAAGGAGGCGATCGGCAAGCATTTCGCCGCTGTCTCGACCGCGCTCGACCTCGTGGCCAAGTTCGGCATCGCCTCCGATCGCGTCTTCGGCTTCTGGGACTGGGTCGGCGGCCGCTACTCGGTCTGGAGCGCCATCGGCCTGCCGGTGATGATCGCCATCGGTCCGCGCAACTTCCGCGCCTTCCTCGACGGCGCGCATGAGATGGACGAGCATTTCCGTACCGCGCCGCTGCAGAAGAACCTGCCGGCACTGCTGGGCCTGATCGGTTGGTGGCACCGGGTCGTCTGCAAATATCCCGCACGCGCCGTCATACCTTACGACCAGCGCCTGTCGCGCCTGCCGGCCTATCTGCAGCAGCTCGACATGGAATCGAACGGCAAGAGCGTCACGCTGGACGGCGGCGCAGTCGCGCCGACCGGCCCGCTGGTTTGGGGCGAGCCCGGCACCAACGGCCAGCATGCCTTCTTCCAGTTGCTTCACCAGGGCACCGACTTCATCCCGGTGGAGTTCCTCGCCGCCGCCGTCAGCCACGAGCCCGAGCTGAAGCACCACCACGATCTCCTGCTTGCCAATTACCTGGCGCAGTCGGAGGCCTTCATGAAAGGCCGCACGCTGGAAGAGGCGCGCGCGCAGATGTTGGCCAAGGGCATGAAGCCTGCCGATGTCGACCGCATCGCGCCGCACCGCGTCTTTTCGGGCAACCGCCCCTCGCTCACCATCCTCTATCGCAAGCTCGATCCGAGCACGCTTGGTCGGCTGATCGCGCTCTACGAGCACCGGGTCTTCGTCGAGGGCACGCTGTTCAACATCAACTCCTTCGACCAATGGGGCGTCGAGTTGGGCAAGGAACTGGCGACGGGCCTGCTGCCTGTCGTGGAAGGCAAGGAGACTGCCGCAAAACGCGACGCCTCGACTGCCGGACTGGTGGCCTATATCCACCAATTGCGCGGCGCGGAGTAAAAGGTTTGGCGGACATCAAGGGCATCCTGTTCGACAAGGACGGCACGCTTGTCGACTTCAACGCAACTTGGCTCGGCGTTGCCGATTTCATGGCCATGGACGCCGCAGAGGGCGACCGCTGGAAGGCCGACCGGCTGCTCGCCGCGGCAGGCTTCGACTTCGTCAGCAAGCGCTTCAAGCCCGATTCGATCTTTGCTTCCGGCTCGAACATGGATGTCGTCGAGCTCTGGTTCCCGCGCCTGTCCAATGAGGACCAGATGCAGGCCGTTTCCCGCTTCAACGAGATCACCTCGGTGCAGGGCTCGGCGATGGCGGTCGCGCTGCCGGGCATCATCGATTCGCTGAGGACGCTGCACAAAAGATCCTACCGCATGGGCGTCGCCACCAACGATTCCACCAGCGGTGCCGAAAAGACGCTGGCCACGCTGGGCGTCGCGCAGCTCTTCGACGCCGCCTTTGGCTATGACGCCGTGGCGAGCCCAAAGCCGGCGCCCGATACCGTTTTGGCATTCTGCGATCTGACGGGGCTGAAGCCCGGCGAAATCGCCATGGTCGGCGACAACCGGCATGATCTCGAAATGGCACGTGCCGGCGGCTGCGGACTGGCGATCGGCGTGCTTTCCGGCACCGGCACGCGCGACTCGCTGTCGCCGATGGCCGACGTCGTCCTGGATTCGGTCGCCGACCTGCCGGCCTTCCTATCGGCGCGGGTGAGCGAGCCGGCCGGCTAGTCAGCCTTTTCCGGGACAAAGGCGAAGGCGCCGCTCGGTCTCGGCTCGACGCCGCCGTTTCCGCCGACATCGGGCACCTGATACTCGCCGAGCAGGCGAAGCCGCGGCCTGGGCAGCCAGGCCCGTCCCGGATCGCCGACCAGCACCTCGATGCCGGCGGCAAGACAGCGGTCGAGGAATGGGATGACCCGCCGCGCGACGGCTTGCCCGTAAAAAACATCGCCGGCAAGCACCAGGTCGACCGACGGCGGCGGACCGGTGGTGATGTCCTCGCCAATTATGGCGATGGCGACGCCGTTGGCCGCGGCGTTGAGGCCGAGCGCGACAATGCCGTTGCGGTCGATTTCTGCCGCGATCACCTCGCTCGCTCCGGCCTTTGCAGCGGCGATACCGACAAGGCCGCAGCCTGCGCCGAGGTCGAGCACGCGGCGGCCCGCGACCGTCAAAGGATTATCGAGAATGTAGCGCGCCAGCACGGCGCCGCCCGCCCAGGCATAGGCCCAGTAGGGCGGCTGCGGCTCGGTCGCCTCGTCGTCAGTGCCATCGTCCGGCTCCAGCAGCCGCCTCAGCCCACTGCCGGGATGGGCACTGAAGAGGCGGATTTCGGGCAGCGCCGGTACCGGCGCGAGCCGCATGTTCGCCTGGATGAATTCCGCGGGATCGAGCCTTTCGCCTCGCTCGCGCGTCACGCCGGCAGCAGGGTCGCTCAAGCTTACTCCCGCAGCGCGCGTCGCAGGATCTTGCCGACGGGCGTTTTCGGCAGCTCGGTGCGAAATTCGATATATCTCGGCCGCTTGTAGCCGGTCAGGTTTTCACGGCAATAGGCAGTCAGCGCCTCGGTGGTAAGCGCCTGGTCCTTCTTGACCACGAAGAGTTTCGGCACCTCGCCGGAATGCTCGTCCGGCACGCCGATCGCCGCCACTTCGAGCACGCCGGGGTGCTGCGCCACGACCTCCTCCAGCTCGTTCGGATAGACGTTGAAGCCGGAGACCAGGATCATGTCCTTCTTGCGGTCGACGATCTTGGTGTAGCCGCGCTCGTCCATGAAGCCCATGTCGCCCGACTTGAAGAAGCCGTCCTCGGTCATCACCTTGGCGGTCTCGTCCGGCCGGTTCCAGTAGCCGGCCATCACCTGCGGTCCGCGGATGCAGATCTCGCCGACCTCGCCGAGCGGCACGTTGTTGCCGTCGTCGTCACGGATGGCGATCTCGGTCGAAGGCAGCGGCAGGCCGATTGTGCCGGTGAATTCGCTGGAACTGAACTTGTTGGCGGTGGCCACCGGCGAGGTTTCGGAAAGCCCGTAGCCTTCGCTCACCGGACAGCCGGTCAGGCCCTTCCAGCGCTCGGCCACGCCCTTCTGCACCGCCATGCCGCCGCCAAGCGTCAGGATCAGCGGCTTGAAGTCGAGCTTGCGGAAATCCTCGTTGTTGAGCAGCGCGTTGAACAGCGTGTTGAGGCCGGGGAAGATGTGGGCCGGATATTTCTGCAGTTCCTTGACGAAGCCCGGAATGTCGCGCGGGTTCGGAATGAGCACATTCTGGGCGCCCTGCTGCATGCCCATCAGCGCGTTCACCGTCAGCGCGAAGACGTGGTAGAGCGGCAGCGCGCAGATGAAGTTTTGATGCGCCGGCTTCGGCTTGACCGTATAGGCGTCCTCCACCCAGAGCGAATTCTGCGCCACGTTGGACAAGACGTTCCGGTGCAGCAGCGTCGCCCCCTTCGAGACGCCGGTCGTGCCGCCCGTATACTGCAGGAAGGCTATATCGTCGCCCGAGACCGCCACAGGCCTG
Organism: Mesorhizobium album; assembly: GCF_033977205.1. Taxonomy (NCBI): domain Bacteria; kingdom Pseudomonadati; phylum Pseudomonadota; class Alphaproteobacteria; order Hyphomicrobiales; family Phyllobacteriaceae; genus Mesorhizobium; species Mesorhizobium album. Next base: position 230,417 of record NZ_JAVIIW010000001.1, on the reverse strand, counting down.
AAAGCGCTTGCGGAGCCGGCCTTCAGCGCGGCGTTGAACTTGACATGGCCGGGCAGCGACCAGGCGGGAACCATCTTCTTCACCCGCCGCACGACGAGGTTGACGATCCTGCCCTTGAGGCCGCCCAGCATGTCGCCCATCGCTGCGACCACCACATGCTTCACCGGCGTCCGGGCGATCACCGCCTGCAGCGTGCTGGCGAAGTTCTCCAGGATGACGATGGCCTGCGCGCCGGAATCCTTGAGCTGATGCTCCAGCTCGCGCGGCGTGTAGAGCGGGTTGACGTTAACCACCGTGAAGCCGGCGCGAAGCACCGCCATCATCGCCACTGGATATTGCAGCACGTTCGGCATCATCAGCGCCACGCGCGCGCCCTTCTCCAGCCCCTTCGACTGCAGATAGGCGCCGAAGGCCGCCGAAAGCCGCTCGAGCTCGGCATAGGAAATCGACTTGCCCATGCACACGAATGCCGGCCGGCCGGCAAACTCCTTGCAGGCGCCGACGAGGAAGTCGCCGATCGAATTGTAAGGCAGCGGACCGATCTGGGCCGGCATATTCTTCGGATAGCTTTTGAGCCACGGCTTTTCCGGCAGCCCGGCGGTGAGTACCGTAATCGCCTTCGGCAACTCCTTGGCCGGGACAGATGGGTTTGCTGCGCCCGCTGCCTTGGCGGCGGCGGGCTTCGCGGTCCCGGACTTGTCCGTCTTTGCGGCTGCAGCCCTGGTGGCGGGTTTTGAACTCGTCTTCGCCTTGGCGGAAACTGGTTTCGCGCTGGCCTTCGGCTTGGCAGCGGTCTTTGCAGGTGCAGAGGTTTTGGCAGGTGAAGCGGTCTTTGCTGGTGAAGCCTTGGGCGCGTCGGCATTGCCGGTCGCGGCCTTGGCTTTTGCCTTCGCCGGGGGCGTTGTCTTTGCTGCTCTTGCCACCAAGTCCCTCCCTGTCGGTCTTGCTGCTGCGTGCCGCGCCCGCTCCCTCACGAGAAGCGTCCTCCGCGCCGGTTGCGGATTCCCCAAGAAATCCAGCGTATCACCTATGTATTGCCTCTGTCGGCGGCGGTGCAAGCCTTGCCCCTGCGGCAGGAGCGGAAAGATTTGCCGTCAAAGTCGCTTGTTCAAACGCCTCTTGGAACGCGTGTCCGCCGAAGCTGGCGCGTAATCAGGGTTGCATTGCGTTGCGATTTTAAGGTGCGGTGCATCAATAAAAAAATGCAATCGTTAATATTATCGTGAGCAGAAAATTCTGCTCATTTTTTCCCTTATTCTGGTAAAATCCGGATTCCTTTTCTGCTTACCGTGGGGTACGCAAGCGGGGTGTTCCAAAGCCCGGAAAACGGTGCTTATATGCGCGCTTCGCGAGCCTGATAGAGGGGCTTGAGAGAACATCAGGGAGTGCTCAATGAAAAAGACAATGACTTTTGCAGCCGCGTTGCTGGCTGCAAGCGTCCTGGGCGGCATGGCCAATGCAAAGACGCTTGTCTATTGCTCGGAAGCGTCGCCGGCCAATTTCGACCCGGGTACGACGACGGGTGGTAACGACTTCGATGCTTCGTCGCGCACGGTCTATTCGCGCCTCGTCGAGTTCAAGCACGGCGGCACCGAGATCGAGCCCGGCCTCGCCGACAAATGGGAAATCTCCGACGACGGCCTGGTCTATACTTTCCACCTGCATCCGGGCGTGAAGTTCCAGACCACCGATTATTTCAAGCCGACCCGCGACCTCAACGCTGACGACGTCGTCTTCTCCTTCGACCGCCAGTTCAACAAGCAGAACCCGTGGAACGGCGACAAATATCTGCCGAACCTGACCTGGGACTACTACACCGGCATGGACATGCCGAAATACGTCGCCAAGTGGGAAAAGGTCGATGACCTCACCGTCAAGCTGACGCTGACCGAGCCGAACGCGCCGATGCTGGCCAACCTCGGCATGGACTTCGCCTCGATCGTCTCGAAGGAATATGCCGACCAGCTGGAGAAGTCCGGCAAGATGGCCGACTTCTCGACCAAGCCGATCGGCACCGGTCCGTTCCAGTTCGTCGACTATCAGCTGGATTCGGTCATCCGCTACGCGGCCCATCCGGACTACTTCAAGGGCAAGGAGAAGATCGACGATCTCGTCTTCGCCATCACGCCCGACCCGACCGCTCGTACCCAGAAGGTGCTCGCCGGCGAATGCGATGTGGCACCCTATCCGAACCCGGCCGACCTCGCCACGATCAAGGCCAACAAGGATGTCACGCTGCTCGACCAGGCCGGCCTCAACATCGGCTACATGAGCTACAACACGACGATCCCGCCGCTCGACAAGCCTGAGGTTCGTCATGCGCTCAACCAGGCGATCGACCGGGAAGCGCTGATCAAGGCGCTGTTCCAGGATGCCGGCGCCACGCCGGCCCAGAACCTGATCCCGCCGACCATGTGGTCGTGGAACAAGGACGTGAAGTTCGATTCCTATGATCCCGAGGCGGCCAAGAAGGTGCTGGCCGATGCCGGCCTGAAGGAAATCCAGCTCTGGGCTTCCGACCGCGTTCGTCCGTACAACCCGAACTTCCAGCGCGCCGCTGAGCTGATCCAGGCCGACTGGGCCAAGGTCGGCGTCAAGGCGGAGATCGTCAACTACGAGTGGACCAAGTATCGCGCGGAGGGCAAGAAGAAGGATCGTCCAGGCGCGTTCCAGGTCGGCTGGACCGGCGACAATGGCGATCCGGACAACTTCTTCGCCACCCTCTTCGCCTGCTCGGCCATCGGCGTGTCGAACTACTCCAGCTGGTGCGACAAGGACTTCGAGGACCTGATCCAGAAGGCCAAGAAGACCAGCGACCAGGGTGAGCGCACCAAGCTGTACGAACAGGCGCAGGTGATCTTCCAGAAGCAGGCCCCTGCCTTCCTGCTGGCGCACAGCCAGGTCTACTCGGTCGTTCGCAACAACGTGACCGGCTACAAGATGGACCCGCTCGGCATTCACCGCTTCGACGGCGTTGACAAGTCCGAGTAATATTTGCGAACGGGGCGGCGCAATCATGCGCCGCCGCACTTCACGATGCTTAGATATCTCCTCAACAAAATCGCACTTGTGATCCCGACCCTCGTTGGCATCACCATCTGCGCCTTCGCCTTCGTCCGGCTGCTGCCCGGCGATCCGATCCTGGCCATGGCCGGCGAGCACGGCGTATCGCCGGCGCGCTACGAAGAACTCAAGGAACAGTTCGGCTATAACCTGCCGATCTGGGAACAGTATGTGCGCTATGTCGGCGAGGTCGCGACCGGCGATTTCGGCGTTTCCATTTCATCCAAGCGCCCGGTCATCGAGGAGTTCAAGACGCTCTTCCCGGCGACGCTGGAACTCTCCTTCTTCGCCATGATCTTCGCCATGGTGATCGGCATCCCGGCCGGCATATTCGCGGCCGTCAAGCGCGGCTCGTGGTTCGACCAGTCGCTGATGGGCACCGCGCTCGTCGGCTATTCCATGCCGATCTTCTGGTGGGGCCTGCTGCTCATCATCTTCTTTTCCGGCTATCTCGGCTGGACGCCGGTTTCCGGCCGCATCGGCCTGCAATTCTTCCTGAGGCCGATCACCGGTTTCATGACCATCGACAGCATTCTGTACGGCAAGTGGGATGCGCTGCGCTCGGCGCTCAGCCATCTCGTCCTGCCGGCGATTGTGCTCGGCACCATTCCGCTGGCGGTGATCGCGCGCCAGACGCGCTCCGCCATGCTCGAAGTACTGGGCGAGGACTATGTCCGCACCGCCCGCGCCAAGGGGCTGTCTGCCGCCCGCGTCATCAGCGTGCACGCGCTGCGCAACGCGCTGATCCCGGTCGTCACCACCATCGGCCTGCAGGTCGGCACGCTGCTTGCCGGCGCCATCCTCACCGAAACCATCTTCGCCTGGCCGGGCATCGGCAAGTGGATGGTCGATTCCATCTTCAAGCGCGATTATGTCGTCGTGCAGTCAGGTCTGCTTTTGATCGCGCTCATCGTCATGGCCGTGAACCTCATCGTCGACGTGCTCTATGCCGTCATCAACCCGCGCATCAGGGCGGCGTGATGAGCCAGTCGACCGAAATCGCCCCGATGCCCGCGGGCAGCCCGGACCGCCTGACCGGCTTCAAGACTTTTTGGCACTATTTCTCGGTGAACCACGGCGCCGTCATCGGCCTGCTCGTCTTCATCCTCCTGGTGCTGGCGGCGCTCCTTGCGCCGCTGCTCGCGCCCTATGCGCCCGATATCCAGGACAAGACCGCGTTCCTCAGACCGCCGGCCTGGCAGACCGGCGGCAGCACCCAGTATCTGCTTGGCACCGATCCGGTCGGCCGCGACATCCTTTCGCGCCTGCTCTACGGCGCGCGCTTTTCGCTGCTGATCGGCGCCGTCGTGGTCTCGTTGGCTCTCACCGGCGGCATCACGCTCGGCCTGCTCGCCGGCTATTTCCGCGGCTGGGTCGACGTCGCGATCATGCGCGTCATGGACCTGATCCTCGCCTTCCCGTCGCTGCTGCTGGCGCTGGTGCTGGTCACCATCCTCGGCCCCGGCCTGTTCAATGCCATGCTGGCGATCGCGCTGGTGCTGCAGCCGCATTTCGCCCGCCTGGTGCGCGCCGCCGTCATGGCCGAGAAGAGCCGCGAATATGTCGTTGCGGCCAAGGTCGCCGGCGCCGGCCATCTGAGGCTGATGCTCGCCACCATCCTGCCCAACTGCCTGGCGCCGCTGATCGTCCAGGGCACGCTGTCCTTCTCGAACGCCATCCTGGAAGCCGCAGCGCTCGGCTTCCTCGGCCTCGGCGCGCAGCCACCGACGCCGGAATGGGGCACCATGCTTGCCTCGGCGCGCGAGTTCATCCTGCGCGCCTGGTGGGTGGTGACTTTCCCTGGCCTCGCCATCCTCATCACGGTGCTCGCCATCAACCTGATCGGCGACGGCTTGCGCGACGCGCTCGATCCGAAGCTCAGGAGGTCGTGATGGCGCTGCTCGACATCCAGAATCTCGTCGTCGAATTCCAGACCGCGTCCGGCCCGTTCCGCGCCGTCGACGGCGTCTCGCTTCATGTCGACGAGCGCGAGGTGCTCGCCATCGTCGGCGAATCCGGCTCCGGCAAGTCGGTCTCGATGCTGGCGGTGATGGGCCTGCTGCCCTGGACGGCAACCGTCACGGCCGACCGCATGACGTTTGGCGGCCGCGACCTTTTGAAAATCAGCCCGGCCGAGCGCCGCAAGATCATCGGCAAGGACATTGCGATGATCTTCCAGGAGCCGATCGCCAGCCTCAACCCCTGCTTCACCGTTGGCTTCCAGATCGAGGAAGTGCTGCGCTTCCATCTCGGCATGGACCGTGCGCAGCGCCGGGCGCGCGCCATCGAGCTCCTGAAGCAGGTCGGCATTCCCGAGCCGGCGGAGCGGCTGAGTTCCTTCCCGCACCAGATGTCGGGCGGCCAATGCCAGCGCGTCATGATCGCGATGGCGATCGCCTGCAATCCGAAATTGCTCATCGCCGACGAGCCGACGACGGCGCTGGACGTGACCATCCAGAAGCAGATCCTCGATCTCCTGGTCTCGCTGCAGGCCAAATACGGCATGGGCCTGATCATGATCACCCACAATATGGGCGTGGTGGCGGAGACCGCCGACCGCGTCATCGTCCAGTACAAGGGCCGCAAGATGGAAGAGGCCGACGTGCTGTCGCTCTTTGAATCGCCGAAGAGCAACTACACGCGCGCGCTGCTCTCGGCGCTGCCGGAAAATGCCGTCGGCGACCGGCTGCCGACCGTCTCCGACATGCTGTTCGAGCCGGCGCCCTCGGGAGCTAGTGCATGACCGGAGCCGGCGCATGACCAAGGTTGTCGAAGGCAAGAACATCGTGCGCGACTACCATGTCGGCGGCGGCCTGTTCCGCCCCGCGCGCACCGTCCATGCGGTGAAGGGTGTCTCCTTCAGCGTCGAGAAGGGCAAGACGCTGGCGATCGTCGGCGAGAGCGGCTGCGGCAAGTCAACGCTCGCCCGCATCATCACGCTGATCGACCCGGCGACGGCAGGTGAACTCTTCATCGACGGCCACAAGGTCGACATCGCCAGGGATGGGCTGACCAAGGAGATGCGCCGCAAGGTGCAGATCGTCTTCCAGAATCCCTACGGGTCGCTCAACCCGCGCCAGAAGATCGGCGACGTGCTCGGCGAGCCGCTGCTCATCAATACCGACAAGCCGGCCGAGGAACGCCGCGACTTGGCGATGAAGATGCTGAAGAAGGTCGGTCTCGGCCCGGAGCATTATAACCGCTACCCGCACATGTTCTCGGGCGGCCAGCGCCAGCGCATCGCCATTGCCCGCGCCCTGATGCTGAACCCCAGCCTGCTGGTGCTGGACGAGCCGGTCTCGGCTCTCGACCTGTCTGTGCAGGCGCAGGTGCTTAACCTGCTTGCCGACCTGCAAGACGAGTTCAAGCTGACCTATGTCTTCATCAGCCACGACCTATCGGTCGTGCGCTACATCGCCGACGACGTGATGGTGATGTATTTCGGCGAGGCGGTCGAATACGGCTCGCGCGACGAGGTCTTCTCGGACCCCAAGCACAGCTACACCAAGACGCTGTTCGCTGCGACGCCGCGCGCCGACATCGCGAGCATTAAGGCGAGGCTGGCAAAGAAGGCGGCCTGACGCTAGGGGCGGAGCGCCGCGAAGCGGCGCGCAGACCCTAAGATCCATTCCGTTACCTCAGCCGAAACCTGCAACGGAGCAGAATTCTGGACCGTTGCAACGCTCGTATGTCACGGAATGGATCCTCGGGTCTGCGCCGTGTCGCTTCGCTCCTTGCTTCGCCCGAGGATGACGACGCCAAAAGCGCCCCACCTCCCCCTTGTAGGGAGGTCGGACCGAAGGTTCGGGTGGGGGTAAGCGCCCGACTTACGACAACTTCGCTATAGTCGCCCGCAACGCCTCGCCGAACCGGTGAACCTCATCAACCTTGTTATAGTGAACCAGCGAGGCGCGGATCGCGCCGCTGTCCATCGAGAGGTTGAGCCGCTTCATCAGCCGAGGCGCATACATGTGGCCGTCGCGGATGCCGATCTGCATGGCAGCCATCTCCTCGACGATCCTCTGCGGCGAGAGCTTGCCGATGTTGAAGCAGAAGGTCGGCACGCGCTCGTGGATGCGCGTCTCGTCGGCGACGCCGTAGATCGTGGCATTGCAGTCCTTCAGCACCTTCAGCATCTCGCGCGCCAGCGTCAGCTCGTAGTCGCGGATGGCGTTCATGCCGGCGACGATGTTGTCGCGGCGCGAGCGGTTGTTCTGGGCTAAGAAATTGCGGCCGACCGATTCCAGGTAGCGGACGGCGGCGTCCATGCCGGAGACGTTCTCGTAGATGAAGGTGCCGGCCTCGACCTTGTAGGGCGGCTCGTCCGGAATGAAATCCTCGCGGAAGGTCGGCAGCCGCTTCAGCGTGTCGAAGCGGCCCCAGAGGAAGCCCATATGCGGCGAGAAATTCTTGTAGCCTGAGCAGACGAGGTAGTCGCAGTCCCAGGCCCGCACGTCGATCAGCCCGTGCGGGCCGTAATGCACGCAGTCGAGGAACACTTCGGCGCCGGCCGCATGCGCGATCCTGGCCACGGAAGCGACGTCGACGATCGAGCCTATCGAATGCGCCGTCACCGTGCAGGCGACGAGACGGGTGCGGTCCGACATCAGCGGCTTGAGGTCGTCGACATGGAGATTGCCGTCCTCGCGCATGCGCCACCATTTGAACTTGGCGCCGGCCTGTTCGAGCGCCAGCCAGGTGGCGATGTTGGCGTCGTGGTCCATGTCGGTGACGACGATCTCGTCGCGCCCCCCATCTGTGTCTTTGGCAAGCATCTGGCCGATGCCAAGGCTGACCAGGCGGATGAAGGAGGTGGCGTTCATGCCGAAGCAGATCTCGGACGGGCTGTAGGCGTTGATCAGAAGCGCCACGCTTTCGCGCGCCTCGGCGACCGACTGGTCCACAGTCACGCTGCGGCCATAGCGGCCGCCGCGCTGCACATTGTGCCCCACCAGATGGTTGGTCACCGCGTCGAGCACGCTTTGCGGAATCTGCGCGCCGGCGGCGTTGTCCATGAAGATGAACTCGCCGGCCTGCTGAAGCGCGGGAAACATGGCGCGGATCTTCTCGACCGGGAACGAAGCGGCGCCATCCGGCGCTTTCGAAACATGATGCTGGTTCACGGGAGTCTCCTTCAATTCATGGATGCTATGCTGGGAGGGTCAGTGCGCGCCGGACTTGGCCTTGCCGCGCTCTTCGAGGTAGCCGACCAGCCGCACCAGCGGCCACAGGAAGGCGAGGTAGATGATCGCGGCGCCGATCAGCGGCGTCGGGTTGGCCATCAGCGCCTGCGCGTCGGTCGCCTGTTTCAAGAGGTCCGGCATCGCCACGACCGAGGCGAGCGCCGTGTCCTTGAACACCGAGACGCAATTGCTGGTGAGCGGCGGGATGACGACGCGGATCGCCTGCGGCAGGATCACCTTGCGCATGGCGACCCAGAAGGGCAGGCCGAGCGCGGAGGCCGCCTCGAACTGGCCTTTCGGGATGTTCTGGATGCCGGCGCGGCAGACTTCCGCAGTGAAGGCGGCGAGCACCAGCGACAGCGCAAGAGCAGCCGACGCGAAGGATGACAGGCGGATGCCGATGAAGGGCAGGGCGTAATAGATCAGGATCAGCACCACCAGGATCGGCAGCGCGCGGAACATGTCAATGTAGAGCGTCGCCAGCCGCCGCAGCGGCTTCGGCGCGTAGAGCCGCACCAGGCAGATCGCCAGCCCGGCGACGGTGCCGAAGACGATCGCGGCGCAGCCGAGCAGGATGGTGTTGCCAAGCCCGCGGATGAGGATCGGAAATGACCGGACCAGGATGCCCCAGTTGAAGAAGGTGTCGATCAGTTCCATCGGCATCACCCGTGAGACAAGGCCCGCCGCGTTTGGCGAAAACCCAAATGGCCGAAGCGAGAGCGCCAGCCGTTGCCGTCGCTCTCATCGAGGCTTGTGATTAGCCGGCTTATTGCGGGATCGGGCCGGGCGTCACCGTGCTGGTGCCGACTTCCGGATCGACGCCGAACCACTTCTTGTGGATCGCCGCCATCGTGCCGTCCTTCTTCATCTCGCTGATGGCGTCGTTGACCTTCTCAAGCAGCGGATGGCCCTTCTTGGTCATCATGGCGAAGCGTTCGCCGGTCGGGATGCGCACCAGGATCTTGAGCGCCGGCATCTGCTTGATGGCGAACAGGAAGCCGGCAAGCTCGCCGGCGCCGCCGTCGATGCGGCCGTTCTGCACATCGAGCAAAAGGTCCTGCTGGGCGTTGTAGCTCTTGGTCTCGGCGACGCCGAGCTTGGCGGCGTTTTCCTTCATATAGGCTTCGCCCGTCGAGCCGGCGATGACGCCGATGGTCTTGCCCTTGAGGTCGTCGAGCGCCTTGATGGCGGAGTCCGCCTTGCCGACGATGGTGCCGTCGCTGTCGTAATATGCCTGCGTGAAGCCCTGGTTCTGCAGCCGCTCCTTGGTGACCGAGATCGACGACACGGCAAAGTCGATGCGGCTCGAAGCGGTCGCCGCGAACAGCGCCTGGAAACCGAGATCCTGGAATTCGACTTCGGCGCCGATGCGCTTGGCGACATCATTGGCAACATCGATCTCAAAACCTTCGAAGCCGCCGGAATCGGTCTTGTATTCCCACGGCGGATTGGCCGGATAAGCGCCCACCATGATCTTGTCGGCGAAGGCGGGCGCCGCGAAGGCGACGCCTGCGGCGATGATCACCCCAATCAGTCCTAGACGTTTCAACATCTTGCTTCCCTCTGGTTCGGTCGTCGACTGCGACGCATTTCGTCTTCCGCTTCTTCCGGCGCCCCACTCCCGGGCGCCGCAGGCGATGCGGTGCCTGAATTCAGGATGAGCGGCGCCGCCGCGAACCGATATGTTCCTTGAGCCGCGCGATCAGCGCCTCGATCGCCGCTTCCGTGGAGACCATGCCGGGCGACAGCCGCAGCGTCGTGCCGCGCGCGTCGCAGTACAATCGCTCTTTGCGCAGCGCGGCGATGATCTTCGCTGGCTCGATGCCCTGCGGCAGGCTGAGCATGACGCTGCCGCCACGCTCCTTGGCGTCGAGCGGCGATCGCACCGCCCACCCGTTATCCAACGCAGCACCGATGATGCGTTCGACCAATGTCGCATTCTGCGCGCGTATGGCGTCGATGCCGGTCTCTTCCACCCATTCCAACCCAGGCAGCGATGCGACGCTAGCCAGGATCGCCGGCGTGCCGTGGTCGAAGCGGCGGGCGTCGTCGGCATAAGTGAAGGCGTCGAGATCCCAGGAGAACGGATTCGGCTGGCTGAACCAGCCGCGCAGCTCCGGCCGGCAGGTCGAGAGAAGGTCGGGTGCTACCTGCAATATCCCGGCGCCGGAAGAGCCGCACAGCCATTTGAGCGAGGTCGAAACGACGAAGTCGACCGGAGTTTGGGCAACTGAGAAAGGCGCCACGCCGACACCTTGCGTGATGTCGACGCCGACGATGCTGCCCATGGCGCGGCCATGCGCGGCAAGCCGCTCGACATCGCAGCGGTGCGAGGCCGTCGAGGTGACGAAGGTGAGCAATGCAAGCCCGACATCCGCCTGCCATTGGGCGATGAAATCCTCGTCGCGCACCCAGCTCTTGCCGGGCCGCAGCGGCACCGTGTCGAGCGTGAAGCCGAAACGCTCGGCCAATCCCGCCAGCAGGAAATGCAGGCTCGGAAAACAGTCGGCCGCAACCAGAAGCCGCCTTCCCGCCAGACGCTCGGCAGGCAAGGCGCCGATCAGGCTGTAGAGCGCCGAGGTGACGTTCTCGGCCGTGGTCAGCGTGCCTTGCGGCGCTTCGATCAGCCGTGTCCAGGCATCGATGAAGCGTTGCCGCGCGGCAAGGGCAGCCGGCCATTGGCCGTCATCCTCCGCCGACCAGATGTTGGAAAACTCCGTGAGCGCGGCGGCCATTCGCTCGGCCTTGCCGGGAAAGGTGCCGATCGAATGATAGAGAAAATAGCCGGACATTCGCTGTCTCTCGCTCCCTTGTGATCATGTGATCACAAAACCGGACACGGATCAATCGCCGCGGCTGAAGAAATGCGGATCGGCGCCTGCAAAATCCGGCTATTTTCTTGGTCCAGAGTTCGCGACGGATAGCTCGGGAGCCCGCCCGCTATCGCCTATGTCAGGGCGCCTTGCCGAAGGCGGCGAAATCGACCGGCCTGGGCTCCGGGCAGATCGTGCGCAAAGTCGCTTGCGTCGCGGTGATGTCGGCCACCACCTCGTCGCGGGCGCGCAGAAAATCCTTGTCCTTCAGCGCCGCGATGATCGCGACGTGCCGGCCCGAGGGCTCCATCACGCCTGCGCGCATCAGTGGCGCGACGTGGTTGGATAAAAGCCGCATATAGGGGCCGAAGCGCAGCCAAAGCGTCTCGATCAGTTGGAACAGCACGTCGGAGCCGGAGGCGCGATAGATGGTGAAGTGGAACTGCTGGTTCTTGGCGATCAGTTCGTAGATACTGCCGTCGCGCCCGATCGCCTGCTGGTCGTCGGTAACCTTCTGCAGGGTGGCGATCTCGGCCGCGGTCAGGCGCGGCGCCCCAAGCTCGGCTGCCAGCCCTTCGACGGCGAGGCGCGCGCGGCAGAGGTCGTCGAGCCGCGCCCGCGTCACCACCGGCACGCAGGCTGAGCCGTTCTGGGATATCTCCAGCGCGTTCTCCGCCGCCAGCCGCCGCAGGGCCTCGCGCACCGGCATGTTCGAGGTGCCAAAGGCCTCCGCCAGCGAGGCGATAGTCAGCACTTGGCCCGGGTCGAACCTGCCGACCATCAAGGCATGGCGAAGCTGCTGATAGACGCCATCCTGGACGGTGATGCGTCCCGATACCGGTTCGAAGCCCAGAGCCACGCTTTTGCTTTCCTTAAATCCTGACAGAAGCTATGTGCGGAGACGTGTAAACACATCTCTCCGCCAAAGCTTTGATCATCTGATCACAGATTGTGGCGGGAGCCAAGCGGTTGCGAGAGTCGCCGGTCTGACCACGTCGGCGCTGCCCCTTATCTGCCCGCCCGTCCTCCGCAGCAGCTGCGCTGCAGCTGCGGAGGGTGGACCGGCACCTTCTCGCCGTGAACGGGAGAACAGGGCTGGCCGCAGCCTTGGCGTCTGTCTGCAACGTTGGTGATTGGCGAAAGCGGCGACGACGGCGTCCTTCTCCCCCGATCACGGGGAGAAGATGGCGGCAGCCAGGTGAGGGGCGGCGCCGACGTTGAAAATTTGCCGCCTAAAATTGAGCGCCATACGGGTCATCGACCGTTGAAAGACCGGGGTCGGACAAGCTCGATCTCACTCCGGAATCACCGCCATCGCCTGAATCTCCACCTTGGCTCGGTCCTCGACCAGCGCCACCACCTGCATGGCGGCCATCGCCGGAAAGTGCCGGCCGATGACGGCGCGATAGGCTTCGCCGATCCCCTTGAGATTGGCGAGATATTCGGCCTTGTCGGTGAAATACCAGGTCATCGAGGTGATGTGCTGCGGCTCGCCGCCGGCTTCGGCGAGCACCGCGACTATGTTGGCGAGCGTCTGGCGCACCTGGCCGACGAAGTCCTCGGTCTCGAAACGGCACTCGGCATTCCAGCCCACCTGGCCGCCGATAAAGACAAGCCGGCCACGCGCGGCCACGCCATTGGCGTAGCCGATCGGCTTGGCCCAGCCTTGCGGCTGCAGGATGGTGTGCATATCTAGCCCCTCGAGTTCACTTTGCCGGCTCATGACGCTCCCATGACCTGCCTGGCGATCACCACCTTCTGCACGTCCGACGCTCCCTCATAGATGCGCAGCGCCCGGATCTCGCGATAGAGGCTCTCGATGATGTAGCCCTTGCGCACGCCGTCGCCGCCATGCAGCTGCACCGCCTTGTCGATCACCTCTTGTGCCTTGTCGGTGGCGAAGAGCTTTGCCATAGCCGCCTCGCGCGTCACCCGCTCCGCGCCCGTGTCCTTGGTCCAGGCGGCGCGATAGACAAGCAGGGCCGCGGCGTCGACATCCAACGCCATGTCGGCAATGTGGCCCTGCACCATCTGCAGCTCGGCCATCGGCGCGCCGAACAATTTGCGCTCCGCTGCACGTCTCACGCTTTCATCCAGCGCGCGTCGTGCGAAGCCGAGCGCCGCGGCGCCGACCGTCGAGCGGAAAACGTCGAGCACCGACATGGCGATCCGAAAACCGTCGCCGGGCTTGCCGATCAGGACAGAAGCCGGAACGCGGACATTGTCGAACGCCAACCTGGCCAGCGGATGTGGGGCAATCACCTCAAGCCGTTCGGCAATGCCGAGGCCTTTCGTTTCCGCAGGCACGATGAAGGCGGAAATTCCCTTGGCGCCGGGCGCCTCACCGGTGCGGGCGAAGACGGTGTAGACGTCGGCGATGCCGCCATTGGAGATCCAGGTCTTCTCGCCCGAAAGCACGTAACCGTCGCCGTCGCGGACGGCCGTCATCTCCATGTTGGCGACATCCGATCCCGAGCGCGGCTCTGAAAGCGCGAAAGCGGAGATTGCCTGGCCGGTCCGCGTCCTTTCGAGCCAGCGCTGTTGGTCCCGCGTGCCGAAAAGCGAGATCGCGCCGGTGCCAAGCCCTTGCATGGCAAAGGCGAAGTCGGCGAGCCCGTCGTGACGTGCCAACGTTTCCCGCGTGATGCAGAGCGTCCGCACATCGAGCGGCGCAGGGTTGTCAGGGTCGATCGCCGTCGGCTTCAGCCAGCCGTCGCGGCCGAGCTTCGCGACCAACTCGCGGCAGGCCATATCGACATCGTGGTGATCGACCGGCAGGTTCTTTGCACACCAGGCGTCCAGATTTTCGGCGAGCTCGCGATGGCGGTCTTCGAAGAATGGCCAGTTAAGGAAGGAGCGGTCAGGCATTTGCGCCCCCGCTGTGCTTCGAGCGTCGCGCTCTATGGCGCCCCCCTCTGGCCTGCCGGCCATCTCCCCCTCTAGGGGGGAGATCAGCCGTCGCCCACGTTTTCGCCAATCGCCAGCGTTGCAGAAAAGGCGTCGCCGGCGGAGCTGCCAATCTCCCCCCTAGAGGGGGAGATGTCCGGCAGGACAGAGGGGGGCGCTGTCCCGCCAACATGCCCGCCTTGATCGTAGAAAACATCCTCAATTCCCCTTGAACACCGGCTTTTCCTTCGCCACAAACGCCTTGTATGCTCGCTCGAAGTCGCCGGTCTGCATGCAGATCGCCTGCGCTTGCGCTTCGGCCTCGATCGCCTGGTCGAGGCCCATCGACCATTCCTGGTTGAGCTGCGTCTTGGTGATGCCATGCGCGAAGGTCGGGCCGGAGGCGATGCGCGCCGCCATGTCGAGCGCATCGGCCTCGAGCGCGGCAGCCTCGACGAGGCGGTTGTAAAAGCCCCAACGCTTGCCTTCGGCAGCACTCATGGTGCGGCCGGTGTAGAGCAGCTCGGCCGCGCGGCCCTGGCCGATGATGCGCGGCAGGATCGCGCAGGCCCCCATGTCGCAGCCGGCGAGACCGACGCGGGTGAACAGGAAGGCGGTCTTCGCCTCCGGCGTCGCGATGCGGATGTCGGAGGCCATGGCGATGATCGCGCCGGCGCCGACCGCCACCCCATCGACGGCGGAGATGATCGGCTTGCCGCAGTTGAGCATCGCCTTGACGAAGTCGCCGGTCATGCGCGTGAAAGCGAGCAGCGCCTTCATGTCCATCTTGACCAGCGGCCCGATGATGTCGTGCACATCGCCGCCCGAGCAGAAATTGCCGCCATTGGGCAGGAACACCACGGCGTCGACATCGTCGGCATAGACAAGGTCGCGAAAAGTGTCGCGAAGCTCCGCATAACTGTCGAAGGTGAGCGGGTTCTTGCGCTCGGGCCGATCGAGCCGGACCTTCGCGACCGTGCCTTCGACATCCCAGAGGAAGTGCTTCGGCTTGAGATTGGCCATGGCGCTCATTCGCGTCCCTCCCAATTGCTGCGGAACGACTTCAGCATGCCGGTCAGGCTCCGCGCCTCGTCCTCGCGGACATTGCCGAGCAGTTCGCCGATCCAGCCCTCATGCGCCGCGGCCATCGCAGCGAACGCCTTCGTTCCTTCCTCGGTCAACCGCACCATCGAGGTGCGGCGGTCGCCGTTGCGGCGCGCGCGGGTGACAAGCCCTTCCGAAACCAGCCGGTCAACGATGCCCGTCACATTGCCGTTCGACACCAGCAGGAAGCTCGAAAGGTCGCTCATCAGCATGCCTTCCGGCGACCGGTAAAGCGCCGCCATCACGTCGAAGCGCGGCAGCGTGGTGTCGAACTCCTTCTTCAGCCGCTCGCGCAGCTCTGCCTCGATGGTGCGCGAGGCGCGCAGCAGCCTGATCCACAGGCGCAGCCTATCCTTGCCGGAACTCGCGGGCAGGGGGCCGGCTACCATGTCTCGCCTCCCGAAACCGAGATCGCCTGTCCGGTGATCGATCGCGCGGTGTCGCTGCAGAGCCAAAGCACCGCGGCGGCAACTTCGTCGGGCTGGATGAAACGCCCTTGCGGGTTGGTCGCCGCAAGGCTGGCGCGTGCGTCATCGACGGAGCGGCCGGTTCTCTCGGCGATGCGCTGAATGGACTCTTCCAGCATGTCGGTTTCGACGAAACCCGGACAGACGGCATTGACCGTCACCCCGGACTTGGCGGTCTCGGCTGCCAGCGCCCGCATCAGCCCGACCACGCCATGCTTGGCCGCCACATAGGGCGCGACATAGGCATAGCCTTTCAGGCCGGCGGTCGAGGCGACGAAGACGATGCGGCCGGTCTTCCGCGCGAGCATGCCTGCCAGCGCGGGTTTCACCGTCAGGAAGGCGCCGGTCAGGTTGACGTCAAGCGTGCGCTGCCAGTCCACCAGCGCGGTCTTGTGCGCCGGCGCGCTTTCGGCCATGCCGGCATTGGCGACGACGATGTCGAACGGTCCGCGCGCGGCCTCCGCCTTCTCGTATAGAACCGTCATTTCGGCTTCGTCCGTGACATCGGCGGCGATGCCGAAGATGCGGTCGTTTTCCTTCGAGACCTCGGCGAGTGCTTCTTCGCGCCGTCCGCAAATGGTCACATCGACGCCGGCTTCCGCCAGGGCCAGCGCAGTTGCCTTGCCGACACCGGAGCCGCCGCCGGTGACGAGGACATGTCGGCCGGCGATTGTTCGAGCCGCGCTCATACTTTGAGCCCCGCTGCCGCTTCGCGTTCGGCCAGCCGGTAAATCTGGTCGCGCCCGGGCAGGTAAGGATCAGGCCATTTGACGCCGCGATCGCCGAGCGTCACCGCCGCATGCAGTGTCCAGTAGGGGTCGGTGAGATGCGGCCGCGCCAGCGCCACCAGATCGGCGCGCCCGGCCATCAGGATCGAGTTGGCATGGTCGGGCTCATAGATGTTGCCGACCGCCATCGTCGCCATGCCGACCTCATTGCGGATGCGGTCGGAGAACGGCGTCTGGAACATGCGGCCATAGACCGGCTTTGCGCCGATCGAGGTCTGGCCGGCCGACACGTCGCAAAGGTCGACGCCGGCCTCATGCAGCAGCCGCGCGATCTCGACCGCATCGGCCGGCGTGACGCCTTCGATGCCGACCCAGTCATTGGCCGAAATGCGCATCGAGATCGGCTTCTCGGCCGGCCACACGGCCCGCACCGCATGGAAGATCTCCAGCGGGTAGCGCATGCGGTTTTCCAGCGAGCCGCCATAGTCGTCGGTGCGGCGGTTGGTCAGCGGCGTGATGAAGGAGGAGAGCAGATAGCCGTGCGCGGCATGGATCTCCAGCATGTCGAAGCCGCAGCGCTTGGCCATCTCGGCCGAGGCGACGAACTGGTCGCGTACAAGGTTCATGTCGGCGCGGTCCATCGCTTTCGGCACCTGGTTCTGCGGCGACCATGGCACGGCCGAAGGCGCCATGACCGGCCAGTTGCCAAAGATGAGCGGCACGTCCGTTCCTTCCCAGCCAAGACGGGTCGAGCCCTTGGCGCCGGAATGGCCGATCTGCGCGCAGATCTTGGCCTCGGTCTCGGCATGGACGAAATCCACGAGCCGCTTCCAGGCGACCTCATGTTCGGGCTTGTAGAAGCCGGTGCAGCCGGGCGTGATGCGCCCCTCGGGGCTGACGCAGGTCATCTCGATATAGACGAGCCCGGCGCCGCCCTTGGCGCGCTCGGCATAGTGAGCGAAATGCCAGTCGGTCGGGCAGCCGTCGACCGCCTTGTACTGCGCCATCGGCGAGACGACGATGCGGTTGGTGAGTGCCATGTCGCGCAGCCTGAATGGCGCGAACATCGGCGCGCGGCGCAGCATGTTGCCGCCGGCGCCGGCCTTGCGCTGGAACCATTCCTCCGCGCCCGCCAGCCATTCGGCGTCGCGCAGCCTCAGATTCTCATGGCTGATGCGCTGCGAGCGGGTGAGCAGCGAATAGTTGAACTGCACCGGATCGAGGCCGAGATAGCGCTCGACCTCCTCGAACCATTCGAGTGAATTGCGCGCCGCCGACTGCAGCTTCAGCACCTCGGTGCGCCGCGCATCCTCGTATTTGCGGAAGGCAGCCTCGAGGTCCGGCTCGGATTCGACATAGTCGGCGAGCGCGACGGCACTTTCCAACGCGAGCTTGGTGCCGGAGCCGATCGAGAAGTGCGCTGAAGCCGCGGCATCGCCCATCAGCGCCAGGTTCTTGTGCGACCAGCGCTCGCAAAACACACGGGGGAAGTTGATCCAGGCGGAGCCGCGAATGTGATTGGCGTTGGTCATCAGCGGATGGCCGCCGAGATGCTTTTCGAAGATGCGCTCGCAGACCGCGATCGATTCCTGCTGCGTCATTTGGCCGAAGCCGAAGCGCTCCCAGGTCTCCTGGCTGCACTCGACGATGAAGGTCGCGGTCTCGCTGTCGAACTGGTAGGCGTGCGCCCACACCCAGCCATGCTCCGTCTTCTCGAAGATGAAGGTGAAGGCGTCGTCGAATTTCTGCGTCGTGCCTAGCCACACGAACTTGCATTTGCGGGTGTCGATGTCGGGCTTGAAGACATCGGCGAAGGCGGCACGGGATTTCGAGTTCAGCCCGTCGGATGCGACGACCAGGTCATGTGTTTCCATAAAGGGGCGGGGATCCGAAATCTCTGTCTCGAACATCATCTTGATGCCGAGCTCGCGTGCCCGCCGCTGCAGCAGGATCAGGAGCCGCTTGCGGCCGATGCCGCAAAAGCCGTGGCCGGAGGACACCGTGCGCACGCCGTCATGGATGACGGCGATGTCGTCCCAATAGGCAAAATGCTTCTTGATCCAGACCGCGCTGACGGGATCGTTCCTGGTCAGGTTCTCCAGCGTTTCGGCCGACAGCACCACGCCCCAGCCGAACGTGTCGTCGGGGCGGTTGCGCTCATAGACCGTCACCTCATGCGCGGCGTCGCGCAGCTTCAGCGAGATGGCAAAGTAGAGCCCGGCCGACCCGCCGCCGAGAACCGCAACCTTCATGTCTTGCGATCTCCTCTTCGCATCCGCAACCGCCGGACAAGGCCGGCGGTTCCAACTTCCAATATTGCCCTCACGTGAAATTATTTCAAGCTTGAAGTTTTATAATTGAATAATCGGTTCCGGGCCGTGCCGGCAAGCGCCTTGGCGCTCATCGACGAACCGCGACGAGTGCGAATTCCAGCCCGCGGCTTTTCAATTCATTTGCATATTTCCGGTGGAGGTCGGAGCCGGCGAACAGGCTCAAATTCACCGCGCCGAAATCATGCCGGAGGCCGGGAGGTGTGTATTCGCCCGTCCGGACGGCGCCGCCGATCGCCTGGCTGCGCTCGAAAACCGCTATTTTCCAGCCTTTGGCGGCCAGATGCGCGGCGCAGGCCAGACTGTTGTGCCCGCCCCGCCAAAGATGGCGTCGAACTCGCTCACGCCCCGCCCCGAAATGCTTATGCTTAAAGATAATTGCAGATGCATATGTTTTCGTCTAGTAGGATATTAAGGGCCGCTACGAGCCTTGATGATCACGAACAAGAGGGAACGAAGACAATGGACACGCAACAACTCCTCGGCGAGGTCGCCGGCCAGCTGCTTTCGGGCGCCATCAAGGTGGTCGACCTGTCGGCGCCGCTTGGGCCGAACACGCCGCTGATCAAGCTGCCGCCGGAGCTCGCCGTCGACACGCCGAAGGTCGAGATCCATGCCATCTCCAAATATGACAAGAACGGCCCGTGGTGGGCCTGGAACTGGCTGAAGCTCGGCGAGCATTCGGGCACCCATTTCGACGCGCCGCAGCACTGGATCACCGGCAAGGACTATCCGGACGGCGCCACCGACACCATTCCGGCGCAGAATTTCGTCGGGCCGGTCAACGTCATCGACTGCTCGAAGGAGGCCGCGGCCGATCACGATTTCTTGCTCACCGTCGACCACATCAAGGCCTGGGAGGCCAAGCACGGCGCCATCAACCCCGGCGAATGGGTGGTGATGCGCACCGACTGGTACAAGCGCAACGGCTCGGAAGCCGAGTTCCTCAACGCCAACGAGACCGGCCCGCACACTCCGGGGCCGACGGCGGAAGCCATCCAGTTCCTGATCAGCAAGGACATCAAGGGCTGGGGCAGCGAGACGATCGGCACCGATGCCGGCAAGGCCGGCGGCATGGAGCCGCCATTCCCGGCCCACACGCTGATGCACAAGGCCAACCGCTATGGGCTGGCCAGCCTCTGCAATCTCGACCAGCTTCCGCCGAAGGGCGCGATCCTCATCGCTGCCCCGCTCAAGATCGAGCACGGCACCGGCAGCCCGATCCGCGCGCTGGCGCTGGTGCCGGGCAAATAGGGCGAAGTGGCGGTCTTCGGGAGAAGATCATGCTCGTGGGCAACGGAGTGACGATGGGTGATGGGTGGCAGCCTTGCAGCGCTGGCGCTCACCCCCCTCTGTCCTACCGGACATCTCCCCCTCAAGGGGGGAGATTGGCAGTTTCGACGCCCTGCTCACTCTGGCTGCGTTGGCGATTGGCGAAAGCCGGCGCGACGTCCAATCTCCCCCCTAGAGGGGCAGATGCCCGGCAGGGCAGAGGGGGGCGCGAAGGAACGCCGTCCTGCGCGATTGCATATCCCGTCCCGAAGGCAGAGCCACCACCAATCACCTCGCCGGTAAGCCGCAACCACGAGACCGGCATCAAGGGTCTCTATCACATTGACGCCTCGACCCATCCGGGCGCGGGCCTTGGCGGCGGCTCCGGCTTCCTGCTGGCAGGGAGGCTGTGATGGACGAGAAAGCTCCGCCAAAACGCCAGCGCATCTCGACGCTCGGCGAGATTGGCCTGCAGCAGTTCGCGCCCTATCTGATGAACCGCATCATGGGCCGCTACAACGCCACTTTGCGCGAGGATTTCCGCAAGCAGGGCCTGACCATCCCGCAGGTACGCACGCTGGCCGTGCTCTCGGTCACCGACGGCGTAACCGTCAACGATCTCTCAGTCTATACGGTGATCGAGCAGTCGACCTTGAGCCGCACGCTCGACACGCTGGAAGGGCAGGGTCTCGTGCGGCGCGAGCAGGGCGTCACCGACAGCCGCTTCCGCCATGTGTTCCTGACCGATGATGGACGGGCGCTCTTTACCCGCGCGTGGCCGGGCATGCACGACGCCTTCGAGGCGATGTTCGACGGCGTCGACGATGCCGAATATGCCGCGCTGATCGCGATTCTGCAGAAGATGCTGAAGAACATCCGCAAGCACGACATTTGAGTTTGACGTACGCGCCGCCGACCAGCGGCGGCAACGGAAGGAGGCAGAGATGGCCGAACGGTCTTTTGCCAAGGAAGTCGAAAAGCTGAGACTCGGCGCCGGCGAGGAGTTCGCGGGCGAAGGCATCCTCGCCATCACCAAGGCGCTGCTGCAATGCGGCGTCGGCTTTGTTGGCGGCTACCAGGGCGCGCCGATCAGCCATCTGATGGACGTGCTCGCCGACGCGCAGGACATTCTGGGCGAGCTCGGCGTGCACTTCGAGGCGAGCGCCTCGGAGGCGACCGCCACCGCCATGCTGGCGGCGTCCGTGCATTACCCGATCCGCGGCGCCGCCACCTTCAAGTCGACGGTCGGCACCAATGTCGCTTCCGACGCGCTCGCCAATCTCGCGTCCGGCGGCGTCACCGGCGGCGCGCTGATCATCGTCGGCGAGGACTATGGCGAGGGCTCGTCGATCATGCAGGAGCGCAGCCATGCCTTTGCCATGAAGAGCCAGGTCTGGCTGCTCGATCCGCGCCCGAACCTGCCCTCGATCGTCAAGGCGGTGGAGGACGGCTTCGAGCTGTCTGAAGCCTCCAACACGCCGGTCATGCTGCAGGTGCGCATCCGCTGCTGCCATGTCCACGGCCATTTCACCGCCAAGGACAACAAGTGTCCGCCAATGTCGGTCGCCGACGCGCTTGCCGCGCCGCGCCGCGACACCGGCCGGATCGTGCTGCCGCCCGCGTCCTTCCTGCATGAGAAGGAAAAGGTCGCGAAACGCTGGCCGGCGGCCGTCAGCTTCATCCGCGAGCGCAAGATCAACGAAATCTTCGGCTCCGATCACGGCTCGGTCGGAATCGTCATGCAGGGCGGCATGTACAATTCCGTCATCCGCGCGCTGCAGCGGCTCGGCCTTGCCGACACCTATGGCGACACCGATGTGCCGCTCTATGTGCTGAACGCCGTCTATCCGCTGGTCGACGACGAGTTCCTCGCCTTTTGCGAGGGCAAGCAGGCGGTGCTGGTCGTCGAGGAAGGCCAGCCCAACTATATCGAGCAGGCCTTTGCCGCAATGCTACACAAGACCGGCCGCGGCACCAAGCTGGTCGGCAAGGAGCATCTGCCGATGGCCGGCGAATACACCGGACAGGTTATGCTCGACGGCATCGGCTCCTTCCTGCGCGCCTATGCCCCGCATCTTCTGCCCGGCGAGGTTCGCGCGCCGAACAAGCTGGGCGAGGGCGTCGACACTGCCGATCTCGTCAATGTCGTTCCCGGCCGCCCGCCCGGCTTCTGCGTCGGCTGTCCGGAGCGGCCGATCTTCGCCGCGACAAAACTGGTCGAGCAGGAGCTTGGCAAGCATCACATTGCTTCCGATATCGGCTGCCATCTGTTCTCGATCATGCCGCCCTTCGAGCTCGGCGCCACCACCATGGGCTACGGGCTTGGTCCGGCCTCGGCTTCGGCCTTCAATTCGCCGGAAGCAAAACGCCGCTCGATCTCCTTCGTCGGCGACGGCGGCTTCTGGCACAACGGCCTTACTTCATCGATCGGCAACGCCGTCTTCAACAAGAATGACGGCGTCATCGTCATCGTCGACAATTTCTACTCGGCCGCGACCGGTGGCCAGGACATCCTATCCTCGCGCGCCTCGAACCGCACGAAATCGACCAAGCACCCGATCACCGAGGCGGTGAAGGGCATGGGCGTCAAATGGCTGCGCCACATCGACCGCACCTATGACGTGGGCAAGATGCGCGATACGCTTCGCGAGGCGCTGACCACAGAGGAGAAGGGGCCGAAGGTCATCGTCGCCTCCTCCGAATGCATGCTCAACCGCCAGCGCCGCGAGAGGCCGGGGATCGACAAGGCGATCAAGGAGGGGACGCGCATCGTCAAGCCGAAATTCGGCGTCGACGAGGACATCTGCACCGGCGACCACGCATGCATGCGGCTCTCCGGCTGTCCGTCGCTGTCAGTGAAGACGCTCGACGATCCGCTGCGCGACGATCCTGTCGCAAGCATCGATCAGAACTGCGTCGGCTGCGGCAATTGCGGCGAGGTGGCGGATGCGGCCGTGCTCTGCCCCTCCTTCTACCGCGCTGATGTCGTCCACAATCCCAGCCGCTGGGACCGTTTCCTAGAAAGCGCGCGCCGCGCCGCGATCGGCGTTTTGCAGCGTCGCCGCGAAAGCCGCCGTTTGATGTTCGCCGATGCTTGAGCAGACCTCGCCCCTTCGTCCGAAATCCGGCGCCCATGATGAGGGACGCGTCATCAAGCTTGCCGTGCTTGCGGTCGGCGGCCAGGGTGGCGGCGTGCTTGCCGACTGGATCACCGACGTCGCCGAGCGCAGCGGCTATATCGCGCAATCGACTTCGGTCGCCGGCGTCGCCCAGCGCACGGGCGCCACGATCTACTATATCGAGATGGCCCGCGACACCGGCCGCCTGCCGGTCTTCGCGCTGTCGCCTTCGCAGGGCGATGTCGACATCTTGATTGCCGCCGAGCTGATGGAAGCCGGCCGCGCCATCATCCGCGGCTTCGTCACGCCCGAGCGCACGACGCTTATCGCCTCCTCGCATCGCATCGCCGCCGTCTCGGAAAAGATCGAGCCGGGCGACGGCCGCGCCTCGTCGCAGAAGGTGCGCGCGACGGCGCAGGTCGCGGCAAAACGCTTCATCGCCTTCGACATGGAAAAGATCGCCGCCGAGAACGGCACCATGATCTCTGCCAGCCTGCTTGGCGCCTTGGCCGGCTCCGACACGTTGCCCTTCACGCTTGAAAGCTACGAGCAGGCGATCGGCGCCGGCGGTCGCGGCGTCAAGGCAAGCCTTGCCGCATTCGGCGCCGCCTATGAGCGCGCGCGCAACATCGCGGCCGCTCCGGCGGGTGAAAAGGCCGCAGCGAAACCCGCCGAAGCCCGCTCGAAGGTCAGCGGTCCGGAAACCCTGCTGAAGGGCTGGCAGGAACTCGCCGCTCGCGTCGCAGCACTGCCGGAACCGGTGCGCGCCATGGCCGAGCGCGGCCTGAAGAAGGTCGTCGACTTCCAGGACATCGCCTATGGCGGCGAATATCTCGACCGGCTAGCCAAGGCGGTTGCGCTGGATAATGTGGAGCGCAGCTATGCGCTGTCGATCGCGGCGGCCAAGCATCTGGCGAATGCCATGTGCTATGACGACATGATCCGCGTGGCCGACCTCAAGACCCGCTCGACGCGCGACAAGCGCGTACGCAAGGAGGTCGGCGTCGAGGAAGGCTCGGTCCTGCAGGTCACCGAATATTTCCATCCGCGCATCGAAGAATTCTGTGGCACGCTGCCGGCGGGACCCGGCAGCTATATCGAGAGCCGGCCGAAGCTCGCCGCCTTCCTCGACCGCCGCATCAATCGCGGCCGCCACATCCGCACCGACAGCTTTGCCGGTTTCGCCACGCTGTGGTTCATCGGCGGCCTGCGCCGCTGGCGCCGCCGGCTGCTGCGCCACAGGGTCGAGATGGAGCATCTGGAGCGCTGGTACGAGCTGGCGCTCGCCCATGCGCGAGAGAACTATGCGCTTGGCACGGAAATCCTGAACTGCCGCCGGCTGATCAAGGGCTACAGCGACACCCATGCCCGCGCCCAGTCCAAATTCGACCGCGTGCTGTCGGCGCTTCCCATGCTCAAGGGCCGCGACGACGCCGCCGACTGGATCCGCCGCCTGCGCGAGGCGGCGCTGAAAGACGAGAAGGGCGACATGCTCGATGGCGCGCTGAAGACGGTGGCGACGCTTGGCGACAGGCCGGCTTCATAAAGATTCGAAAGTCGCCAGCACTCGAAAACACTGGCGATGACGCTCAGGCAAAGCGAATCAGAGACACGGCTCGCGCGCCGAACGGCGGAAACAGCTATTCGCTTGCTTCTCGTCCCGAGACCTGTTCGACAAGGATCCGGAAGAAAACGTGCGGCAGGTTATCCGACACGGGAGGCATGACAGGCTTGAGCGCACCGGGCTCCCACCAGTCTGTGTGCTTGCTCAACACCGACCATGCATGGTCGCGCTGAACCCGGTGGCCGATTTTGTCTGGCAGTTCCTCGTAGCGGCCGTCGACAATCACGCTTCTCCAGCCGCGCCCCTGGGTGTGTTCGTCGATCTGGGCGCACACTAGGGGATTGGCCCGCATCCAGTCGATCTTCTTGCCCGGCAAGGAGAATGCGTAGAGGTGGTTGTCGGCGTAGGCGTAGTTGAAGCACACGACGTAAGGTTGTCCGTCCTTCGCGCATGCCAGATGGCCGGAGCGATTGGCCGCCAGCAATTTCGTGCATTCCAAAGCAGAGAGCGTGCGGATCAACATCGAACGATCTCCCATCCGGCCTTCGGCCTTAACAATCTCCGTTCATAAAAACTTAGTGCGGGGCACTTCATGGCTCATTGATATGGATCAATGAGCCATGCGGCAAAGGCTAAGCTTGCCATCTCATGGGCGAACTCTGAAATGAGCTGACGAATATGTGATCAGCCTCAATGCGACGGAATTCGGCCGTTTCCTCCGTTTCACGGAGGTAGGGATGAATGACGGAGACGAACCTTATGCTCACCAAATATTTTCTGCCCTTCGCATTGGCGGCCGGCAACCTGCTGCTGTCCGCCGCCGGCTCGCAGGCCATGCCGCTGGCGAAACCCAACGCCGCGCCGCCGCCGATCGAAACCGTCGGCTGGCGCTGCGGTCCCGGCTGGCACGTGAACCACTGGGGCAGATGCGTGCCGAACCGCCGCGTGGTCATCAGGCCGGTGCGCCATTGGCATCCCGGCTTCTGGTACCACCACCGCTGGCACCCCGGCTATTGGAGCTGGTGATCGCTTTCAGGGGACAGATGCCCGCGCCGGAAACGGCGCGGGCCTTTTCACGCAATAAGTTCGCGCATCGGCTTCACCGCCACCGAGTCCGGAAACACCTTGTCGCCGAGCACGGCGGCCGAGAGGCCGAACTGGTCCGCGAGCAAACCCTTCAGCACCGCGCGCACATCGCTGGTCGGTGCGAGGTCGCGGCCCTCGTAGAGCTGAGCCGGCTTCAGGCCGGGCCAGTTGGCGATGACACGGCCACCCTTGATCGCGCCGCCGGCGAGCAGCACCACCGTGCCGGTGCCGTGATCGGTGCCGACGGTACCGTTGATGCGGGCGGTGCGGCCGAACTCGGTGATGGCGACGATCGCCGTATCCTTCCAGCGCTCGCCGAGCCCCTTCTCGAATTCCTCGAAGGCGCCGTCGAGGCCGCCGAGCAGATTGGCGAGCCGGCCGGTGGCGCCGCCTTCGTTGACATGCGTGTCCCAGCCATCGAAGGCGAGCGCGGCGATGCGCGGTCCGTCGTCCGCCGCCATCAGCTTCGCCGCGCCTTGCGCGGACTGGCGCATGCCGGCGGCATTGTCGAGGCCGCCTCTGGGCTTCATGGCCTTGCCGTCGAGCTCGTCGCCGAGCGCCATCCGGTCGGCGTCGAGGCCTTTCTGCAGCGCTGCCGCCAACACCGGATCGCGGTGGTTGTAGAGATCGAGCAGACGCTCGGCCAGCGCGTCGCCTGGCGTCGGCAGGGCCTGCGGCGCCCAGCCGAGCACGGATGCGGCGCCGCGGATCACCAGCGGCGTCGAAGGCCCGACTGCGAGCCCGCCGAGCTTTGCCACTTTTTCGCCTGCCGGTAGGCTGGCAAGCGTGCGGTTGAGCCAGCCGGTCGTGGCGTTTCCGGGTCCGGGCAGGCCGCTTTCCAGCACGTCCTGGCCGTCGAAATGCGAGCGGTCGCGGTAGCCGGTCGCCGCCGCGTGCACCACGGCCGCGTGGCCCGCCCTGAACAGCCGCGCAAACACCGGCATCGCCGGATTGACCGCGAAGAAGCCGTCGAGCGGCAGACCCGGGTTCGGGCCTGAAAGCGAGAGCGCGATATCGCCATGCAGGCCGGCATAGTCGGGGTCGCCGACCGGACCGACCGTGGACAGCCCGTCCAGGGCGCCGCGCAGCACGATAACGATCAGGCGCGGATCGCGATTGTCGGCGGCGCGCGCGAAACGCGGCAGATAGGCCCAGGCGAACAGCGCGCCGCCGGTCATCAGCACGGCGCGGCGGGAGGGATTGGGAGTTTCACAAAGAAGGCTCATGGCCGCGTCTCCGCTCGTCGATAGTGGACTATCTGCGCTGGAATTCCGGCGCCATCAGCAGCAGCGCCAGGCCTTGCTGCTTGGATTCGGCGCGCGCGATCGCCTCTCGCGTCTCGGCCGAAGCGGAGGCGCCAACCAGGGTGGAAAGCATGTCGTCCGGATTGCCGATATCGCTCGCCTGTCGCGCCGCCTGCCAGCCGATGTCGAGGCGCGTCTTCAGGCCCTCGGCCGAAGCCCAATTGTCGGTCCGGTCGGAAAAGCCGTTCGGGCCGGGCGGTTGCCAGAGCGGCCCACCCAGCACCCTTAGCCAGCGAAGCGTTCGTTGCGGCTCGTTGCCGGCGGAAGAGCCGAGCGCCCGCCGGACCGCAACGACATAGTCGAAGGGCGAGCGCAGCTTGGAGAGCGGCGTCGACCAGGCCTCCGGCATGTCGACCAGCGCAAACGCGAGCGCGCGCAGATCGCCGTCCCTCTTGGCGAAGACCTCGGCAAGGCGGTCGACCGCCGCCGGCGGCGGATCGTCCGCTATGAAATGGCGAGCGAGCTTGGTGGCGATGTGCCGCGCGGTCGCCGGATGGCTCGCAATGTCGTTGAGCGCAGCCTCGGCCTGGCCCATGCCGCCGGCGGGATAGGTCTTGCCGAGCAGCATCGCCTCGCCGGGTTGGTGCGCGTTGGCGTTGAAGACGAAAGAGCCGGGTTCGCCGAGCCGTCCCTCTCGTCCGGCCATCGTCCAGCCGGTGAGCATGCCGGCGAAACTGGTGACGTCGGCTTGGGCATAGCCGCTGCCGACGCCGAGCGTATGCAGTTCCAGGATCTCGCGGGCGAGGTTTTCGTTGAGGCCGCGTCCGCGCCGTTTGCCGGCGCGGGAGTCCGGCCCGATCGATTGCTGGTTGTCGAGATAGAACAGCATTGCCGGGTGATGCTCGACCGCCAGCAGCATGTCGGCGAAGCGGCCGAGCACGAAGGGGCGGATGGCCTCGCGCTCGAAAGCGCCGGCGCAGGCCCGCACGAGCTGACCCTTGGCGACGGAGACGCAGAAATGGTTCGACCAGAAGCCGACCAGCCGCTCGATAAAGCCGGGCGCGGCAGCGAGTGCCTTGTCGAAACGGGCTTGGGCTTCATCCCGATAGATATCGGCCTCGACCGGCGGCACGACCGGCTTCTCTTTTGCGTCGGTCGGGTTGTCCGCAGTGTCTGTCGCAGGCTGCATGACGGGCCCCGCCTTCTTCTCCCGCGCCACCTTGCGCTCCGCAGCGGCTGCCATGCTCGCCTGGATGGCGGCGGTGCTGTCCAGCAGCCAGGCATTCGCCGGATCGTCGGTCGCGATCAAGGCTATGTCGGGCTGCTTGAGTTCCGCCTTGAGATAGCCGCGCGCGTCGCCGGCGATCTTGCCGAGATCGTCGCCGGGCCTAGTGCCGAGCCCGAACCGGTTGAGCGCGACAAGCGCCGGATCGGGCGGAGCGGCATTTGAAACGGGTAGGGCCAACGCAGCCTCCGTCGCAGGGCCGACACAGATCGCGTCGGCCGACCAGTTCTGAAAGATCAAAGGCTGACGATCCGGCTTCGGCGCCGGCATCGTGAGCTGGGCCGGGCTTTACCAGCGGCGCCAGTGATGCCAGCGGTGGTACGGGTGCCAGACCGGGCCGATATAGACCCTCGGTCCACCCCAATAGTAATAGCCCGGATAGACGACGCGGCGATTGGGAACGCAGCGTCCCCACGGGTTGGGGTGCCAGCCCGGGCCGCAGCCCCAGGCCGCGTGTTCCACCAGCGCTGGCGCCGCAACCGGCGCGATCGGCATTGCGGAAGCCGCATTTGCCGCGACCGTCCCGCCGATGGCGAGGGCGGCAGCGAGCGAATATTTCGTCAGACCGTTCATGGGATACTCCCCAAGTTTCTCGAAGGTTGAAACCAACCTGTGCCGCATTCGCGCGGCGGCAGGCCTGTCCCTCTTCCCTTGAACGGAGGTGGTCGGCGGTTTCCGTCGCTCCTCAGGGCGTATTTTTTGCCGAGGGCGGCCGCTGCCTGCCAACATGGCGCAGCAAGGCGTCGGCCAGCAGCTTGCGGTCCTCCGGCGAGCTCGACGCGGCGAACTCGACGATGCGCTGTTCCAGCCGCGTGCGGATGGTGGCGTCGGCATTACGCGCCCGCTCGAGCGCTGCCGCGAGCGCTGTCGCGTCGAGCGTCGGCTGCTGCAGAAGGTTGGCCGCCTCGCGCCTTGCCTGCTGCCCGTCGAGGATGATCTGCCGCGACTCGCGACGAACGTCGCGCAGCGCCTGACGGAATGCCTTGCGGTCGTTGGCGGGAAGCTGCCAACCCGCCGATTCCAGCGAATAGCCCACGCCGGAGCGGCCGATCAGCCAGCCGGCGCCGCCGGCCACAGCACCGATCAGAAAGATGTTCAGCACCAGCGATGCCACGAAAAGACGAGTGCTCATAGGTCCTCCGTGTCGGCGTCGGGACCGGCATCGCCGAACGACGTTGCGTTGGCATCCATCACATAGTGGTCGGACGGGGCGTCGGGGGTGACGACGGTGACCAGCGCCAGCCCGGCCACGGCGCCGGCAAGGCCGACGCCGGCGAGCCCGAAGCCCAGCCACCAGAGCCGGCGATGACGTCCCTGTCTGAGCGGCACCCCGGCCTTGGCGACAATCTCGCCATGCAGCGTCCGGCTGGGGACTTCGACGTGATGACGGTCGAGGATGGCGTCGAGTCTGGCGGCGCGCCGCAGGATGGCGCGGCCCTCTTCGCTTTCGGCAAAAAGCGTCGCGGCTGCCTGCTCGGCCTGCGGCCAGCGATGCAAGGCGCTGCCATAGGCATCCGCCAGCGCGGCAAAGCGCCGGGCATCCATCGGCTTGTCGGTCCCTTTGCGGTTCTCAGCCATCACTTTTCCCCTTCCGTCGTCTCGACGTGGCCCCCCACGCCTTCATGCACGAAGCTGGCAGTGCCTTCGCCGTCTCAGTCATCGCGTTCGTCTCCGACGAGCATGGCCTGCAGCGCGCGACGACCACGCGCGACCAGGCTTTCCAGCGCATCGACGCTGACCTGCATGGCGTTGGCGGCCTCGATGTTGGACATCTCCTGATAATAGACCAGTACGATCGCCTCGCGCTGGCGCGGCGCGATGCGCTGCAGCGCCTGCTGGACGCGCCGGCCTTCGTCTCCGGCAACGGCGTCGGGCAGCGGTGCCTCATCGGGAACCTCCGGCAGTTCGTCCGTCGTCCATTCGCGGCGCCGCCGCAGCCGGTCGTAGCAGAGGTTGAGCGCGACCCGGTGGATCCAGGTGTCGAAGCGCGCGCGGCCTTGACGCCAGCCGGAGGCATGGCGCCAGATGCGCACGAAGGTCTCCTGGGCGACGTCCTCGGCCTCGGCGGCGTCGCCCAGCATGCGGGTGGCGAGCGAAAGCACGCGCGGCAGCTTGCGCGCCACCATCGCCTGCACGGCAGCCTGGTCGCCGGCGCCGATGCGCCGTACCAGTTCCTCGTCCGGATCGGCGCCCATCAGGCTGGGCGCTCCCAATGATCATCGTGCTGCATAACCTCTCGGTCATTGCTCCTGATTGGGAGCGGTTTTGTGGCCCGGCCTTTCGTCGGCGCTAAGCACGCCGTCGTTATTCTTGTCGAGCCTGGCGAAGCGCTTGGCGAGGAAAGCGTCGAGCTCGGACTTGTCGACGAAGCCGTCTTTGTTGGCATCCATCCGCGCAAAGGATTTGGCGGGATCGCCCTTGGCCTTGCGCTGGGCCTGGAACGCCGTCCACTCGGCGAGGCTGACCTTGCCGTCGCCGTCCGTGTCTGCCCGCATGAAAGCCTTTTCCCGGCGCGCCTCGAACTTTTCTAGCGTGGTGCCGGGCTTGGCGGGAGCCGAGGTGTTTGGCGCGGGTTGGGTCGGCGCGGGGGCTGGCGTCGTTGTCTGGGCGGCCGCGGCGGCGGCCTGAAGGCCAAGGGCAACGATAAATATCGAACGGCGGATCATGCTCTCGTTTCCGGTTGCGCGCGGCCATTGGCGGCCGCGCTTCAGCCGTTAAACGCGGTGACACGGAAAATCCGTCGGTCGTTCCGCCAAACCGGGTCGGCGGGTCCGGCAGCGCCGGAAAGCAGCCTCTCAGGGGCGCGGAAAACTATTTCCGTTCGTTGACCACCACCAGCTGGTCCGACTTGAAGCCGGCATGTTGCGGGGTCCAGACGTCGCCCTCGCGGTTGAACCAGTGGCACAGATACGTGCCCGACGCCGCGCCGTCGCTCACCGTCATATCCGGGCCTCCGGATTTCAGCCTGACGACGTCACCGGTCTTGAAACTGTTGGGCATTTTGACCTCCCATGCTGAAGTCACAAGTTTCCCACCAGATAACGCGCTCAACAATGGTCGAGATGCATCGGCAGGGTGGTGCAGGGCAGGAAATACACGGAAAACTAGTGCTGCTTTCGGGCCGGCAAGCGCGGCGTCGCAGCGCGATCAAGCCTTCGGAGCGCGCGACGCTTCGCCGTCGTCATTCCGGTGTAGCATCATGCGCCGGAAGCTCATCGAGATATGCGCCCGCCTGATGTGGCCGATCGAGGCCCAGTCGCCGATCTCGGCCGCCGCGAGCACCTCCTCAATTTCGCGGCGGAACGCGGTGAATTCCTCGACCAGCCCGAGCCTCGGCATCATCTTCAGGACGACCCGGGCAACCTGGATGTAGAGCCGCTCGCTGATGTCGCGTAGCGGCTGGTTTCCGGTCATCGCGCTGAGCTCGTAGAAGAAATCCATGTTGAGCCGCAGGAAAGCGCGCTGATCCGGACTGAGGATGTCGGCGTCGCAGCGTTCCATCAGCGCGCGTATGCGGTCGAGATCGGCGGCGGTGCGCGGGATCGGCGACAGCTTGCCGATCAGCTCCGCCAGTTCCATGCGCAAATGATAGACCTGCTCCAGTTCCTCGATGTCCACGTCGGTGACGATCGTGCCCACCCCATGGACGGACTGGACGAGGCCTTCCGATTCCAGCCGCGCCAGCACACGCCGCACTGGCGTCCGGCTGACTTCGAACTCCTGCGCGAGCTCTTCTTCGGAGAGGTGGCTTCCCGGGGGATAGTCCAGCAGGCAGATACGGTCCCTGAGGATCTTGTAGATGCGTTCCGACCTCTCCCGTGCCGAAGGCGGTCGCGCTGGACCGGTCATGACCTGTTCTGTCACCGCATCGTCATTGCGGGTCATCCCGCCTCCAGTACCGCACGCAGGAATTGCCGCGTCCGTTCGTTCTTCGGCGCGCCGAACAACTCGCCTGGAGGTCCCTGTTCGCAGATCTTGCCCTGGTAGAAAAAGCAGACCCGGTCGGAGAATTCCTTCGCGAAACCCATCTGATGGGTGACCATCAGCATTGTGAGGTCATGCTCCCGCCCGATCTGCCTTATCACCTGCAGCACTTCGCCGACAAGTTCCGGGTCGAGCGCCGACGTCACCTCGTCGAACAGCATGACTTTGGGCCGCATGGCGAGCGCGCGGGCGATCGCGACGCGCTGCTGCTGCCCGCCGGAGAGCTGCGACGGATAATGGTCCTTTTTCTCCGACAGCCCGACCATGTCGAGCAGTTCGGCCGCGCGCGCCTCGGCGTCGGCGCGCTTCATGCCGAGCACGGTCATCGGCGCCTCGATGCAGTTGGCCATCGCGCTCATATGCGGGAACAGGTTGAACGACTGGAAGACCATGCCGATCTTGGCCCGTACCCGCCTGATATGGGCAAGGTTCGCCGGAACCAGCTTGCCGCCCTTCTCCATATGCGTGAGCGGTTCGCCTTCGACCCAGATGACGCCGTCATTGATCGTCTCGAGCGTCATCAGCATGCGCAGCACCGTCGTCTTGCCGGAGCCGGAAGGTCCGATGATCGACACCTTCTCGCCGCGCGCGATATCGAGGCTGAGCCCGTCGAGAACCGTCAACGCGCCATAACGTTTCGACACATTGTCGAAGCGCACCATGGGCTTGTCTGTCATCGTGAGGTCCTCCGGTTGAGCAGGCGTTCGAGAACACGGATGATCGCGGCCGACACCAGGCTCATCACCAGGAAAAACAGCCCGACGAGCGTCATCGGCTCGGTGTAGCGGAAGGTGTCGGAGCCGATGATCTTGGCCGTCTGCATCAGTTCGAGAACGGCAATGGCCGAGAGCAGCGGCGTCTCCTTGAACAGCGCGACCAGGTAGTTGCCAAGCGCCGGAACGATCGGCGGAATAACTTGCGGGATGATGATATCCCGGAAGGTCGCCCATTGCGGCAGGTTGAGCGCGATCGACGCCTCCCATTGGCCGCGCGGGATGTTGTCGAATCCGGCGCGATAGACCTCGGAACAATAGGCCGCGTAGTGAAGTCCGATCGCGATCACCCCGGCGGTGAAGGCATCCAGCACGACCCCGAACTTCGGGAAGACGAAATAGAGGAAGAAGATCTGGATCAGCAGCGGCGTCGAGCGGATCAGCTCGACCAGCACCGAGATCGGCCAGGCGGTCCAGGGTATGGCGATGCGCACCAGGGCGAGCACAAGCCCGAGCAGGGCCGCGATCACGAAGCCGATCAGCGTCGCCTCGACGGTGATGATCGCCGCGCTTGCCAGCGTCGGCAGGATTTCGAACGTGAAGGACCAATCCCACATCAGGCGGCCCTTCCTCGTGAGAGCCCCGCGGATGCCCGCTGCTCGAGGAACCTCATGCCGATCGTGATCACCAGGGACATGACGAGATAGATCAGAAGCACCAGCGTGAAGATGGGAACGGTTTTAAGCGTGCTCTGGTTCATTTGCTGCGCTTTGAAGGCAAGGTCCGTGAGCGTGATGAGCGACACCAGCGCCGTCGATTTCAGCAGCTCGATGAACAGGTTGCCCCAAGGCGGGATCATGGCGATGAAAGCCTGCGGCAGGATGATCCTGCGCAGCATCTGGGCACGGCTCATGTTGAGCGCGATCGACGCCTCCCACTGGCCGGGCGCCACCGCGAGGATCGCCCCGCGCACCACCTCGGATCCGTAGGCCCCGACATTCAGGCCCAGCGCCAGCACGGCCACGCTGAATGCGTCCATTAGTATGCCGAATTGCGGCAGCACGAAAAACAGCCAGAAGAGCTGCACCAGCGCCGAGGTGCCGCGAAAGATCTCGACATAGACCGTCGCCAGCCAACGCACCGGGGCCGGCCCGTAAAGGCGGGCAAGGGCCGCCAGCACGCCCATCACGACGGCCAGTAGGCTGCCCAGAATAGCGATTTCGATGGTCAGCACCGCTCCCTCCAGCAGTCCCGGCAGGAACAGGCTGTAGGAAGTCTGCGTGGCGAGCAGGCCGATCACCGCCAATGCGGCAACCAGCATGCCAACAAGCGTTCGGATGCCCATCTGCCTCTCCGAAGAAAAAGGCGGCGCCGGAGCGCCACCCGGAGTTGGGACTTTACTTGCCGGCGCAGAGCTCGGCGGTCGTCTTGTTCGGCAGATAATCCTTGCCGAAGCCGAACGGCTCGACGAGGGCGATGTGCTCGGGCGAGCCGATGAACTTCTTCATCTCGGCGTTGAAGGCCTTGAGCAGGTCCGTATCTTCCTTGCGGAAGCCGAAGCCGCCATGACCTTTCACAGACTTTCCGTTCACTTCGCCGAAGGGCTTGGTGGATTCGACGCCGTCGGCCTTCTTGGCCATCTCGGCGATCGACAGCGCCGTCAGCGCAGCAGCGTCGGCACGGCCCGACTGGACCGCAGCAACCAGGCTTGACTGGTCCGGCAGGACCACGAGCTGGGCCTGGGAGACGCCGGCATCCTTGGCTTCTCCCCCTTCGACGGCTCCCGCCATGACCGCGAGCTTGAGGTCGGCGTTGTCCTTGAAGGTCGAAAAGTCCTTAACCTTCTTCGGATTGCCCTTTTGCACAAGCATCGCCGCGCCGATGCCGTAGGACGGCTCGGAAAAGTTGATCTCGGCGCAGCGCTTGGGATTGATGAACATGCCGGCGGCGATGATGTCGAAGCGACCGGCCTTGAGCCCCGGGATGAGCGAGCCGAACTCGGTCAGCACGCCGTCGACCTGCTTGATGCCGAGCTTGGCCAGCACCGCCTTGGCGACTTCCGGCGCCTCGCCGGTCAGCTTGCCGTCGGGCGTGGCGTATCCGAACGGCGCCTCGTTGGCGAAGCCGACCCGGATATAGCCGTTCTTCTTAGCGCGCTCCAGCGTCGTCTCGGCCAGCGCGACTCCAGTGCCGGACAACATGACAAGCCCT
The DNA here is from genome assembly GCF_033977205.1 of Mesorhizobium album. Classification (NCBI taxonomy): domain Bacteria; kingdom Pseudomonadati; phylum Pseudomonadota; class Alphaproteobacteria; order Hyphomicrobiales; family Phyllobacteriaceae; genus Mesorhizobium; species Mesorhizobium album. The sequence continues at coordinate 195,365 of NZ_JAVIIW010000001.1, read as the reverse complement.
GCGCCGAGTCCAAGCGCAGTGCGGCGCGAAATTCTGATCGTCATCATCTTGCTCCCATTTTGCGAAACCGCCGCCTGATCCGACCCCGTTTTCGGCATTCGGCAGCTTGAACGTATGGTTGCAGATTTTTCGCCGCGTTTCAATAGATGTGCACATCAATGCCCGCGCAAAAGCGAAAAATCCTTGACATACTCGAAACTGAGAGCCGATATTGACTGAAGTTGTACACAACATGTCTCATGACAAGGCATGCAGCTGAAGCTGGGGCATCTGCTCCGGAGGGGAATGAACATGCTCGACAAAAGTTCCGGCGAAGCGGTCGCGCCGTATTTCGAGAGCGAGGAATTCGACCGGCGCCGCGACGCCGTCCGGCATGCCATGGCCGCGCGCGGCATCGACACTCTTCTCGTCTCCGCGCCGGAGAACATCTTCTATCTGACCGGGCTCGATCACTGGGGCTACTTCGCGCCGCATATCCTCGTCGTCCCGGCCGACGGCGAAATGATCCTTCTGACGCGCGCGATGGAAAAGGTGACCATTGCCAACCAGGTCAGGAATGCGCGCTTCGAAGGGCACCATGACGGCGAGACGGTCGCTGACCTTTTGGGGCGCGTGCTTTCCGGCAGGCTTGGTACCGTCGGCATCGAGTCATGGTCATCCGGCCTGCCGCACGGGCTCGCCGAGGCGCTGAAAGAGCGCCTGACCGCCGCGCGCTGGGTCGACGCCTCGGGCATCATCGACGACATCCGCATGGTCAAGAGCCCGGCCGAGCAGGCGCTGATGCGGGCGACCGCCAAAGTATCCGATGCCGGCGCGCAGGCGGCGATCGAAGCGATCGCGCATGGTGCGAGCGAGCGCCATGTCGCGGCGGAAGCCGAGCGCGCCATGATCGAGGCGGGCGGCACGTTTCCCGGCTTCGGGCCGTTCATCCGCTCCACCCGGCGGCTCGGCGAAGAGCATACGACCTGGACGAGCGACCGGTTCGGCGCGGGCGATGCGGTCTTCCTCGAGCTGACCGGCTGCGTCGCCCGCTACCACGCGCCTCTCGGCCGCCTTATCCATGTCGGCCACGCCGCGAAGGAAACCTACGAGATGGCCGCGCTCACGGCCGACGCCTTCGCGGCGGTGGTCGCCGCGATGCGCGAGGGCGTCCTGTTCCGCGACGTCTATGCGGCCTGGCAGGGCGTGGTCGACCGCGCCGGCCTCTCGCACTACCGCCGGCATCATTGCGGCTATGTGGTCGGCATCGGCGTGCCGCCGAGCTGGACCGGCGGCAACAAGGTGACGGGGCTGCGCCGCGACAGCGACATCGTGCTCAAGACCGGCATGAGCTTCCACGTGCTCTCTTGGCTGATGGGCACCGGCCGCGGCGATTTCTTCATGTCCAACGCGGTTCTTCTGGGGCCTTCGGGCGCCGAGGTGCTCACCAGGACGCCCTCGGGCGTGACCGTGCGCTGAGGACATTGGTGATGCAGTTCGGCAGCAACAACACGCCGTTCGATAAAGAGGAGTTCGCCGCCAGACTGGCGAAGACCAAGGAGCGTATGGCTGTAGCCGGGCTCGACGCGCTCTATGTGTCGGAGCCCGCCAACCTCAATTACCTCACCGGCTATGACGGCTGGTCCTTCTATGTCCATCAGGGGGTGCTCGTCGCGCAGGAGGCAACGCTTCCGGTCTGGATTGGACGCGGCCAGGACGTCAACGGCGCACGGCTCACCACGATCCTGCCGGAGGAAAACATCGTCGGCTATTCCGACGACCATGTGCAGTCTGAGGCGAAGCATCCGCTGCAGGCGGTGGCACGCGTGATGCGCGAGCGCGGCCTCGAGCGCGCAACCATCGGCGTCGAGGCGGATTCCTTCTATTTCACCGCGAAGTCGCTCGACGTGCTGAAGGCGGAACTGCCGAACGCCCGCTTCGTCGATGCCGGCACGCTGGTCAACTGGGTCCGCGCGGTGAAGTCGGACGCCGAGATCGGGCTCATGAAGCAGGCGGCGCGCATCGCCGAAAAGACGATGGCGCGGGCGATCGAGGTGATCGGCCCAGCCGTTCGCCAATGCGATGCGGCCGCCGAAATCCTCGCGACCGCCACACATGGAACCGAGGCTTATGGCGGCGACTACGCCGCGATCGCGCCGCTGATGCCGACCGGCGTCGGCACATCGTGCCCGCATCTGACCTGGCGCGATGCCCCGTTCGCTTCGCCGGCCGGCACGACGGTCGAGATCGCCGGTGTCAGGCACCACTATCATGTGCCGCTGACGCGCACGATCTATCTCGGCACGCCGCCGGAGAAGATGCGCAAGGCCGCGGACGTGGTTGTCGAGGGGCTCGAGGCGGCGCTCGGCGTGGCGAAGCCCGGCGCCGGCTCGCGCGACGTGCACGCCGCTTGGACGAAGGCCATCGAGCGGCATGGCTTCTTCAAGGATTCGCGCTGCGGCTATTCGATCGGCCTCGGCTATCCGCCGGACTGGGGCGAGCGGACCATCTCGCTGCGCTCGATCGACGAGACGGTGCTGGAGCCGAACATGACGATCCATTTCATGCCGGGTCTTTGGCTGGACGACTGGGGCATCGCCATTTCGGAATCGATCCGCATCACCAAGACCGGGGTCGAAGCCTTTTGCGAGTTCCCGCGCCGCCTCTTCGTCAAATAGAACCCAAGAAGCCTCCGATGCGCCGATATTCGGCCCTCTCCATCCTTGCCAACGGGCTTGCCGGCCACAGGCGCTGGCAGCGCGCCTGGCGCGCGCCGGAGCCGAAACGCTCTTATGACGTTGTCATCGTCGGTGGGGGCGGCCATGGGCTGGCGACGGCCTTCTATCTCGCCGAGAACCACGGCATCCGCAACGTCGCGGTGATCGAGAAGGGCTATGTCGGCGGCGGCAATGTCGGCCGCAACACCACCGTCATCCGCTCGAACTACCTGCTCGACGGCAACACCCAGTTCTACGAATTCTCGATGAAGCTGTGGGAAGGTCTGACGCATGCGCTGAACTTCAACGTCATGTTCTCGCAGCGGGGCCAGATCGTCACCGCCCACTCGGCCGACCAGCTCGACTTTTTCAGCTACCGCGCCAACGTCATGCGGCTGAACGGCATCGATGCCGAGATCCTGAGCCGCGACGACGTCCGGCGCCTGGTTCCCTATCTGGACTATTCCGACACGGCGCGCTTCCCGATCCATGGCGCGATCATGCAGTGCCGCGCCGGCACGGCCCGCCACGATGCCGTCGCCTGGGGTTACGCCCGTGCCGCCGACCGCCACGGCGTCGACATCATCCAGAATTGCGAGGTGACGGGCTTCCTGCGCGAGGGCGAAAGGATCGTCGGCGTCGAGACCGCTAGGGGCCCGATCGCCGCCGGCAAGGTCGGCCTCGCCGTGGCGGGGCATACCTCGGTTCTCGGCCATAAGGCGGGCTTGGAGCTGCCGATCGAGAGCCATGTGCTGCAGGCCTTCGTGACGGAGCCGCTGAAGCCGATGGTCGATCACGTCGTCGCCTACGGCGCCGATCATTTCTACGTCAGCCAATCCGACAAGGGCGGGCTGGTCTTCGGCGGCAATCTCGACGGCTACAATTCCTACGCCCAGCGCGGCAATCTCGGCGTCGTGCGCGAGGTCGCGGAAGCGGCGATCGCGCTGATGCCGTGCATCTCGCGGGTAAGGCTGCTGCGCCACTGGGGCGGCGTGATGGACATGACGCCCGACGCCAGCCCGATCATCTGCCCGACCCCGATCGACGGGCTCTACCTCAATGGCGGCTGGTGCTACGGCGGCTTCAAGGCGACGCCGGCTTCCGGCTGGTGCTTCGCGCACACGATCGCGACCGGCAAGCCGCATCCGCTGAATGGCGCCTACAGCCTCGACCGCTTCCGCACCGGCCGCACGCTCGACGAGGCCGGCGTCGGCCCCTTCGCGTGGCTGCAATAGGGGACGCCAAGACATGCTGCGCATCGACTGTCCCTGCTGCGGCCCGCGCGACCATGACGAGTTCCGTTATGGCGGCGACGCCTCGGTCATCCGCCCCGCCCTCGACGATGCGGATTTCGAAGCCTGGTACCGCTATGTCTTCGTCCGCAAGAACCCGGCTGGATTGCACCGGGAACACTGGCAGCACGTTCTCGGCTGCCGCCAGTGGCTGATCGTGGAGCGCGACACCCGCAACCATGCAATCACTTCGGTCGCACTCGCCCGAAGACCGCCTACGAAGAAACCGCCTGCGAAGAAGTCGCCTCCCAGGAAATCGCCACAATGAGTTCCAATCCCAAACGGCTGGCCGAGGGGGGCCGCATCGATCGCGGCCGGCCGCTCGAATTCAGCTTCGACGGCAGCAAGCTCACCGGTTTCCAGGGCGACACGCTCGCCTCGGCGCTGCTGGCTAACGGCGTGTCGCTCGTCGGCCGCAGCTTCAAATACCACCGGCCGCGCGGCATCTTCTCGGCCGGGGCCGAGGAGCCGAATGCGCTGGTGACGCTTGGCACCGGCGGACGGCGCGAGCCGAACCTGCCTGCGACGATGCTGGAACTCGCCGACGGCATGGTCGCCGAGAGCCAGAACCGCTGGCCTTCGCTCGCCTTCGACGTGCAGAGCCTCAACAGCCTGTTCGCGCCATTCCTTTCCGCGGGCTTCTATTACAAGACCTTCATGGGTCCGACCCGCCGCGCCTGGATGTTCTACGAGCATTTCATCCGCAAGGCGGCGGGGCTCGGCAAGGCCGCCATGGAGCCGGACCCCGACCGCTACGAGGTTCGCCACGCCTTCGCCGACGTTGCCATTGTCGGCGGCGGGCCGGCGGGGTTGTCCGCCGCGCGCGCCGCGGCGAGCGCCGGGGCGAGGGTGGCGCTGATCGAGCAGGATTTTCGGTTCGGCGGACAGCTCCTGTCCGAACGTCCCGGTTCGGAGGCCGCCGCCTGGCTGCAGGCAGTGGAAGCCGAACTCGAGGGTTTCGGGAACGTTCGCCTCATGGCGCGGACGACCGCCGTCGGCCTCTATGACGGCAAGGTGCTGGGTCTCGTCGAGCGGCGGGACGATGCGCGAGCCGCCGGCCAGGCCCGCCAGGTGTTCACGATCCTGCGCGCCGGCGCGATCGTCTTTGCCAGCGGCGCCATCGAGCGGCCGCTGGTGTTTTCCAACAACGACCGGCCGGGCGTGATGCTTGCATCGGCGGTCAGGGCCTATCTCAACCGCTTCGCCGTCCTGCCCGGAAGGAAGGCCGTGGTCGCCACGTCGAATGACGGCGCCTGGCGCACCGCCTTCGATCTCGCCGCGTCGGGGGCGCGGGTCACGGTCGCGGATCTGCGGGCTACCCTTGCGCCTGCCCTGCAGACGGAAGCCTCGCGGCTCGGCATCGCCGTTCACGCCGGCACGCATATTGCTGACCTACGTGGCGGCCGTGCGGTCAAGGCGGCCAGGCTTGCCGGAGCGGGCGCGGAGACCGAGATCGATTGCGATCTGGTCTGCGTTTCCGGCGGCTGGTCGCCGACGGTGCATCTCACCTCGCAGCTTGGCGTCAAGCCGGTCTATCGCGAGGATATCGACGGCTTTGTCCCCGGCCCCTTCGCGGCCGGCCAGTTCGGCGCAGGGTCCGCGGTCGGCGGCTACAGCACCGCGGAAGCGATTGAGACCGGCCATCGCGCCGGCATCGAGGCGGCCGCCTATTGCGGAAAAATGAAACCTGTGCCGGCCGCTCTCCAGCTTCAATCGGCGGAACTGGCCGCGACTGCGTTCCGCAATGTCCCGCGGGCACGCGGCAAGGCCTTCGTCGACTTCCAGATGGACGTCACCACCGGCGACATCGAACTCGCCCATCGCGAGGGCTATGAATCGGTCGAGCATCTGAAGCGCTACACCACGCTCGGCATGGGGACGGACCAGGGCAAGACCAGCAATTTCCCGGCGCTCTCGGCCATGGCGGCCTTGCGCGGCGCGACCATCCCCGAGACGGGCACGACCACCTTCAGGCCGCCCTATACGCCGGTAGCGATCGGCGCGCTCGCCGGGCGCGCCGTCCGCCATCACTTCAGGCCGATCCGCCGCACGCCGATCCATGACTGGCACGTCGCCAACGGCGCCGACATGCTGGAGGTCGGTCTCTGGATGCGGCCTTATTTCTATCGCGGCGCCGGGCGGGACGTGAACGAGGCCTATGTAGCGGAGATGCGGTTCGTCCGCGAAGCCGCCGGACTGATGGACATCTCTACCCTCGGCAAGATCGATATTCAGGGTCCCGATGCCGCCATGCTGCTCGACCGGGTCTACGCAAACGGGTTCGCCAGGCTGCCGGTCGGCCGCGCCCGCTACGGCGTCATGCTGCGCGACGACGGCATCGTCTTCGACGACGGCACCACGACAAGGCTTGGCGAGCACCGCTTCTTCATGACCACATCGACAGCCAAGGCGGCCGACGTGATGTCGCGGCTGGAATTCCAGCTCGATACCGCCTGGCCGGACCTGCGCGTCGCCGTCACCTCCGTGACCGACGAATGGGCGGCGATGTCGGTCGCCGGACCGAGGAGCAGGCAGGTTCTCGCCGCCGCCTTCCCTGCGCTCGATCTCTCCAACGAGGCTTTGCCGCATATGGGCTTCACGGAAGGGGAGTTCGACGGTCGCGCGCTGCGGATCATCCGGCTGAGCTATTCCGGCGAGCGGGCCTATGAGGTCTATGTCGGCGCGAGCGCGGGCGAAGCCGCTTGGCGCCGGCTGGTGGAGGTCGGCGAGCCGTTCGGTCTGAGACCCTACGGGGTCGAGGCGCTGGGCGCGCTGCGTGTCGAGAAGGGCCACGTCGCCGGCCCCGAGATCGACGGCCGCACGACGCTCGACGATCTTGGACTTGGCCACATGGTTGGAAAGCGCTCCGGTTTCGTCGGCGATGTGCTTCGTCGCCGCCCTGCTCTTTGCGACCCGAACCGGCAGCGCCTGGTCGGGATGAAATGCGTGGAGGCGGGAACGCGCCTGAGCGGCGGCGCCATTCTTTTCAAGCCGGGCGAAACCCGGCAGGGGCACGGCCGCGGCCGCATCACCTCGGTCACCTACAGCCCGAGCCTCGGAGCCTATGTCGGCCTTGCGCTGCTCGCCGGCGACGTGGCGACAGGGGAGGAAGTGGTGGCGGTCCACAGGATGAAGAACGAGGCCGTCCGCGCCCGCGTCGTCTCGCCGGTCTTTCTCGACCCGGAGGGAGAGCGGCTCCATGGCTGAAACCGTATCCGTTGAGGCTTGCGCGATCCTCCAGGTCGAGGCTTGGCCCGAGACGCAAGCGGCATTCGAGGCGGACCTGTCGCGCCGGTTGGGCGCCGCGCTGCCGATGGCCTTCGGCGCGGCAGTGCGGGTCGGCGGATGGGTCGCGGTTCGCATCGCGCCACGCCGGCTCTGGCTGATCGCGGAGGGCAAATCGCCGCCGCGCCTGTCGATCGATCCCGCCCTTGGCTGTTCGGTGTCGCTCGGCCAAGGCCGGATGCGGCTGAGGCTCAGCGGTCCCCGCACCTTCGACATCCTCAAGGCCTGCGTGGCGATCGACTGGGAGTCGCCGCAAGCGCGGCCGCGGAGCGCATTGCAGACCGGCCTCCATCATGTGCCGGTGCTTCTCTTGCGTACCGGAGCCGACGCCTGCGACATCCTTGCGCCGCGCAGCTTTGCCCAGAGCCTCATCGATTGGATCACGGACTTAGCCGCGTCCTACGATGCGCAAAAAGACGGGAACAGGCAGCCCGCCTGAGAGCTGCTGCGCGCCGAACCGAAGGCAATTCGGGGGAACTGGTGCCGCTTGCGTGACTCGAACACGCGACCCCATCATTACGAATGGCGTATATATGGGTCGATTTTGCCATTGGTTTCAGAACTTAAGCCGCATCCGCTTTCTTTATCCGGGAGTTTTTCCGGGATTTCGCTAGATTTTCCATCGCGTTGGCGACTTCGTCGTCCAAAACATGGGCGTAACGGGCAGTTGTTGCGATATTCGAGTGGTTCAGCGCTTTTTGTACGAGCCGCATGTTCCCGGTTTCGCGGAGCAGCTTTGTTGCTACGTCATGCCGGATGTCGTGAAACCGGAAGTCGGCCACGCCCGACCGCTTCTTCAGTCGCCGCCATTGAGACTTCGCCCCTTCGGGCGTGATCGGATAGCGCTTTCCCTTCACCTGTCCTTCACTGGGGCGCTGGCACACGTAGGTGAACACCCACTCGGGATGATGACCCACGCATTGGTCGAGGATCGCCCGCACGGTCGGGGTTATTTGTCCCGTCACCTTCTTTCCACGCTTCCCGATGGTCACGATTTGCTTCGGGGTTACGTTCTTCCATCGGATGAGCGTTTCATTGCGGCGTAGGCCAGTTAAGCGTGCGAACTCGAACCACGGAGCATAGTCGTCCCGGACTGCCCGGTCCAAGGCTTCGGCTTCTTTGTCATCCAGTTCCCGCACTCGCTCGTCAGGCATTTCTAGCCAATGCGACCGCCAGTCCGGCTCGACGGGGAGCGGATATTTCCATGTGCGCTTGGCGCGGGTGAAGATCGCCTTCAACACGACAACAGTGGTACGGTTAACCGTGGAATTGGACACGGTCGGAACCGGGTTACCCTCCATGTCTTCGGCCTTTCCGCGAAGGGTGTGCGTTCGCCGCCACGCGATAAGCGCCGACACCTCCGCGTCAGTGATATCTTCAAGGCGTTTATCCTTCCCGAAAAATTTCAGGAGCAATTCGAGGTAGTGCCACGTGTTTTTATGGCTGCTCCCCCGGTGATGTTGCCCGACTTCCTTCCAATAGCGGCCTGCGGCGATATCGAAAGTCATCGGGCCGTTGCCGGTCTTCATCTCGCGTTCAATGTCTTCCTTGGCCTTTACTCGGATTTGGCGCTCTATGGCTTCGGCTTCTTTTTTGCTCCGGGCTTTTGTAGAGCCGAAAAAGCGACGACCGTGGAGCTGGAAGTCATAGCTGTAGAATGGACTTTTGGGGCTTTTATAGACTGACATGACGCGGGAACCTCACGCTGTTGCTGCTTCTGCGAAAATTGTTTCAGGATGTAGTCTGTGAAGCGGTATTGCTTCCGGGAAGCCCCCGGCAGCGCGACGTTGATGTATCTGATGCGTCCGGCGCGGATGTGCCGCATAAGATGCTTGACCGATATCCCAAGCCTCTTAGCGGCTTCCTTTGCCTTGAACTGTTCCTCAAGAGGGCGGTCAATGAGTGCCATGTGTTGCCATCCTCAATGCATTGATGAACTCTCGTCCGGCTTCCCCGACCAGCATCATGAACCCGTCGAAATCGCTAAGCTCCGCCCGGAGTGTATCCACAGCCTTCGCCGCTGCGGTCTTGCGGACTTTGACTTGGCTCGCGCTGTCTTTGCCGTCCTTGCCGGCTTTACCGTTGGCCTCTGAAATCAGTCGCTCGACTTCATCCTTGGACTTCGGCGTATTGTTCTTGGCGGCGTTGATGACATCAAGCCGCAGAGCATCGGGAGTGGTCTTGGCCGCAAGACGGTAGATCGTGGGCGATGGGAGATACGTCAGGTAGTGATAGTTGTCGGCAACCCGCTCGGCGACGGCGATGTAGTTCTGCGCCGTCCTAGCGGTCCAACGGAACTCGGCCTCAACCCAAGGGCCAAAAAGCCCGCGCCCTAAGTCCTCCTTGATCGCCAATAGCTCCCGCCCGTTGGCGAGCAGGTTCTTTTCCGTGGCGCGGACATTGGCACGGATGCGATTGGCGATGGCCTGCGCCTTGGCGCGAACCTTACCGCTTTCAATCTGGCTGTAGTCGAATGCAGGTGACACTGCGTCCGGCTTGGCGAGTTCGGCCTTCATTTCGGCCTTGGCTTTGGCGGTGTTGAAGTGTGCAGCTTTCGGCGGTTTGGCCTTGGAGTGGCCTATCGTTTTCGCGGATATTGCAGCCGTGGGCTGCGAGCCGAGTGTGAGGCTCATTTCCATCATCTCCTCATTATCCGATTGGAAGCGGCGCACCTTGCACCGAGTGGATATCTATTGTATTATATGTGATATCTTTGTCAACTAATGCTAACTAAGAGATATCAACCCATGACCGAAGACGGAAACAGCCAGTCGGACCGCCCCATGTTGATCCGATTTCCACCCGGTTCTGATCTTCGCCAGCGTCTGGCGGACAGCGCACACGCCAATAGACGGACCTTGACGGCGGAAGTGATTAGCTTGCTGGAAATGGGCCTAAGCGGGGTCGAGGCCCGCCTTCACGCACAGGAGAAGGCCATCAACACCGCTCATGACCTCGGCAGCGATCTTAACGATATGGTGTGGGATTTGTTTGGTCGCGTGGAGAGGCTTGAAAGTCACTGCGGGATTGTCGATGGCGATAAGGTCGTTCCAACGAAACCCAAGGGCAAAAGGCGCTAAACATCAAAAACGAAATCCGATTTCGCTTTTGGGAACGGCTTGGTCTGATCGGAGACAGAATTGACATCCCTCCAAGGCTAATGCGGGGAAGGCATGTCAGGCCGAGCATTTGAAGGTTTAGAAGACTGTGTGGACTGTCGGGTGAAATTGATTTCACAAACATACATGACCTGTGAGAGCGCGTGGGTCTGATCGAGTAGTGTGCTCAATTCTTCATGCGTGTGAAGTTGTATCTGAAGTTGCCTGCCCTAGCCCAAAACTCGATGGTCGTTCCATCCTTTTCCCAGATAAATTGCCCTAAGTCTCCAAGCGTATCGAGGAGGATGACTTCTGTGTCCTTAGGGATGATGATGCAGTCGAGCTTGAGTGCCAGATCGAGGCGATTGGCACTATAGAGGTGGTTGAATTTGTCAACGTCGCCCGGCAATTGACAGCCCGGAGCGCTGTATTGGGCAAACTTCGCGTCCGGATTAGATGGATGTGGCTGGACCGGTTTCACAGGCGGGGGTTGATCTACCACCGGGACGGTCTCCGCTGACGCTGGAGTAGAAACATCGGTTGGCGCATATGCCGCGCCGGCATCGGAAACGGGTTGGCCCGCAGGCAACAGCTTAGCAACGAGGTTAACTGCTTCGAAAGACAAAGGTCCCGCCGAGACAATAGCTATTCCAACAATCACTTTCCTGAAGGCATCTCGTTTGACAATTGTCAGCACCGCAAGGGCGAGCAGCAGCGCCACAAGAACTAGCATGACTAGGTAATGAAAAATCGATAGCTGGCCCATATCAGCGTGTCCTCCACCCCGAGATACGTCTGGCAAAAGCTGGGCTGAGCAAAGACATCCTTTCCCAGATCGTGAATTACCGAAACGCTCAAAAATGGTAGCTGACTTGCGGTTAGTTGCAAATAGATTGCAACTTTTTGAGAACTCGGAGAAAGCGGCCCTAAAGTGAAATCCGCTCCGCATCTACACCTGCCGGTGTGGAGACGCGGATGGACGATCTAAGGAAGCGGTTCGGACGGTTGGTGATGGCGCACCGCAAGCGCGGCGGCTACACCCAAGAACAGTTGGCCGAACGAGCTGGTGTTAGCGTCGACACAATCTCAAAGATCGAGATCGGTGCGACCGGTGCTCGCTTCCCGATGATCGAAAAGATCGCTGCGGCACTTGCGGTTGATCCCGCAGAGCTATTCAGCCCTGAAATCCCTTCTGGGGCGCTACGGCGCGGCCTGCTGCTCGAATTGACAACCCGACTAGCTGCGCTGTCTGAAAGTGACCTTCAATGGGTAAGCGGTGTCATTGAGGCAGCGCTAAGAAACAAGAGCTAGTGCCGGATCGCAGAGCGAATGTCAGGAGATCAGAAAATCCGCGCTCAGACTGCCTTCGTTGCTTTCGAGCCAAGCCTTCGAGCGTTCGAAATCTGGTAGAATTGACGCCAAATAGGACCAAAACTGGGGGCCGTGTGAGCGGTGTCGAAGGTGCGTAAGTTCGTGAGCAACGACATACTCCAGAACCTTCTTCGGAGCGAAAACGAGATGCCAGTTGATGAGGATGTTACTCTCAGCACCGCATGATCCCCAGCCATTGGCGAAATCAGCGACGCGGATCGAGCGAGCCGAAAGGCCGAACCGGGCCTTATAGTCTGCGACGATCTCCGTCACGTCACGCCGAACTCGTCGTTTAAGCCACAGCTTGAGTTCGCGGGCGACGAGTTTTTCGCTGTCGTCAGCTGCCCACGACGGAAGATCGACTATGAAGCCATTGCGGAAAGTGAGTTCGATCCGCTCGCCATCGGTGCGTCGAACCGTCAGGGGCATGCGGCGGCCCCGAAAGAGTATCTTCGAACCGGTCATGAAGCGGGGCACGGCATGCCGGTCGGAGGCGATCCGCTCCATCTCGCGAACGGTATTGAAGACCCACTGCCGCTTGCGCTCCAAGAAGCCTGAGATGTCATCATCGTTGTCGCTGGTGAGCGCCAGCACCTCGACATGGCCCGGCGTGATGGTAATGCGGCGCTCCGATGCAGCAGCCGAGCGGCGAAGCTCGTAGGGGATTTGCTTTCTGCCAATCTGAAGCGTCGGCATCAGGCAGCGCCCGCAAAGGCATGGATGGCGAACTCTTCGACCTTCTCGCGGATCACTTTGGTCTCGCCGATGCCGTGCTCGGTCAGGATGCGCCGGACCTGTTGCCGCAAGGAACGCAGGTAAGCCTCCATGTGGGCGAAAGCCGGCTGGGTCGCGGCGGCCTCGGCATAGATAGAGCCGATGGCAATGGCCGCGTCCTGTAAGGTGGCATGGTCGGTATCGGGCACGATGGTTTCGATGATGCGCAGGACCGAGAAAGCATTCTCGTCCATGCCAAGCTCGGCGTGGGCACCTCGTTCGGCCTCGATGTCGCCAGTTAGCCTCTCGAACTCGTGCAGGCCATCGGCGACGACGAACTGGCCTTCCTCGAACCGTCGAATGATCTCCAGCACTCGTTCGGAAAAGCGGCCATACTGCGCCGGGTTCTTGTCCACCAGTTCGCGAGTGACGCGACGAAGCTCAGCGGACTTGCGGACGAACGCCTCGTGCAATTCCGGTTCGGCCTTGCCCTCGGTGGCGAAGTCGTCGGCGAAATTCGGATCGGTGATGTTCCGCAGGCGGATCGTCGTGGAGAGGCCGGTGACATGGACGTGCTGCTCCAGCATCTCCCTGATCTTGGCCGAATAGCTCCGATGGTCGAGGCTCTCGTGCTTGCTGATCGCCTGTGTTGCCAACCGCAGGAAGGCGGAAGCCCATTTGACTTCGGCGGTGAACTCAAGGATGGCCGGGTCGGGCGACAGGTCGCCATAGACCTTAATGAAGGTCCGGGTGAGACGCTGGAGGTCGAACCAGTCGTCCTCCTGCCCGCCGGCTGCCAGCTTGGCAGCGGCATAGGCGGCGGCCTTTTCATCCATGCCCTCCAGCCCCATGGCGCGCTTCTGCACGCGGTAGCGGGCGTGGGCTTCGTTGAGATCATTACGCAGGATGGCGATATCGCGCATCGCGTTCTCGACATCCTCGGAGCGATAGGATTGCAGCGCCTCGTCCAGATGGGCGGTAACGCCGATGTAATCGACAATGCGCCCGTTGGGCTTCTCAATCTCGCCCCCGTTCGGCAGCTTGATCGCGCAGGTTCGGTTGGTCCGGGCAATGGCCTGAAGCAGGTTGTGCTCCTTCAGCGGCTTGTCGAGATACATGACATGCTCGATGGGCGCGTCGAAGCCGGTCAGCAGCTTATCGCACACGATCAGGAAGCCGGGCTCCTGCCCCACCGCCTTGAACCGCTTCTTCACCTCCTTCTCGGCGGGATCGTCGAGGTAGTGCGTCTCCAACCCGGCGCGCAGCGCTGCAACTTCCGGGTTCTCGGACGGTTTGTTGTCCTCTTGGCTTTTGGAATAGACGCAGGCGATCATTGCATTGGCCTTGGCCTTTGCACTCTCGGCATCCATGCCGCTTCGCTCCAGATCGGCGGCTACCACGGCTGACAACGCGGCGAGGTAGAGGATCACTGCCTCCCGATCCACGACGACGATCTGGGCCTTGAACCCGTCCGGCTGGCAGACGGTCTTGAAGTGCTCCCAGATGTCCATCGCTATGAGCCGAATGCGCTCCGGATGCTTGGCGATGGTCGCCAGCGTCAGGCCCTTGCGCTTCAGTTCCTCGCGCTTGTCGTCCGGCAGGTCCACGAACCATCGGTCGAACAGGATGTCTATCTCGGCCTCGTTGATCGCCCAGTCGGCTTTGCGGCCTTCATAAAGGATCGGCACGGTTGCACCGTCGCGCACAGCGTCGTCGATCCCGTATTTGTCGAGATAGCCTTCGCCCGCTATGCTGAACCGGGCGTAGGTGTCCTTGTCGGTCGATTTGATCGGTGTGCCGGTGAAGCCGTAGAAGTGAGCGTCGGGCAGGGTCGCTTGCAAGAAGGCTCCCAAGTCCTTTTCCTGTGTGCGATGGCACTCGTCCACCAGCACGATCCAGTTGGCCGAGTTGGGGATCGGGTCTTTCGATCCGGCGAACTTGAAGATGGTGGATAGCAATATCTGTCCATTGCCGCCCCGGTTCACAGCCTCGCGCAGCGCCGCGACTGATCCGCACTGCGTCGGGTTTGGCAGACCGCAGGCAACGAACGTCTTGCTAATCTGGTCGTCGAGGTCGATCCGGTCGGTCAGCACAAGGATGTTGGGGTTGGCCAGCGTTGGCGCATCGAGCGTCAAGTGGGTTTTGAGCTTGAGGGCGAGGAACACCATGGTCAGGCTCTTGCCAGACCCCTGCGTGTGCCAGATCAGGCCCTTTCGGTGCTGCCCTTCCGCCACCCGCTTCACTGCCTTGTTGACGGCGCGGAATTGCTGGTAACGGCAGACTTTCTTGATCTTGCGGCCCGTTTCCGGGTCGATTTCGAACACGACGAAATGAGCCAGAAGGTCGAGCAGTCGCGACGGTTCGCATAGGGACCACAAGTCCTTGGCGAGATCATCGGCAAAGTCGTCTCGGTGGCGCGGCCATGCGTCGGGCCACGAAGCATAGAACTGGGACGGCGCACCTGTCGCGCCATAAAGCGTCGCCATGCCATCCGTGACGAGATTGACGGCGTTGGAATAGAACAGCCGGGGAATGTCCCGCTCATACTGCTTGATCTGCTCGAACGCTTCCTCGGCCTTGGCCGTGGTCTTGAGCGGAGACTTGGCCTCGATCACCACAAGCGGGATGCCGTTCACGAACAGAACGATGTCAGGAACACGGGGCCGCTGGGCGGCAACACGCATCTGGCGGACGACATGGAACCGATTGCGGCCCAATTCCTTGAAGTCAATCAGCGTGATCGGGCTGTCGCGGTTCTCGCCGGTTAGGCGGCGCGAATAGCCACCGCGCAGCTTGGCGCTCCATTCCTCATTGTCGGACAGAGTAGCAAGGTCGTTGTAGATCGCCTCGGCATCCTCCACACCGATGCGGTTCAACTTGCGAAGGGCATCCAACAGGATCGGCTTAAGGATGACCCGGTTTTCTTCAACCCGCATCCCCAAGGCTGCTTCTGGCGACAATGCCTGCCAGCCTAGCGCCGCCAGCGCATCCAGCGCGGGCTTCTCGGCGAGGCGGTATTCGCTCATGCGGGCACCCGCACGCGACCCGAGAGGAGGTCGGACATCAGGTCGGACTTGATCTGGCGCAACGTCACAAGTTGCTCCAGTGCAATTCGACGAGCAGCTTCAGCCGATTGCAACTGCTCCGAGATGCCCCGCTGATCCGCGAGCGGTGGGAGCGGGATGATCTGCTTCTTCAGATTGGTCGGGTTGATGTTCGATTGGCTCACGCCCGGTGTCGCAATGGATTTGAACTGCGCCTGTGCCCGGCGAGAGTGCATCATTGCGAACAGGTAATAGGGATCGGCAACCGATTGGTCGACCCGAAGCCGGACAATGTAACTGGCATAGAGGAAGTCGGTTGGCTCGCGGACCAATGCCACCTTGCCAACCAAATCCCGGCTGTTGGTCCGGTTGAAAAGGATGTCGCCGACATCGAGTGCGAGCGTCAGTGCCTCGGCATCGGCAATCTCGCCCCACTTCATGTCAGTGGGGTCTATCCAGCCGTCTTGCAGGTTCCCCATACGCAGCACGGCATATCCGGTTGGCTCGTTGCCGAGCGGCGCGTTGACACCATAGTCTGTGCCCAACAGCGCATGGCCAAGCGGCTGGGCTACATTGGGACTGCTTGAGAGCCGATCCCATATCAGCGTTTCGGTCAGGCCATTCCATACTGTCTGTGCCTGCTCCGCGACGTTCTGGCCACCGGCCATCGCATTATCCACCGACCGCAGCACCTCGGCGATCCGCCGCTGCTCGTCGAGGGGTGGGAGCGGAACACTGAGGCCATCTATGAGGCCCTTGCTTAAGTTGGGCTGACCCGATCCTTGCGTCATGGTCAACAAGCGTGGGGCTTCCGCTGATAGGAGGTGAAAACAGAACTCGTTGTCGAGTTTCGTCCCGACAGGTTCTATGGCGAGAACGGCTTGATTGAGGGCTGCATCAACTTCCAAAATGCCTGCCACCCCCGCCGTAGCTCCATACATTGCGATGACAGGGCTTCCAGCTTTTGCAATACGGGCTGAACTTTCTTGCAACCCAATTTCGGTAATCTGCTCCTCGACCATTGAAATGCGGCCAGCCCGAACTTCACCGGACTTCAACCAAGGGATGCCGGGGCCGTAATAAGCTGGATTGCTCCGGGAAGGTGTTCCACCGGCAAAACTGCGACTGACATCTCCCAAACGGGTTGATCGCCACTCCTTCGGCACCTCACCCGACATAGCCGAGCCTTTTGAGGTGGCCGAACATCACCGCCTCGGCCTCATTGCGCTTGACCATCAGGTCTTGCAGCTTGGCGACCTCCGCCGCGACATCAACCGCTCCGGCATCCGCACCGGTCTGGACATAGCGGCTGATATTGAGGTTGTGGTTGTTGGCCGCGATCTCCTCGACCGAGACGACACGGGCCAGCTTCTTGATGTTGGTAAAGCCGTGGACCGCCTCGGCTAACATGCGAACATGATCGTCCGTCAGAAAGTTCTGTGCCTTGCCCGACTGGAAGGTGGCATCGCCGTTGACTATCAGCACTTTACCCCGGCGCTCGGCAGACTTGGCCCTCCGGCATACGAGGATCGCCGCAGGGATGCCCGCTCCGTAGAACAGATTGGGAGCAAGGCCCACCACCGCCTCGATCACATCTGCGGCCAGCATGGCCTCTCTGATACGACCCTCAGCGCCGCCACGAAACAACACGCCGTGCGGCACCACCACCGCCAGCATCCCGTCATCCTTCACATTGGCGAGCATGTGCTGGACAAAGGCAAGATCGCCGTAGCCCTTTGGCGGGCAGCCATAGGTATCGCGTCCAAACGGATCGCCGTTCTGCCAGACCTCGTAACCCCATACCTTCTCCGAGAACGGCGGATTGGCCAGCACCCTGTCATAAGCGCCAATGCCTTCCACAAACTCGCGCATCTTGGGGTCGTAGCGCTTGGGGGAGAGGATCGTGTCACCCTTGGCGATGAAGGCGTCATCGACGTTGTGGAGGAACAGGTTGATCTCCGCGATGCCCCACGTCGCGAAGTTCTTTTCCTGACCGTAGAGCGATAGGGTGCGGGCATCCTCGCCCCGGTCCTTCAGATACTGGACGGCCTCCAACAGCATGCCGCCCGAGCCGCAGGTCGGATCGTAAATCGACATGCCGGGACGCGGCTCAACAATCTCGACCATGAGCCTGACGATCTGGCGTGGGGTGTAGAACTCGCCACCCTTTTTGCCTGCACCCTCGGCGAACATCTTGATGAGGTAGAGATAGGCGTCGCCGAGCATATCTGCGGGCACATCAGCATTGCGCAGTCGGTGCTTCTCGAAATGAGCCAGCATTTTTTCGAGCAGGGCATCGGAAAAGCGGTCCTGATTGGCGAAATCTACATCGCCGAACACCCCTCGTAGCCGGAGGTTGGCATCTTCGATGGCGTTTAGGGCGTTGTTTAGCCGCTGGCCAATCTGTGTCGATTGCCGGCGCACGGCCTCCCAGCGGTGTTCCATGGGGATATGGAACCGGTGCTCATCGGGGTCGGCGGCTTCCTCGCGGTCTCCGGTCTCGGCGAGAAGCTGCTCATACTCCTCGTCCCATACGTCGCAGAGACGTTTGTAGAAAAGCAGGCCGAAAATGTATTGCTTATAGTCGGCAGCATCGACGGTGCCACGCAGGATGTCCGCTGCCTGCCACAAATGTCGTTCGAGGTTCTGCTGGGAAAGGATGGGCATGAATTGGCGTTACGCTTTCAAACATGCGCCAACCTGACGGCGCCTCCTATACCCATAGGCGCGAGCCGTCGCTCGGTCCAGATGGGCGACATAGGCGGGAAGATCGTGCTTCGATGCTAATGTCGATCTGCACCTATGTTTCGTTGATCCGGGGATGTAGCTGCCAGACATAATAGGGGACATTTTTTTGCGGCAACCCGGGACTACTCGCCATAGTGTTGACGAGAGCAACAGCTGAGGCTTCCAAAATCCACCACTCCATGGCCCTTCTGGCGTCGATATTTATTCGCAAACCCGGCCTATCGCTCATAGCGCGGCCTGAGGCGCAAATGAAGGAATGCTTCGAGCAGTGAAAGCATCTCCCTTGGCTTGTCAGCGGCCATCAATATGTTCGCGCGGCAGGTATACTCCTTAATCCATGCACCCGGAAAGGCGGCGTCAAATCCGGCAATCGTGGTCATCGCCTCGTCGCCGCGAAGGGAGGCAGCTAGGGTGCTAGGCGCGCTACCGGGATTGTAATGCTGGCTCGTGTAACGCGCGTGGGAGTTGCTGCCAACCTTGCCGATCTTCAGCCAGCAGCCATTAGCCCAGAAACCGTAGACGGCCACTTTCCCGCTGGGCAAGCGTGAAGGCGGGCGGTGTGGCGCGTCAAGATACTCTACAACCAACTCGTGGCGGAGCAACGTTGAGTTACCTAACTGAGCAACGACACTGAATGCCTCAAGCGCGGCCTCAACGTCTTGTCTGTAGCTCATGGTGTGAAATCTAAATCGAGTTGCTTGGGATCAGGGATCACCCCTATTTCGATCCCGTCGCGCTGAAGCGTGATCTGTACAGACACGTGCTCTCGGGCAAAGGCAATTGTCCGACTTTGTCCAATCTCGCTGAAGCCAAAGAAAGCAAATGGCACTCGGTAGGTTCCTGCCCGAGTATATTCCCCGAACACCTCGGGGCTGATCGTCTCCTCCCTCAATAACTCACTGTCGGTCGGCTTCGGCAAACTGGTTCCAATAAGGAGACGTCCCTCGTCAAAGCCCCCCACCTTTTTGCGCTTACGCTCTGCCTCCAAAGCCACTGCATCGAAGTCGATTTCATACGATGAGATCATTGCACGAAGCACCTCGAACACATCTGCGAGTTCTGTCGTCAGATCGGAACGATCACCCGCTTCGCGTGCTTCCAAAAGTTCCTCAAGAAATTTCCCTATCAGGAACCCGATCCGGCCTGATTTTGGGATGGTCGCAATCGACTGTTGCTCGCGCTGGCTTGCAATCTTCGCAGGTATTTTGTCGCGCACGAGCTTACCAAAATTGGCCTGCCGTCTTACTCTGAGATGATCTTTATCGCCTTCGGGGATGACGACGCACCCGTGCTTTCTTAACTGATAATAAGCGTGAGCAAGCGTTGAGCCCGACAGGACAATGGGAACGCCCAATGGCACAGTAGCTTGCGCTACCTCTCCAAGGAATACATTGTCCCTCAACAGCTCTACAGTATCCGGCAAGAGGCCGACGGCAAGTTTGGGCTCGCGTTTTCTCAGCTCCGCTATACGAGCGATGTCGGCTCGTGTTCTAACTGCAAACGTGATCGAACGAGTGCGCTCGTGCGGCTCAGTTGAATGCGCGCCTGTCCAATACCACGGGATGTTTAGCACCCGGCCATCGTCTGTTCTGCAACCCACAAACCACATGACGTGGCAGGCGCTCCCGAGCCGCTCCGAGATTTGGAGGCTACGCCGTGCAATGTCGAAAACCTCAGTTCGGCTTATGCTCTGAAAGCGAGCAACCTCGTTTCTGACCCGCTCGTACTTCCATGAGCCATCATCTTGAAGAAGCAATACATTTGATTTGTAGCTCGGGTATTCAGTGATCTCGTCGGTTGGTACATGTACGTCCCAGATGTCGTACGGACAGAATTGAAGTGCATCCGGCAAGCCCCAAGTGCCATGCACTTCGACGACGGGACTGCGATAGTCCGCTCGAGCCCAAGCAGAAGCGCGCGCTGCAATATATCGATGTGCAATGAATGCGAACTCTCGATCTCCATACTTTTCGCGAAGGTCGAACGCCGTGTCCATGCACCACTTGGCAGCGCTAGCCGGTGTCAAGCAGTCGGTTTTAGGAAGGTTGGTAATCTTTTCCGTTCCTGCTGCGACGCTCGTCCTCACCACGATATTCTTTTTCAGTATCTCGCTAAAATCCCCCTGTAATAGCTCGTGGCTGTTAGGCTGGATCAAGTCTGCTAGAGGGACATAGTAGAGCGTCGGCACGTATTGATCGGCCTCAAAGAACAGCTCATTGAGCACGCCCAGTTTGTCCCATGCCTTCCGCGCGACTTGATCCGCCACGCGGAGGAGTTTCCCATTCTTTGGAGCCACCTCGATGGTCGGCTCGATATAGAGCTGCATTGGATTGACACCAGAGATGTCGTCGTCTTCCGCGTCAACTTGGACGACATAGAAGGCTTCCCCAGTTCGCACCCATTCACAACTCACCCTTGTTCTGACCCCCCGCAGCAACTCATTATTGATCCAAGCGGAGATCGAACCGAACAGCCTTTCGCGGCTTCGACCGGCTTTGGCTGTAAGCGGTTCGGAAATAGCGGGCGCAGTGTCGCGCTGGGAGTTGTACCGATCCGTCTGAACAAGCTCGCCCGACCGAACTCCTAGCTCCCAATGATCGCGCGTCTTCGAAACTCGTTGAAGGTTGCCGAACTCGCCCGCCTCGTCAGGCTCGACAAATGAATGCACGATGATCCCGCAGGGGCGTCCCTGTGCTGACTGTTGTACTTTTCGCAGTGTCTCCAAAAACAACGTTTTGTTGTTCTCGGTTAGTCCACTAAGTGTGAGTTTTTCACTGTGGTATGTCCCCCGATCCCAGATGGTTTCGCCGACTACGCTGGACCGGAGGATTATCGCGCCGGTCGGGATCGCCATCTTTTCCACAGATGGCCATATCTCCGCTAACAGCTCAGGCTCGCCAGTTACAAGCCTACGAGACACTTCGACAGACAGGAGGCCAAACGGCGGCGTCCATTTCCTTGGGATAGCAAGCAGCCGAGAACCTTTTGCACCATAGATAGGGCCAAAGCTCTCCGCTTCTCGCCACGAACAAACTTTCTCGTCTTCCGACGAAAGAACCTTTCCTGTCATTTCTTTTCGACGGTACCAAAGACCGCGTTAGCTACATTTGTAAGCAATCCGCTCACACCGTCCGAAAAATAGCCCACTAAAAAAGCTACTGCGCACAAAGCGCCAACGCTCGACTGGGTGTTGATCGCACCGGCCATCAAGCCAGCCCCCGCCAAGTTCATCACGATGACTGCGTAGACGCCACCAACCAATGGGACAAACAAACGCCAATAAAATCGATCTAAATGCCAGCGACCGGTCGCTACCGAATGCATCAACCATTTAATGGAAAAGGTGGTACCGCCAAGCGCACCCGTGCAAAAGACCGCAATTAGCTTGATATCAATACTAAAAGGCACCGTTTCCAAGGGATAGAATGTAAATTTCCGACCATCAAGACCGGCACATACGAAGGTTAGAAGAAGAAATATACCGAGATAGGCCGCTGCAATACACGCCTCTCGCTTGATCAATTTTCGTGCATCATCGGGAAATTTGGAACTCCAGTCCCAAGCCTTCCGCCCGTCGTCAAATCCCCGAGTTGGATCGACGCCACGAAATGGCTTGTTTTCGGGCTCTGTCCCATCTTCTCGTTTTGAGGGAAGATCGACGACGTTTTCGTTTGTCATGCAGCTTTTTGGATGGACTTTGAAAAGTGGTCGATAGTTTGCCGAACATTCTTCATGCCGTCGAACTCCCTATAGTCCCACTCACGTGGCCGACCGACCAACTGCGCAATCGCCTTTCTAAAAAACTGACGGCCTAACGTTCCACCCGCATGAACACGTGCACTATTGAAGTCCCCAAAGGCGTAGTAATGCCTATCGGCAATGGGCTGCGGATAAACGGAACTAACGTCAGCTTCCTGCCATTCCACCTGAGACAAATCGCTCACCGTTTGGTGGAACGTCTTGAGGTCAGCGGGTGGCTGCAAAAGAAGATGGATGTGCGCGTAGTCCACGCCGCAACCAACCTCGGAGCCCTCTTGCGATGGTCCATGCTCGAACCAGATAGGGGAGGAACCCGGCGCAATTCGGCGCTTAACGGCTTCAGCCAAAAAAATTGGGTTCCGGCCTGTCTTATTGCTCCAACTGGAGAAATTAAGGGCGTTCGCCTTTGGCACGATTAAAAGCCAATCAGCCACGAGCGCACCTAGCGTGGGGATGACAATCACGTCATCGTCCTCGTAAACTACGGTGTCCCACACCATCCGGCTATTGCGGGACAGCACGTTAGAGAACCGCCAAGAAGCGTCGATCTGCTCAACCGCCATATGAGCCCTCCCTATCCTATCCATGCCAGCAGGCGAAGCAGCAGCTTACACGAAACCCAAACGCAAAATAAGACAATGGTTTTCCAAAAATCGTCGATGGCGCGGAACGTGCCGGCGAATGCAGCCTAGAAGCCGATCTGGGATAGGCGGCGCGTCGGTGGGCCTATTTGATTGGGCGTTCTTCGCAAAGACAAATTTGGCCAGCCCGCCGGCTACTTGCCTTCACCTAGACGAGATATCGCCAGTGGCTCCAAAAAATCCCCCCGGGGGGGGCCGATAGCGAGCGGCCCGCCCAAGGCAATTTGTGAAATTGATTTCACAAGGCGACCCAACGACTTCAATCAGTCGGGGCTGTAGCTGCCGGTGGCAAAGACAAAATTTCAAAACTCCCCCGGCTACTCGCCATGGTGTTGATGGTGGCAACGACTGAAGCTTCAGAAATCCGCTAAGTCTATTGACGCGGAGAGCGCTGGATGGAGGTGTTTCTGAGCTACTAAATATAAAGTGTTTCGGAGGTCAGAGTTAACTCGGCCACCGTCCTCCCGTCATACGGTCGATGCTGGCCTCCATCTAACACCGACCTCGCCCGCGTTCTGACTGTTTGCCAGAAGCAATCGTATGGGCCGTTTGGCACGTGCTGTGCTAAAACGCACTAGCAGGGTTCTGTAAGGGGGAAGCAATGAATGAGGGCGAACCGAAACTGCGGGAAATCTATTCTCGCTGGGCGCGAGAAACTTGGTCGCTGAGCAAGTTTGCCGTTCGGCAGTTTGTCAGAACGAAACCGGCGGCAGTTGTCTTTATATGCACATTTATCGTCATCCCGACAGTTGGTGTCGCCGCATATTTCGGAGCGAGCGCGGCTCTCGACCGATGGAACGAGTATCAGGACGACAGGGTCTTGAGACAACGCCGAGAGGTAGAGTTTGCGCGTCTGAGGGCCGAACAGGATCAACAAGACGAGCGGTTGCATCGAATTTGCATTGCTTACTATGACCCGAACGCGTTGGCTACCAATGGCAGCGTCGGGGGGCGAAGCTACTCCAATTGCCGACAAGCAGAATTGTACAGAGAAGACCCGGCAACTGCTCACATTCCAGACGTGTGCGAGGAGAAAGTGGGGCAACAAAACACCGACGCATTCGCACAATGTCTCTTTGATGAGGGGATTAAAACCTCGTTAAACCTCAAAGGACTTATAGATCGCCCATAGCTGCACGGTTGCTGGGTTAGGTCAGAGCACCGCGCCCGCCGCATTGCTCGTGAACATATCCCCGTCTCGAATGTATCGGGTAAGCATGGCGTCGGATGCATGCCCCGTCTGTGCCCTGATCTTCCATGCGCTCGCGCCTGCCATCGCGGCGCTAGTGGCGAGGCCAGCACGGAGGGAATGACCGGAATAGCCGCTCGGACCGAAACCCGCCGCTTCGGCACGCTGCTTGACGATGATGCAGACGGCTTCACCAGAGAGGCGCTGATTGGCGATGTGACCATGGCGATTGATGGCCCGGAAAATCGGCCCGGCCTCGATCTTGGCGTGTTCCAACCACTCGGTCAGGTGCTTCACCGGGCACCATCTCGACCTGCCGAACGGAATACCGATCTTACGGCCCGCGCCAATCTGGTCAGTCTTGGACCGGCGTAGGGTGACGACGATGCCCTGCCTGACGTGCTCGATGTCGGCAATGTCGAGACCAATAAGCTCCGAGCGACGAAAAGCACCTGCGAAGCCGAGCAGCAGTAGCGCCTTGTCTCGGATGTCCTTGGGGCCGTCGCCCATGCGCTCCAACATCTGGAACAAGTCTTCCCGCAGTGTCGGCTTGGCTTCCTTGGTTGCCGTACCGAGTGTGCGTTTGATGCCCCGCATAGTGGCGCGAACGATCTCGGATTTGGTCGAGTTGGGCGCGCCTATGGCATCGTGAGCCTTCGACAGCGCTGTAACGCGCCGCACGATGGTCGCGGTTTTGTAGGTGGCGGACAGGTCCGCCAGATACGCGGCCACGGTCTCGGGCGAAGCGGGAACGCTCCCGCCCCATTTCTCGAAATGAGCGATGTCGTTCTGGTAGCCGCGCTTCGTCCCCTCCGACAGCGAGGCACTAACAAGGCGCTGCACCTCGGCTGGGAGGACGCTCTTCAACATGCGCTGACCCGTAGGGATCATGGTCGTGATGTCGGCGTTGCGTTCAGCGGACATAGGAGCGCTCTTCATCTATCGTAGGAAGGTCTGCCCGGATCATGTCGAGGAAGGCGGTAGGCTCCGGCAATTTCATCTGATGAAAGCCTCTGTCGGCCAACTTGCGAAGGGTCGTCGCCGCAGGCCACCGAACACGCTGGCGTACCAGCCCGCCCTCGACCCTGAATACACCGCCATGCAAAACCGCTAGACGGGCCTCAGCGCGAACGTGCTTTCGGAACCATCGCCCGGTTATAGTGTCACGTTTCAGGAACCTCGCGAGTGCCGCTTTCCCTTCCCACGAAAAGCCGTCGAGAAAATACGTAGGCAGACCGTTGCGCCCGATCACGACGGGCGGGAATTTATCATCAGATATAGAAAGCTCCCCCGAGGGAAGGGCGAGCGTCAGGAGCGGCAGGAGCACTGGCAGTGCTTCCCGCGTCCTGCGAAATCCCCGCTCGGCGAGGCTCACGATGGCGTGTTGGACACCAGCCTCACGCATCGCCGCGAATACCGCTTTGGCGTCCGCGGCCTTGCTCGTGACGTGTCCCTCCCACCTGACGCCAGAGGCGTGCAGAGCGGCCAGAGAGGCCCCCAGAAGCGCTCCGCGACCTGCGACGCGGGAAAGGTGCTCCGACAGGTCTTCGCGCGCCAGAGCGCCCCGCAGATCGTTAAGCTCGTGATGATGCGAGAGGGCGATTAGGAGGTCATCAGCCGCACGGCATTTCTTTGACAGGCATGCCTGCTTCACCAACAGCGACGCCACGGGCCATTCCCCGCCGAACGACTGGCGAAAGGTCTTGCCCAACGTGCCAGCTAGTACCAACGCAACGCAATCGAGGTTGGCCAATCCCACGTCCTCCACCACGATCCCAGCCAAACGCCGCCAAAGCTTCGCCGGATCGGAGCGCAGGAGCGTCATGGCGGCGCTCAACGCGAGTTCGACATCACCGCGTCTGATCCCCTTCTGCATCGCGGACATTGCTACCCACGGCGATATGGGGAGCGGTTCGACTGTTGGAGCTTTGTGGTCGGATGCGAGCGCTCGGAAGGTCGGGTCGGTGGCGTCGAATAGCGGCTGGAACATTTTGCGGTCTCCCTGTTCGGGGAGGCCAGAACCTTGGCCCCGCTTGCCAGCGTGGGGAACAAAGCCAGAGCATGCGAACTATTATTTCAGCTTTTTTTGCTTCCAACACCCGTTGGTAACCGGTCGCAAAGGTTGAAGTCGATGCCCGTCAGAAATGCATAGTCTTTCTGCAAGGAGCCACTGGTCAGACACTGGTCCGGGCCATCATGTGAAATTGATTTCACACCACGGGGAACATCACCCTTCGGAACGGCAATTGTTGTGCTCGGCATGTCCCTAGCGCCCCTGCCCGCATTCGTTGGCGCGGGACATGGGCAGTTCGGTTTCCCACGACGACATGAATTACCTTCCTCTGTTTGAGGTTGCTGATTTCTGCCGTGAGGTCAAACGTCCTTTCGCGGACATGTCTCCCGAACCACTATCGGGCCATTGCAATGTCTCTGGCTACATCCCCCGCGCGTTGGTGAAACCTAGGGGCTATGGGGTGAGGAAGGCCCGACCATCGGGAGGGCGGGGAGCGATAGCGACCTTCTTCCCGGAATCCAATTGTGATCGGTTAATAGGCGGCTCCCGCGAGCCATGGCGAGACGGGAGACCGTTCCATACTGGACTTTCTTTTATTTCGTGAAACGTATGAGTATGGAACTGTATCTAACCATCTAACTGTATCTTACTTACACAGTGGGACATAAACAAAGTTCGATTTCCATCACGCCTTCTTTTTGGGCTTTGGCCACTTCCACGGTTTGAGGGCTTTTAGTACGGCGGGTGGCTCGGTGCCCGTCCACTGATAGTGATCCTCCGTCATCTCCAAAGCCACATCGCTGTAGTCGAGAATGGTCTTGATATGTGGATACCGCAAAAATCGGGGCGGCGTGACGTCCTTCCCCTGAGACTGTTCTAGCGCCTGCCTGACCCTGACCCCCGCCATGAACTGAGGCAGGTTGTCTAGAACTCGCTTGAAAATCTCGACCTGCATCCCATCCGGCCATGCCTTCGCAAGCCCGATGAAATACCCGAACTCTGTCGGCGTTTCTCTCGCTTGCCGCATTCTCCGGAGAGCCTTTTCGACTCTCGCGAGCTTCACGAGTGCATCTTCCTTGGCGATCAGATCGCTCGTCTCTTGTGCCAACTTTTCAAGCTTCGACTTTCTGGCCTCTCGCTCGGCTCGGTGTCGCGGAAGGTTCTCCTTCAGCCATGCCCGCCAAACCGCAACCATCATACTCGCATAGTCATGCTCGTTCTTAGGTCCCGGCTCTCCGACGCGGAGCAGGGTGGTCTTGATCCCGTCAACCATACGGGTCTTGGAAACGAACGGCGGGCGGCCCGGAGGCCTGCCAATGATGCTAATTAAGGTGGTTCTGGAAATGCCGAGCGCCGTCCATCGCGCCTCGTGTGACATCTTGCACCACGGGTAGCCGTCAAGTTCGTGAGGGTTATTGGCTATGCTGGAGGCGATCAACTCTTTCAGAGCCAACACATTCAGTTTGTTAGTCATGGCCCGCCACCCTCTTCAGAGTGCCGAACCTGCTTGGCATTTAGTCCGGGGATTTTCCGGGATTTTCGGGCCTCATTCCGGGATTTCGTGTCCCTTATGTTCCCTTCTGCTCCGAAGACCCCAGCCAAAATCCGGGACAAAACATTCGGAAAATCAGAGGGTTGGTTGGTGCCGCTTGCGTGACTCGAACACGCGACCCCATCATTACGAATGATGTGCTCTACCAACTGAGCTAAAGCGGCCCGGGAAGCGACTGGGCTTCCAAGATGCGCCGGTTGATAGACTCAACCGAAAGCTAATTCAAGATGGCTGGCAGCGAAATCCAGCGGCCTTGCGCGGCAATTCCTGCCGGCGGCTGCCGCACGGCAGCCTCCGGCGCCTGGCGCCGCGGCTCGCCGGGGAGATGGCACCTGGCGTTCGCTCGCCCAGGCCGAACCGGCGGCGGTGACAAAAATGTTGATTCTTCAACAAAAAACGCCGAAATGGGCTTTGGATGCGTCGGCAAGGCAGGCGCCCGCCCGTTGATTGATTGGTCGCCTGCGGCTAACGATCAAGCAAGTGTGAGCGAACGCGCGCAGAGGGAGCTCGCTTGGACGCCATCGAAAAAGCGATCCGCAACGCCTTCGAGAAAGGCAATGCCGAGGACCGGGCGTTTCGCGAGAAGGTCTATCGCTCGGCCTTTGCCGCGCTGGATCGCGTCCTGCAGGCCAATCCGAATGTGACGGTGGAGGCCGCCATCAACCGCCGCAAGGCGGTGCAGGCCAAGATCACCGAGATCGAATCCGAATTCCTGCCTGCCGTTCCTGACGTGACGCTCCCGCCGGAGAGCGGGACGCCCGCCAGCAGTGCCGCGCCGGCGGTCGACACGCCGACCCGGTCCCCCGCGCCGTCGGTGGATGCGCCGCAACGACCAGCCCCGGCGACGTCGTCGCCGTCGATCACGGTGGACGGTCCGGTGCAGCCTGATGCTTCGGACGCGCCGCGCTCGCGCGTGCTGCCCATCGTGCCCGACATCATGCCGGATGAGGCGGCGCTTCCCAACGCGCCGAGCCTTGATGATTCGCGGGGAGCGCCCGTCGGCAACGGCGCCGAAGTGACACCGGATCGCGACGAGCGGCGGATCAGGGGACGCCGCCTGCCGCTGATGGCGATCTTTGTCGCGGCAACGCTCATCGCAGCCGCCGGCATCGGCCTCTACTTCGCGAAGCAGACCGGCGTCTTCAAGACGGCCGCCCAACTCGATACCGGTCCGCCGGAAGCGCCGCCGACCCTGGAGAGCGAAGACTCCACGCAACCCGCCGATACCGGCTCGCCGCAAAAGCCGGGCGAAGCGGACCAATCGAAGAACTGGATCAATGTCTTCTCGCCCAGCGATCCGACCCATGTCAGCACGCCGTCCGACGCCGGCGCCGACGTGATGAAGGACGACACCGGCCAGTTCCTGCGCATCCGCTCCGGCGCGTCAGGCTCGGCGATCGCCTTCGACGTCGGGCAGGGCGTGCTGGAAAAGCTTTCCGGCAAGCACGCCATGTTCGACATCGTCGCCCGCTCGGAAGAGGGCAAGGAGACGCAGATCTCGGTCGACTGCAATTTCGGCGAGCTCGGTGACTGCGGCCGCAAGCGCTATGCCGTCGGTCACGAGCGCAACGAATACCTGTTCGACGTGCAATTCCCCGCCAAACGTCCGGGCGCCGCCGGCACCATTGCCGTCAACTCCGACTTCGACAAGCAGGGCAAGTCGGTCGACATCTACGAGATTCGCGTTTCGATCGCGGAGTAGTTTCGGACCTCGACTGCCAAATGGCCGAGGCTGATGCTGCCCTTGCACCTGCCGGTCTCCAGCAAACGGGAGGAGGGCGTTCTCCAGGCGGCGTGGACAAATTGATGCAGTTGCTGCTTCCCGTCGGTGCGAAAGAGGTTCATCTCGTTCAATCCAAAAACTTAGCCATTGACCTAAGTGTTGAACGCATATAGTTAGCCTCATGGCTAACCAAGGTGTGGTGCTGGACACTGTTTTTCATGCGCTTGCGGACCCGACGCGCAGAGCCGTGCTGCAGCGGCTGAGCAAAGGGACCGCAACGGTAAGCGAGTTGGCGGAACCGTTCGACATGGCTCTGCCTTCGTTTGTCAAGCATATCTCGGTGCTGGAAAGATCGCGCCTCATCACCTCTCGCAAGAGTGGTCGGGTCCGAACATGTAGCCTTGAACGCGAAAACCTTGTCGCGGCGGAGCGCTGGTTTGATCAACTGCGCGCGCAGTGGGCAAGCCGATACAACAATCTTGATAATCTACTCGCAAAAATGAGCGGAGATAAGAATGACGAATGATCTGCGATTTGAGTTTGTGGCCGACAAAGACGAACGCCGCATCACGGTCATCAGAGAATTTGATGCCGATCGACAGCTCGTGTGGGATTGCCACACAAAGAGTGAACTTCTCGATCAGTGGTTTGCGCCAAAGCCATTGACGACGCAGACCAAGCACATGGACTTTCGCGAGGGTGGATATTGGCACTACGCCATGATCACACCTGATAACGAAAAATACTGGAATCGCCTCGATTACAAGACGATTGATCCCATAGATGGTTACACCGCACAGGACGGCTTCTGCGACGAGACAGGAGCCGTCAATCCGGACCTTCCCGGATCACATTGGGACGGTACGTTCGCTGACGAAAAAAAGCGGACGCTGGTGACAACCGTTGTTCAATACGCTTCGGCCGATTCACTTCAGGCTGCCATCGACATGGGGTTGAAAGACGGCTTGGCGTCGACCTTGGAACGCCTCGACGAATTGCTGCTCGTGTTGCAGGAAGCGTAGAGCGGCCTTTCCGAAACTGCAGCGCCGCCGCCGCGGAGGACAGGCAGGGCGATGAGGGGCGTCGCCAGGAAAGCGTCTCTCGGCTGGCTAACCATCAAGCAGCGCCTGCAGCGTCTCGATGCGGTCGGCCTCTGCGGCCGGCTTGTCCCAGCGCAGCCGCGAGATGCGGGGAAAGCGCATCGCGACGCCCGATTTGTGCCGGGTCGAACGGTTGAGGCCTTCGAAGGCGACTTCCAGCACCAGACCGTTATCGCGGTCGGCGCGCACCGAGCGCACCGGCCCAAAACGTTCGATCGTGTTGTCACGGACATATTTGTCGATCTGCCGCAGCTCCTCGTCGGTGAAGCCGAAATAGGCCTTGCCGACGGGCACTAGCTCTTCAGCGCCTTCCGGGCCGGACCAGACGCCGAACGTGTAGTCGGAATAGAAGCTCGAGCGCTTGCCGTGGCCGCGCTGCGCATACATCAGCACCGCGTCGACCGTGTGCGGGTCGCGCTTCCATTTGAACCAGGGGCCTTTCGGCCGGCCGGCGAGATAGGGCGAATCCCAGCGCTTCAGCATGACGCCTTCGATGATCGGGTGCGGCGGCGCCTGGCGCAGCCGCTCCAGCGCCTCCCAGTCGGGGAATTCGACCAGCGGCGAGAGATCGAAGCGGCCGGGATCGAGCGTCGCAACGAAGGCTTCGAGCCGGGTCCGGCGCTCGACGAAGGCAAGGCCGCGCAGATCCTTGCCACCGATCTGCAGCGCGTCGTAGCAGCGCATGAAGGCCGGATATTGCTGCTGGACTTTCAGCGACACGCTCTTGCGGTTCAGCCGCTGCTGCAGGTCGGAGAACGTTCCGGTCGCCTCGCGCGGGTCGCCGACCAACAGCTCGCCGTCGAGCACTGCGGAAAAGTCCATCGCCACCGCAAGGTCCGGGAAGGCGCCGGAGATATCGTCGCCGGTGCGCGAATAAAGCCGGCGGATGCCGCCCTCGCACACCGCCTGCACGCGGATGCCGTCCCATTTCCACTCTGCGGCATAGTCGGCCGGATCGAGCTTTTCGAGATCGCCATCGTCGACCGCGTTAGAGAGCATCACCGGCCGGAACAATGCGAGCGCGGTGCTCTTCGGCTTTTCCGCACGGCCTTCGAGCCAGGCGAACAGCTCGGTGTAGGGCGGCGTCAGTCCGTGCCAGAGCTCCTCGATCTCGGCGACGTCGACCTTGCCGAGATCGGCCAGCGCCTGTTTGGCGAGCCGCGCCGAAACGCCGATGCGCAGGCCCCCCGTCACCAGCTTGATGATGGCGAAGCGCGCCGAGATGCTGGCGCTGTCGAGCAGCCTGGCGAGCACTTGCGGCCCGTCGGAGCGGCTCGCCGCCTGTAGCCTGCCGACCACCTCGGCAAGCGTCGGCGCATGGCTCGGGATGTGGCCGGCCGGCTGCGGCCAGACCAGCGACACCGTCTCGGCAAGGTCGCCGACATAGTCGTAGGAATAGCCGAACAGAACGGGGTCCATGCGCTCCACCACCAGCGCACGCAGCATGGCCGGCTTCACCGCCGCGATCGACAGGTCCCCGGTGATCGCCGCCAGCGCCAGCCCGCGGTCGGGATCCTCTATGCTGCCGAAATAATCGGTGAGCAGCGTCAGCTTGCCGTTGCGCGACGGCGTCAGCACCAGCCGGTCGAGGAGTTCGGCGAAGCGGTTCATGGCTGGATGCGCCACGCCAATGGCGAAAGCCGGCGCGCGGCACCCCCCTCTGGCCTGCCGGCCATCTCCCCCGCAAGGGGGGAGATTGGCAGTTTCGACCCCGCCGCACATCCTGCAATGCTGATGGTTGGCGAAAGTCGTCGCGACGTCCGACCTCCCTTGCGGGGGAGATGGCCGGCAGGCCAGAGGGGCGTGCGAAGGATCGCTGCGTCGGCGATTGGCGGATCAAACAGTGCCATCAATCGCCCTCATCCTCATAGCCCACGAGGTGCAGCGGTCGCGCCGCGATGCCCTCCAGCTCGCACCAGCGCACCAGAGCCTCCTCGCGGCCATGCGTTACCCAGATCTCCCCGGCGCCTGTTTCCTTGATCGTGGCAATGAGCTCATCCCAGTCGGCATGGTCGGAGATGATCAGCGGCAGCTCGACGCCGCCCTGCTTGGCGCGCTGGCGGATACGCATCCAGCCCGAGGCGAAGCAGGCGATCGGATCGGGGAAGCGCCGCGCCCAGCGGTCGGCGAAGGCCGCAGGCGGACCGACCACGATGGCGCCGGTGAAATCGGCCTTGCCGCCGCTTTCGACCGTCGCCGGTTCCAACCTGCCGAGATCGATGCCCTGGCTCTGGTAATAGTCGCTGAGCTTGGCCAGCGCGCCGTGGATATAGATCGGCCGGTCATGGCCGGCGTCGCGCAGCAGCCGCATGACGCGCTGCGCCTTGCCCAGCGCATAGGCGCCGATCAAATGCGAACGTTCGGGAAATTGCGCCGCCGATTTGAGCAGGCGCGCAATCTCCTCGCTGTCCGGCGGATGCCGGAACACCGGCAGGCCGAAGGTCGCCTCGGTGATGAAGACATCGCAGGGCACCGGCTCGAACGGCAGGCATGTGGCGTCCTTCTGGCGCTTGTAGTCGCCGGAAGCGACGATCCGCATGCCCTGGTGCTCGACGCAGATCTGCGCCGAACCCAGCACATGTCCTGCCGGATGGAAGGTGACGGAGACGCCGTTGATATCGATCGTCTGACCGAGGATCGCTGCCTGCGTCGTGCCGGCAAAATCCTCGCCGTAGCGCAGTCCCATGATGTCGAGCGTCTGACGCGTGGCGAGCACCGCTCGGTGGCCGGAGCGCGCATGGTCGGAATGGCCATGCGTGATCAGCGCCCGGTTCACCGGCCGCACCGGGTCGATGAAGAAATCGCCTGGCGGGCAGTAGAGTCCCTCCGGTCGTGGCTTGAGCAGGTCGCTGGCGCGCATGGCTTGAAGATAATGGCTAAATTCGCAGCGGGAAGCCTGTTGCAAGAGACTGCTGACTCATCCTACAGCCGGCCTCCGGCTCGAATGCCGGTGGGATCCTTCGACCATGAAACCGCTTCAGGCCTCGTCCGGCGACTCGAACGCCGATCGCCGCGCCGACTTCGCCGAGATGCTGCTGGCTTCGGGCGAACCGGCGCAGGCGGCGGAACTTCTGCTTGGCGCGCTGGAGCTTGTGCCGCAATGGGGGGCGGGATGGTTCCGCCTCGGCGAAATGCAGGAGGCCGCGGGCCTTCTCGACCAGGCCGCCCACGCCTGGACGACGGCGCTGAAGCTCGATCCCGCGGACCGGCTGGGTGCAAATCTCAAGCTGCAACTGATCGGCCGCGCTCCGGCCGCAGCCGCGCCGCCCAGCGCTTACGTCGAGACGCTGTTCGATCACTACGCCGACAATTTCGAGGAATCGCTGGTCGGGAAACTCGGCTACCGCATGCCGGACTTTCTTGCCCGGGCCATCCGGACGGTAAGGTTCGGCCGTTTTCGACTGGCCCTCGACCTTGGCTGCGGCACCGGCCTGATGGGTGAAAGGCTGCGGCCGTTCGTCGATCGGCTCGAGGGCTATGACATCTCGGCCGGCATGTTGCGGAAGGCGCGCGCCAAGGGCATCTACGACCGGCTTTCGAAGGCCGATCTCCAGCACTTCTCGCACGCCGGCGCGAACGCCGACCTCGTGGTCGCCGCCGACGTGTTCATCTATGTCGGCGCGCTCGAACGCATCGCCGGGGCGGTTGCCGATGCACTCGCCGATGACGGCATGTTCGCGTTCTCTGTCGAAACACTTGCAAGCGGCGATGACTTCGCCTTGCTGCCGACGCGGCGCTACGCGCATTCCGAAGCCTATGTGCGGCGCGTCCTTGCCGCCGGCGGGCTTTCCATCCTGTCGCTCGATCCAGCCGTCATCCGCCAGGATCGGAGCGAGCCCGTCGATGGCCTCGCCGTTGTGGCGGAAAAATCGTCAACGCCGTGATCCTTCCCACCCCTTCTGTCCGGCCGGACAGAAGGGGTGGGAAGGATCACGGCGTTTGTATTAATTCTCTGCTCGCGAAAAAGCCCGAATCGCATGTCGGGCTACGCGCGGGGCGGATACCGCACGGAGGAAACCCATGCGCTGGAACATGGTGGTGTTGGCATCTTGCCTGATGACGGCCGGTTGCGTCGGCGGCACCTCGATGTCGGAACGGCAGGACGAGAATGTACAGTCGTCGCTGCAATATGACAGCGTGCCCTGCGATCAGCTGCTCGCCAACCGCAATGCGCTGGCGCAGCAGTACAATCTGCCGGTCACCGCCAAGCCTACCTTCTCCAATCCGGCGATGGGCTTTGGTCCGTTCATGCCGGACATGCGCTCCAAGGCGCAGCGCGACAGCGATCACGCAAGCGGCGATATCGACGCCATGAACCGCTCGATCGAGCGGCGCGACTGCGGCAAGCCGAAGAAGAAGGACAAGCTCGCGCTGCCGGGTTCAAAGCCTGTTTCGCCGCCTCAATAACCCGCTTCGCGGTCGACAAGGTTTTCGAGCTTTTCGCCGCGCTCGAACGCGTCCATCTGCCGCAGCATGATCGGCACCAGATGGGCCGGGTCCGAGGTCGCCGCCGCATGCGGCGTGACGAACACTTTTGGATGGCTCCACAGCGGGCTGGTCTTCGGCAGCGGTTCGACCTCGAACACGTCGAGGCTTGCTTCCTTCAGCATGCCGTCGTCCAGCGCGCGCAGGATGTCGGCATCCTTCTGTAGCCGCCCGCGCCCGGCATTGATCAACACAGCGCCGCCGAGGCCGTTGCGCCGGCGCAATTCCTTCAGCAAGCCGTAGTTGATGATGCCTTGCGTCTGCGGCGTGAGCGGCAGCAGTACCACGAGGATGTCGGTTGCGTTGAGGAAGGGGACCAGCCCCGCTTCTCCCGAATAGGTCGAAACGCCCTGCATCGGGTGCTCGGTGCGCGACCAGCCATTGACGGCGAAGCCGAGCGACAAGAGCACCGATGCAGCCGCGCGGCCGAGATGGCCGAGACCCATGATGCCGACGGAAATATCCCCGGCCGGCCGCTGTAACGGCTCGTGCCAGATCTTCTTCGGCTGCTGCGCCCGGTAGAGCATGCCGTGCCGATGGTGATCGAGCACCCGCCAGGCAACATATTCGGTCATGTATTGGGTAAGGTTGTCGGCGACGACCCTGACGATCGGCACGTCGGGCAGGCCCGGATCGGCGAAGATGTGGTCGACGCCGGCGCCCACCGAGAAGATGGCGCGCAGGTTGGGCAGTCCGGAGAGCAGGTTCGGCTTGTGCTTCCACACCACCGCATAGGCGATCGAGGGATCGCTGGCGCCGGCCGGCTCCAGCACCACCTCGCGCTCGGCAGCCAGCAACTGGTGCCAGCGCTGCGGATGAAACGCCGTGACGGCAAGCAGGATTTTGCCTTTTTCCATTTTTCGGATTTCAGTCCCTGTGATGTCGGTCCCGGCGCAATTCCAGGAAAAGTGTGTAGCGGTTCTCTGTCCGGAATTGCGTGAGACAGACAGATCGGCAATTCCAGGAAAAGTGTGCAGCGGTTTTCCGTCGGAAATTGCGTGAAAGCAACCAGCCTATTGGCTGACGACGCCGATCGGCGCCGTTTCGATCCGGAAAGCGGCCGAGATCAGCGCCCGGGTATAGTCCGTTTGCGGACTGCTGAAAATCTGTTCGGACGGTCCCGCCTCGACGACCTGGCCATTGCGCATGACAATGACGTCATTGGCAAGGGCGCGGATGACCTTCAGATCGTGGCTGATGAAGAGATAGGCGAGATTGTGCCTGGCCTGCAGGTCGCGCAAAAGGTCGACCACCTGCGCCTGCACGCTCATGTCGAGCGCCGAGGTCGGCTCGTCGAGCATGACGAAACGCGGATTGAGCACCATGGCGCGCGCGATAGCGACGCGCTGGCGCTGGCCGCCTGAGAATTCGTGCGGGTAGCGGTGACGCGTCTCGGGATCGAGCCCGACTTCCTTCAGCACCTCGACGACCTTGTCATCACGCTCGTCGGGCGAGAGTTTCGGCTCGTGGATCTTGAGCCCTTCTTCGATGATCTCCGCCACCGACATGCGCGGGCTCAAGGACCCGAACGGGTCCTGGAAGACGATCTGCAGCTCGCGTCTCAGCGGCCGCATGGCGCTGAAGGAAAGCTGGTTGATATCCTGTCCGTTGAAGTTGATCGCGCCCGTCGACGAGATCATCCGGGCGAGCGCCAGGCCGAGCGTCGTCTTGCCGGAGCCGGATTCGCCGACAACGCCGAGCGTCTGGCCGGCGCGCACGGTGACGTCGATGCCGTCCACCGCCTTCACGTGGTCGACGGTGCGGCGGAAGAAGCCGCGCTTGATCGGGAACCACACCTTGATGTCCCTGCCGGTCATCACTGCCTTGGCGGCGGCATTCGCCGCCGGCGGCTTGCCTTTCGGCTCGGCGGCGAGCAGGTGCCTGGTGTAGGCGTGCTGCGGGTTGGCGAAGATCTCCTTGGTCGGTCCGGTCTCGACTATTCTGCCCTTAGTCATCACGCAGACGCGGTCAGCGATCTTTCTCACGATGCCGAGGTCATGGGTGATGAAGAGCATGGACATGCCCTTGCGGCTTTTGAGCTTCGCCAGCAGCTCGAGGATCTGCGCCTGAACGGTAACGTCCAGCGCCGTCGTCGGCTCGTCGGCGATCAACAGTTCCGGCTCGTTGGCCAAGGCCATGGCGATCATGACGCGCTGGCGCTGACCGCCGGAGAGCTGGTGCGGATAGGCGTCGAGCCGCTTCTGTGGATCGCGGATGCCGACCTCAGTGAGCAGTTCCAGCACCCGGGCGCGGGCCTGCCGGTCGCCCAGCCCCTGATGCAGCTTCAGCACCTCGACGATCTGCTGCTCGATCGTGTGCAGCGGATTGAGTGAGGTCATCGGCTCCTGGAAGATCATGGTGATCTTGTTGCCGCGCACGCCGCGCAAGGTCTTTTCATTGGCGCTGAGCAGATCGGCGCCGTGGAACAGGATCCTTCCCGAAGGATGGCTGGCCGAGGGGTAGGGCAGGAGCTTCAGAACAGACAGCGCCGAGACCGATTTGCCGGACCCGGATTCGCCGACCAGTGCCAGCGTCTCGCCCTTGGCGATGTCGAAGGAAATGTGGTCGACGGCCGTCGACTGTGTGCCGCCTTGCGCGAAGGCGACGCTCAAATCGCGGACGGAAAGCAGCGGTTCGCTCATTTGAACGTCTTGCGCGGATCGAAGGCGTCGCGCGTCGCTTCGCCGATGAACACCAGCAGCGAGAGCATCACCGAGATGACGACGAAGCCGGAGATGCCGAGCCAGGGCGCGTTGAGATTGCGCTGCGCCTGCTTCAGCAGCTCGCCGAGCGAGGCCGAGCCCGGCGGCAGGCCGAAGCCGAGATAGTCGAGCGAGGTCAGCGTCGAGATCGAGCCTGAGAGCAGGAACGGCAGGAAGGTCAGCGTCGCCACCATGGCGTTGGGCAGGAGATGGCGGAACATGATGGTGAGGTTTGGCACACCGAGCGCGCGCGCCGCGTTGACATATTCGAAGTTGCGCGCGCGCAGGAACTCGGCTCGCACCACGCCGACCAGCGCCACCCAAGAGAACAAAAGCATCAGGCCGAGCAGGATGAAGAAGCCGGGAGGCAGGATCGCCGAGATGATCAGCAGGAGATAGAGCACGGGGATTGCAGACCAGATCTCGATGAAACGTTGGAACAGAAGGTCCGTCCAGCCGCCGGAATAGCCCTGCACCGCGCCGGCCGCGACGCCGATCAGCGAGGAACCGAGCGTCAGGATCAGCCCGAACAGCACCGAGATGCGAAACCCGTAGAGCGCGCGCGCCAGCACGTCGCGCGCCTGGTCGTCGGTGCCCAGCCAGTTCCAGTTGCCGATGGTGCAGTTCTCATCGGCCTCTCCCTTCGGGTATTGGCTGCAACGCTTCTTCTTGTCGTAGAGCCAGGAGGGCTTGGCAGGCGCCGCTTCCGGAATGGCGTTGTTGACAGTCTGGTAGGAGTAGCGCACCGGCGGCCAGATCATCCAGCCATTGGAATTGATCTCGTCCTGGATGACCGGGTCGCGATAGTCGGTGACGGCATAGAAGCCGCCGAACTTCTCTTCCGGATAGGCGACCAAAACCGGAAACAGGATCTCGCCCTTGTAGGAGGCGACGATCGGCTTGTCGTTGGCGATCAGCTCGGAAAACAGCGACAGCACGAACAGGAAGAGGAAGATCCACAGCGACCAGTAGCCGCGCCGGTTCGCCTTGAAGTTCTGCAGCCGCCTCTGGTTGAGCGGCGACAGCCGGGGTCGGGTGGCGCGTTCTCGCGTCGTTGCGGCGGCTTCTGCCATCAGATATCCCTCCGCTCGAAGTCGATGCGCGGATCAACCCAGGTGTAGATCAGGTCGGACAGAAGATTGACGAAGAGGCCGAGCAGCGAAAAGATATAGAGGTTGGCGAAAACCACCGGATAGTCGCGGTCGATCACAGACTTGAAGCCGAGCAGGCCGAGCCCGTCGAGCGAGAAGATATTCTCGATCAGCAGCGAGCCGGTGAAGAAGGCCGAGATGAAGGCGCCGGGAAAGCCGGCGATGACGATCAGCATCGCGTTGCGGAAGACGTGGCCGTAGAGCACCTTGCGCTCCGACAGGCCCTTGGCGCGCGCCGTCACCACATATTGCTTGCGGATCTCCTCGAGGAAGGAGTTCTTGGTCAAAAGTGTCGTCGTGGCGAAGGCCGACAGCACCAGTGCCGTCAGCGGCAGCGTCATGTGCCAGAAATAGTCGATGATCTTGTCCGGCCAGGAAAGCTGGTTCCAATTGTCGGAAACGATGCCGCGCAGCGGAAACCAGTCCCAGAACGAGCCGCCGGCAAACAGCACCATCAGCAGGATGCCGAACAGGAAGCCCGGAATGGCATAGCCGACGATCACCACGCCGCTCGTCCAGACATCGAAGGTCGAGCCGTCCTTCACCGCCTTGCGGATACCGAGCGGGATCGAGATCAGGTAGGACAGAAGCGTGATCCACAGCCCGATCGAGATCGACACCGGCATCTTTTCCAGGATCAGGTCGAGCACCGAGATGTCGCGGAAATAGCTGTCGCCGAAATCGAAGCGGGCATAGTTCCACAGCATCATGCCGAAGCGCTCGAGCGGCGGCTTGTCGAAGCCGAACTGCTTTTCGAGCTTCTTGATGAATTCGGGGTCCAGCCCCTGCGCGCCGCGGTATTTCGAGCCGACATCGCCGGCGACATCGAGATTGGTGGCGCCGGCATCGCCACCGCCGCCGCCGAGGCGGTCGGCGCCGCTCTGGTTGGTGAGCTTGGCGATGACCTGCTCCACCGGGCCGCCGGGAGCGAACTGGATGACGGCGAAGGAGATCGCCATGATGCCGAGCAGCGTCGGGATCATCAGAAGGATGCGGCGCAGGATATAGGCGCCCATCAGGCTGCCGGCCCCGCGCGAAGGGGAGTGTCAGGCTTTGCCAATTTTTGCCGCCTTGCCCTTGTCGACCCACCACAGCGCTTCGACCGGAAAGCCGAAATCGGGTTTCTGCTCGGGAAAGCCGAACATATCCCAATAGGCGCTTCGGTGATTCGCTAGGTACCAACTTGGAATCCAATCGCGCCGCGCGCGCAAGGCCCGATCGAGCGCCCGCATCGCGACGGTGAGGCTTTCGCGGTCCTTGGCCGCGCCGACGGCATCGATCAGGGCGTCGATGGCCGGGCTCGCTATGCCCGGCAGGTTGCGCGAGCCCGATATGGGGGCGCTGCGCGAATGGAAGAAGATCTCGAGATCGTCGCGGGTCGGCGTGGCGCTGAAGGAGAAAGCAGCCGAGATCAGGTCGAAATCGAAGGTCGATTGCCTGAGCTGGTATTGGGCAGAATCGACCAGCCGGATGGAAGCGTCGATGCCGATCGCCTTCATGTTGGCGACCCAGGGCGAATAGACCTGCACGAAGGTCTCGTCGTCGACCAGGAATTCGGCGGGCAGCCGGGCGCCCTTGTCGTTGACGACGAAATCGCCCGAGCGTTTCCAGCCGGCCTCGGCAAGCAGCTTCGCCGCCCTGCCGAGCTGCTTCCGGTCGCGGCCCGAAGCGTCCGAGGCAGGCTGTGTCACCGCTTCGCCGAAAGCCTCCGGCGGCAGCTTGTCGCGCAGTGGTTCGAGCAGCGCCAGCTCTGCCGGCGACGGCATGCCCTCGGCGCGAAAGTCGGATTTCTCGAAGCAGGATTGCGAGCGCTCGTAGGAGCCGTAGAAGAAATTGCGTCGCGTCCATTCGAAGTCGAAGCAGAGCGCGATCGCCTGCCGGACTCGCGGGTCCTGGAACTGCGCGCGCCGCTGGTTGACCGCCGTGGCCTGCATCGAGGGCACCGTTTCGGCCGGGAACTCGTGTTTGACCACCTTGCCCGCGACAAAGGCAGGGAAGTTGTAGGCCGTCGCCCAGACGCGCGAGGTGAACTCCTCGCGATAGAGGATCTCACCCTTCTTGAAGGCCTCGAAGCCGGCCGTACGGTCCTGGTAGAATTCGATGCGGATGCGCTGGAAGTTGTTCTGGCCGCGATTGACCGGCAGATCGTTGCCCCAATAGTCGGCCACCCGCTCATATTCGATCCAGGCGCCTGCCGACCAGCGCCCGACCTTGTAGGCGCCAGATCCGAGCGGCGGGTTGAGCTGCGAGGAATCGAAGGGATTGGCCGTGTAGAAGGCCTTCGACAGGATCGGAAAACCGACGACATTGAGGATCGTGCGCGCCGACTGCTTGCCGGAGAATTTGAGCTCGACTGTGTGGGCGTCCTTCGCCACCGCGTCGTCCAGATGCGTCAGCGACAGCGAATAGTCCGGATGCCCCTTGTCCTTCAGCAGCTTGAAGGTGAAGGCGGCGTCCTCGGCTGTCAGCGGCGTGCCGTCATGGAAACGCGCCTGCGGCCGCAGCGAGAAGATGAAGCCGTTGCGGTCGTCGGAAATCGTGACGCCGTCGGCAATCAGCCCATAGACGGCGTCGGGCTCGTCGAGCGCTCTCACCATCAAGGGATCGAAACACATTTCCATGCGCTGCGGCGCATCGCCCTTGGGCACGAAGGAGTTCAGCGTGTTGAACGTCAAAGGGCTCTGGTTCTGGCCCCAGTTGGGCGGCGAGAAGTTGAAGGTGCCGCCTTGCGGCGCATCGACATTGACATAGTCGAAATGCGTGAAGTCGGGCTTGTATTTGAGGTCGCCGAAGGCGGACAGGCCGTGCACTTTCACACCGGTCGGAATGGCGGCAAAGATCTTGCCGGGGAGCAGCGATGTTGCCGCCGCTGCCGCGCCGAACGCCAGGAAGTCGCGGCGAGGAAGCAAGGTCTGCCGCAGCATCAATTGACGCCCTTGTACTTGGCGGCCAGTGCCTTTTCCTTCGCGGGGTCGACCCACCAGGAATCGATGTCGGCGCCGCGGTAGCTGGGTTGCTTTTCCGGCATGCCGAACTTGTTCCAGTAGGCTATCCACACAACCGCCCGGTAGTATTGCGGCACGACATAGGAGTTCCACAACAGCACGCGATCGAGAGCATGGGTGGCGGCGACGAGATCGTCGCGGTCGGTGGCGAAGATGATGCGGTCGACCAGCGCGTCGACGACCGGGTTCTTGATGCCGGAATAATTGCGCGATCCCGGCGTGTCCGCCGCCTTCGAGCTCCAGAAGTCGCGCTGCTCGTTCCCAGGCGATTCCGATTGCGCGAGTATGCCGATTATGACGTCGTAGTCGAAATTGTTGCGGCGGTTGATGTACTGGGTCGGATCGATGATCCGCAGCGTCGCATCGACGCCGATCTTGCGCAGATTGGTGATGTAGGGACTGGAGATCACCTGGTCGGTGTCGGACGAACCAAGGATCTCGAACTTGAATGGCTCGCCGGTCTTGGCGTTCACCATCTTGCCGCCCTTGATCACCCAGCCTGCCTTGGTGAAGAGGTCGACTGCCTGCTTCAGATATTTCCGTTCCGACTGCGGCGAGTCATAGACCGGCAACTTGAATTCCTGCGTGAAAAGTTCCGGCGGCAGCTTGTCGCGATATTTTTCGAGAATTTCCAGTTCCTTGCCTTTCGGTAGCCCGCTCGACGCAAGTTCCGTGCCCTGGAAATAGCTCTGGGTGCGCGTGTTCGAGTTGTAGAACAGCGTGCGGTTCATCGTCTCGAAATCGAACGGATAGGTCAGCGCTGCCCGCACCAGACGATCCTGGAACAGTGGGCGCCGCTGGTTGAGCATGAAACCCTGCATCGGCTCGGGCGAGGTGGTCTTGAACTCCTTCTTGATCACGTCGCCGGCGTTGATCGCCGGGAAATTGTAGAATGTCGCCCAACGCCTCGAGCTGTTCTCCGGTCTGAGATCCTGAAGTCCGCCCTTGGTGAAGGCCTGCCAGGCGGCATTGTCGTCCAGGATATAGGTGAAGCGCTGAGTGTCGAAATTCTCGCGGCCGATCTTCACCGGCAGCTTGGCGGCCCAATAGTCGGGCACGCGCTGCCAGATGATCTCCGAGCCGGGCTTGAAGCTGGCGATCTTGTAGGCCGCGGAGCCCAGCGGTGGTTCCAGCGTCGGCCTGGTGATGTCGCGCTTCTTGCCGCTGGCGTCGGTGCCTTCCCACCAGTGCTTCGGCAAGACGACGAGGTCGCCGAGGATTTTCGGCAGTTCGCGGTTACCTTTCTGGCTGAAATGGAACTCGACCTCGCGATCCGAGATTGCGACCGCCTCGGTCACGTTCTCGAAGTAGCGACTGTACATCGGGCTATTGGTCTTCAGCACCTGGAACGACCAGATCACGTCGTCGACGGTGATCGGCTGGCCGTCATGCCATTTCGCTTGAGGGTTGAGCCGGTAGGTCGCCGACGAGTAATCCGACGGGTATTTGTAGGCCTCGGCGATCAGCGGGTGGCTGACGCTGCCCTCATCGGTCGCCTGGTCCATCAGCGTGTCGTAGAGCAGGCCGCCGCCGAATTCTGCGAAGCCGGCTGCCGGCGCTCCCTGCACGATGTATGGATTGAAGCTGTCGAAGGTGCCGACAACGACGGAGTTGTAGATGCCTCCCTTCGGCGCATCCGGATTGACATAGTCGTAGCGCTGGAAATTCTCGCCGTATTTGGAGGGGCCTATCAGCGAGGAGGTGGTGTGCCATTCGTCGGCGAAGCTGGCCTGCAGGCTCGCGGCGAAAGCAACCGCCAGCATTGATGCGAAAAACGTCCGGGAGCGGCCAGCCGTCATGCGTTCTCCTCGTCGCGAACAGTGTCCATCGGCAATCTAGATCATTTGACGCCGGTGAAAACCGCAAGCGGCGGCTTTTGTCGCAGCATATGCGGCTTTCCTAACAGAAAAGCCGGGATGAACCCGGCTTTTCTGAGGAGATATCCAAGGCAAATCGCTTATTGAGCGGGTGCCGCGGGCTTGGCCGGGGCGGCGCCTTCGGCCGGCTTGGCGGGTGCTGCACCCTCGGCGGGCTTCGCTTCGGCCGAAGCGCCCGGCTGCGGCAGCGGCTTCGGACTGTCCGACAGCGTGCGCAGATAGGCGATCACGTTGGCGCGATCCTCATCCTTCGGCAGGCCGGCAAAGCCCATGGCCGTGCCCTTCACGAACTTCTTAGGCGAGGTGATGAAGTGGTTGAGGTTGTCGTAGGTCCACTTCTCCTGGCCGCCCTTGGAGAAATCCTTCATGCCAGCCGAATAGGCGAAGCCTTCATGCTCGGCGACAGGACGGTCGACGACATCCCAGAGGTCCGGACCGACCTTGTTCGGGCCGCCCTTCTCGCCGGAATGGCAGGCCTGGCACTTCTTGAAGATGGCGGCGCCCGCCTCGACATTGGCCTTGGCCAGCAGATCGGCGA
This sequence comes from Mesorhizobium album, assembly GCF_033977205.1. NCBI lineage: Bacteria > Pseudomonadati > Pseudomonadota > Alphaproteobacteria > Hyphomicrobiales > Phyllobacteriaceae > Mesorhizobium > Mesorhizobium album. The sequence continues at coordinate 151,381 of NZ_JAVIIW010000001.1, read as the reverse complement.
TCGGCTTGGCTTCTGCCGCCGGAGCGGCTGCGCCGCCGCCCTCGGTCGGCTCTTGAGCCTCGATGGCGAAGCCGGGCTTCTCGGGCGCGGGAGAGGCAAACAGCGCGTTCGACACGATGCCCACGGAAAAGATGACGAAGCAGGTTCCGAGGAATCCGGCCAGCAGCTTGTTGACTTCGGTGGAATCCATTACGCCCCTTGCTCCCTTTTCCGGCGGACCGTCCCGTCCACTCCGTCCGTCGGTATCGCTAAGGCCCGAGCGGGCCAGTCAAATCGGGCGGAAACTAGGTCTTTTGCTTCGGCGTTGCAACACCTATAAGAGCGCTTCCAGTGAGACCTTTTGCCACTTTTCCATCCGCTTTCACGGCGCTCCGAAAGTCCCATGTCGACATTGATCCTGATCCCCGCCCGGATGGCCTCGACGCGCCTGCCGGGCAAGCCGCTAGCCGACATCGCCGGCGCGCCGATGATCGTCCATGTCGCCCGCCGCGCCGCCGAGGCCGGGCTCGGCCGTGTGGTGGTGGCGACCGACACGCAAGCCGTTGCAGAGGCGGTGCGCTCGCATGGTTTCGAGGCGGTGATGACGCGTGCGGACCACGAATCGGGTTCCGACCGTATCTTCGAGGCCCTCACTGCCCTCGATCCCGAGAAAAGGGTCGAGACGATCGTCAATGTCCAGGGCGATCTGCCGACCATCGATCCTGAAATCATCGGCGCTTCGCTCAGGCCCTTCGCAGACGCAGCGGTCGACATCGCCACGCTCGGCGTCGAGATTGTGCGCGACGAGGAGAGGACCAATCCGAATGTGGTCAAGATCGTCGGCTCGCCGCTGTCCGCGACGCGGCTCAAAGCGCTCTATTTCACCCGCGCCACCGCGCCCTGGGGAGAAGGCCCGCTCTATCACCACATAGGCCTCTATGCTTACCGCCGCGCGGCGCTGGAACGCTTCGTGGCGCTGAAGCCGTCGCCGCTCGAGCGCCGTGAGCGGCTGGAGCAGCTGCGGGCGCTGGAAGCCGGAATGCGCATCGACGCCGAGATCGTCCGGTCGCTGCCGCTCGGCGTCGACACGCCCGACGACCTGGAACGCGCCAGGCAAATCCTTTCAAACTAGTCCGCAAGAGAGACATTGGCGCATGCCAGAAAAGACCAACAGAATCTCCTTCCAGGGCGAGCCCGGCGCCAACTCCGACACTGCCTGCCGCAACATGTTCCCCTCGATGGAGCCGTTGCCTTGCCCGACCTTCGAGGACGCCTTCAACGCGGTCGAGACCGGCAAAGCCGAGCTCGCCATGATCCCGATCGAGAACACGATCGCCGGCCGCGTCGCCGACATCCATCACCTGCTGCCGGAATCGCGGCTGCACATCGTCGGCGAGTATTTTTTGCCGATCCACTTCCAATTGATGGTGCTGCCCGGCGTCAGGCGCGAAGAGATCAAGACCGTGCACAGCCACATCCACGCGCTCGGCCAGTGCCGCAAATATATCCGCAAGAATGGCTGGAAGCCGGTGGTCGCCGGCGATACGGCGGGTTCGGCGAAGATGGTCTCCGAGGTCAAGGACCGGACCATGGCAGCGCTTGCGCCGGCGCTTGCCGCGGAGCTCTACGGCCTCGACATCATCGAGAAGAACGTCGAGGACACCGACAGCAACGTCACCCGCTTCGTCGTGCTGACCAAGGACAAGCGGTGGGCCGAGCGCCCGTCGCCGGACGCCAAGATGATGACGACTTTCATCTTCCGCGTCCGCAACGTGCCGGCCGCGCTCTACAAGGCCATGGGCGGCTTCGCCACCAACGGCATCAACATGACCAAGCTCGAGAGCTACCAGCTCGGCGCTTTCACCGCGACGCTGTTCTACGCCGACATCGAGGGCCACCCCGACGATCCGCTGGTCAAGCTCGCGCTCGACGAGTTGCGCTTCTTCTCGCGCGAGATGCGCATCCTCGGTGTCTATCCGGCGAGCGCGTCGCGCGAGCAGTGGAAGGTGGCGGACTAGGTGGTTCCTAGGACCTTCGAGATTGACGAAGGCCTTGATACTTCGTCATCCACGGGCGAAGCAAGGAGCGAAGCGACGCGCGCAGACCCAAGGATCCATGCCGTGATTTCGACGCGTTACGACGGTCCAGAATTCTGCTCCGCTGCGCCCCTCGACTGAGGTAACGGCATGGATCCCAGGGTCTGCGCTCCGCTTCGCGTCGCTCCGTCCTGGGATGATCCTCATGGGGTCCGTGTTAATCCCAGACGTTGGCGCTCGACCCAATCTCAGCCAAAGCCGAGCGGGACATAGTCGATTTCGAGAAATTTCTCGACCTCCGGAACCCAGCGGTCGCGCACGAAGGCGACGTGGTCGGGATGCTCGTTATACCTGGTGTATGCAGCCTGGTCGGCGAACTCCATCGAGAAGCCGAACTGGTAGTCGTTCTTGGGGCTGACCTGCCGCAACTGCTCGAAATGCGTCACACCCTTGATCGCGGTCAGGATCTTCTTGGCGTCGTGGAGGAAGCGCTTCGCTTCCAGCGAATGCGGCGCATGCTTCAGCGTGAACACGACGGTGTGACGGATCATTTTTCGGCTCCTGCTCCTATTCGCTGTCGACCCAGGCGCGAATGAGGTGGTGGGCGATCGCCCCTTTCGGGGGCGTGATCAGATTGCCGGGATGCATTCTCTCCAGCATCGAGCGCACCTCGTCGCGGAAAAACCAGCGGCAGTCCTCCAACTCGTTGAGGTCGGCCTGGATATCCTCGTTGAGCGGCTCGCCGAAGCAGCCGATCATCAGCGAATAGGGAAACGGCCAGGGCTGGCTGGCGTGGTAGACGACACGGCCGAGCCGGATCCCTGCCTCCTCCAGCGTCTCGCGGCGCACGGCGGCCTCGATCGTCTCGCCGGGCTCGATGAAACCGGCAAGCGCCGAATACATGCCCGGCGCAAAATGCCGGCCGCGCCCGAGCAGGCATTTCTCGCGCGTCGCCGTCAGCATGATCGCCACCGGGTCGGTGCGCGGGAAATGCTCGGTGCCGCAGGCCGGGCAATGGCGTCTGTAACCGCCGGCCCGCATTTCCGAAGGGCTGCCGCATTTGCTGCAGAAGGCGTGGCTGGCATGCCAGGCAAGCAGCGCCGCGCCTTGCGCTAGCGCGCCGGCCGCCGCCTCGTCGATCAGCCCCTGCATGTAGACGGAGCGGTAGTCGATCGCCTTGACCATTTCGGGCAGGTTTTCCGGCTCGATGCCGGCCGGCACCGCAAGCACCGGTCCGCCCTCCGAAAAGCCGAGCAGCACGCCGCGGTCCAGCGAAACGTCGAAGGGCTGGCTTTCGGCAACCTTGAACCAGGGGTCGAACCCGCCGTCCTCCAACTTCAGATAGAGCCTGCCGCCATGCATCAGCATCAGCCGCGCCGATTGTTCGGCGAGTGCCTTTTCGACGGCGTCATCGGCGCGGTTTTCCGATTGCCGGTCGATCCGGTTGCCGGCGAAACCGACGAACTGGCTCGGCTCGCGCAATGGCGCGTCAAAGAGGCGGAAGCTCATGGGGACTCAAGGTGCAGGGTGGACACTGGTCGGCTTATAGCGCTGCCTTGATCGTTTCGGCAAACCGGTGGAGCTCGGGGCGTTGATAGGGCTCGCGCATGCCGTGTCCCCAGACCGGCCCCGGCCAGCCGGGATCGCCTTCGCTGCGGGCAATGACATGGACGTGCAGCTGGCGCACGATGTTGCCGAGCGCGCCGGTGTTGATTTTGGTGCAGCCGGTCACCTTCTTCAGCGCCTGCGCCACCATATTGGTCTCGAAGGTCAGCATCGCCTGGTCGAGCGGCGTCATGTCGTGCAATTCCTCGATCCCGGGGCGCTGCGGCACCAGGACCAGCCACGGCCAGCGGCGGTCGTTCATCAGCCTGAGCTCGCACAGGCCGAGCCACATGAGCTGCTCACTGTCCGCCTCCAATCGGGCGTCCAGCGCAAATCCGGCCTTGAGGCCAGGCAGCATGGGCGTTTCCTTCGCTTTTGTCATATTTTCCAAACCGGGGAACGCTAGAGCGGCGGCAAGGTGGCTGCAAGCGAATCATTGGCCGCTATTGAGGATTTGAAGGCATTGTCGTCAGCATGACCGGCCGGCCCTTCACCTCTGCCCTTGCATTTCGCCGCTGAATTGCCGATATGGAGCGCGGGAGGTTGGTGGTGGACGATCCACTCGCCAACCGGGTCAGGTCCGGAAGGAAGCAGCCCTAACGAGCCCGGAACGGGTCATTGTTCCAGCCTCCCGCCTCTTCGCCTTTTCTCCCGCGACATTGACGGCGCCGAGCCGTGCGGGTGAGACTATGCGCAGGAATCGACCGCCTTCCGTCGCGGTCCTTGGAGCTTTTGACGGCGAATGAGCGAAGCCGGAAATTTGGGGACGGAAAAGGCTGGCGCCTATCGCGTGCTGGCGCGCAAATATCGCCCCTCGAATTTCTCCGAACTGATCGGCCAGGAGCCGATGGTTCGCACGCTGACCAACGCCTTCGCCACCGGCCGCATCGCCCAGGCCTGGATGCTGACCGGCGTGCGCGGGGTCGGCAAGACGACGACGGCGCGCATATTGGCGCGGGCCCTCAACTACAAGACCGCGACCGTCGACCAGCCCTCGGTCGATCTTTCGATCCCCGGCGAGCATTGCCAGGCGATCATGGAAGGCCGCCATGTCGATGTCATCGAGATGGACGCCGCTTCGCATACCGGCATCGACGACATCAGGGACATCATCGACCGGGTGCGCTACGCGCCGGTCTCGGCCCGCTACAAGGTCTATATCATCGACGAAGTGCACATGCTCTCCACCCAGGCCTTCAACGGCCTGTTGAAGACGCTGGAGGAGCCGCCGCCGCACGTCAAGTTCATCTTCGCCACCACCGAGATCCGCAAGGTGCCGATCACGGTCCTGTCGCGCTGCCAGCGCTTCGATCTGCGGCGCATCGATGCCGGCGCGCTGGTCGCGCATCTCTCCGCGATCGCCGCCAAGGAAGGCATTTCCGTCGACGACGAGGCCCTGGCGATGATCGCGCGCGCCGCCGAGGGCTCGGCGCGCGATTCGCTCTCCATCCTCGACCAGGCGATCGCCCATGGCAGCGGCGCAGTCAGCGCCGAGGCGGTGCGCGCCATGCTGGGGCTCGCCGATCGCGCCCGCATCATCGACCTCTTCGAGCATGTCATGAAGGGCGACGTGGCGGCGGCCCTGGCCGAGTTCCGGGCGCAATACGACACCGGCGCCGATCCGGCGGCTGTGCTCACCGATTTGGCCGAATTCAACCACCTCGTCACCCGGCTGCGTTTCGTGCCGGGCGCGGCCGAGGATGCTTCGCTCTCCGAGGACGAGCGCCGGCGCGGCGCCGAGTTCGCGAGCGCCCTGTCGGTGCGCGTGCTGTCGCGGACATGGCAGATGCTGCTCAAAGGTATCCCCGAGGTGCAGTCCTCCAACCGCCCGGTCAGCGCTGGCGAGATGGTGCTGATCAGGCTGGCGCACGCCGCCGATCTGCCGACGCTGGACGAGGCGCTGAAATCGCTGGAAGGCGCGGCCCCGGTGCCGAATGGCGCCCCGCGCGCCAACGGAGCGCCGGCCGGCAATGGCGGCGCCGGCGCGGTGGCGCAGGCGCGCATGCCGGCCTCCAACGGCGGCGCGCAGACGATGCGGCTGGTCGAGGCGCAGCCCGTGCCCGCCGCCTTCGTTCCGGCGCCGGAGCCGGCCGTCGAGCCGCCCGCCGTTCCGGTGAAATCGCTGGCCGATATCGCAGCGCTTGCCGACGCCAATCGCGACATCGCCTTCAAGGTGCTCCTGAAGCGCTGCGTGCGGCTGGTGCGCATCGAGCCCGGCCGCATCGACGTCAGCTTGACCGACGATGCGCCGAAGATGCTGCTGAACGACCTGACGTCCAAGCTGCGCGCCTGGACCGGCCGCAACTGGCTGGTCTCGCTGTCGAAGGAAGCGGGCGGCCAGACGCTGGCCGAGATGGAGACGACGAAGCGCGAGAACGCCTTCTCGGACGCCAGGAGCGACCCGACGGTCGCTGCCATCCTCGCTCGCTTTCCTGGCGCCAAGATCATCGACGTGCGCATTCCGGATGTGCCGGAAGTGGAAGGCGTCGAGGCCGACCTGCCGGTTGAGCCGGCCGCGGACGATGATGAAATCTAGAGCATGATCCCGAAGGGAACCGGTTTTCGGACAAGATCATGCTCCAACAAAAGAAACTAAGAGGATATTTGCGATGAAGGATCTTCTCGGCCTGATGGGTAAGGCGAAGGAAATGCAGGCCAAGTTCCAGGCCATGCAGGATGAGATCGCCACGCTGGAGGCCACCGGCCAGGCAGGCGGCGGCCTGGTCAGCGTGACGCTGACCGGCAAGTTCGAAATGAAGGCGCTGAAGATCGATCCGTCGCTCATCAAGGACGACGAGGTCGAGATCCTCGAGGACCTGCTTTTGGCCGCGCACAATGACGCCAAAAATAAGGTCGAGCAGGTCATGCAGGAAAAGACCAAGGCCTTGACGGCGGGTCTGCCGATTCCGCCCGGAATGAAATTGCCGTTCTGAGGCGAGCGCCGCCAGTTAATTGATTATGAACGAAAATCGAGCCCGGGTCGCTATATTAACCATTTTGCCGGCTTTGCTCACGGGCTCATTTCGGGACATTCATAAAGTTTTACCCAAGTCTAGAGTTTGCTAACCATCTGGCCATCTTTTTGCCTGAAAGAGTCTCATTCTTGCCACATCTCGGGGCGGGCTGGCATCTGGAAATGAGGCTTTTTTGTTGATCGCGACGCGATGGAAGACGCCGCTGCTGCTTATCGGCATCGCCGCTTCCCCCTTGTTCCTGGCCGGCTGCAGCCAGACCGCTTCACATGGCATGTCGAGCCTGACCGACGCCGTCACGCCGAGCTTCTTGAGTTCGCGTTCCTACAAATACACGATGAAGGACAAGGAATGCCTGCAAAGGGCGATGTTCTTCGAGTCCAACCGGTCGAGCCGCGACGGCATGATCGCCGTCGGCACGGTCGTGATGAACCGGCTGCGCTCCGGCCAGCATGGCAGCACCATCTGCGAGATCGTCGGCGAGAAGGGCCAGTTTGCTCCCGGCGTGCTGACGCGGCCGATGAATTCGAAGGCGCTGCCCGATGTCGAGCTGGCCGCCGAGGCGGTGCTCAAGGGCGAGCGCAAGGCCAAGCTCAAGAACACGATGTATTTCCACACCGCCGGGCTGCGCTTCCCTTACAAGAACATGCATTACACGATGGTTGCCGGCGGCAACGCCTTCTATGAAAAGCGCGGCCGCAACTGGCAGCCGCTGCCGGACGAACCCATGGTCGCCATGGCCTCTGACAAGTCGCAGAAGACCGATCCTGCCGCTCCGGTGCTCGTCGCTTCCGCCGAGCCGGTGGTCAAGACCATCGTCCATGCCGATCCGGCCAAGCAGGCCGGCGTGACCGCAGCTGCCGCACCGACGCTTCCGGCCAAGACGATGATCGTCCCCGCCCAGCAGGTCTACATGACGGCCTCCATCGCGCCGGCGCAGAAGTCCGGCCGCGTCACGGCGAAGCCGACGGTGGTCGCGATGCAGGAGCCGATGGAGGAACCGGATGCCTCCCGCTTCGGCGGTACCCTGAAGGGCCGGTATGTCACCTCGGTCCCGAGCGCGCCGCAGGAAGCGACGATGGGGTTCCAGTCGACGCCTGAGAACACCGATGCTATCGGCGCGCTGATCGTCAGCCAGGACCGGCCGCTCTAAACCAGCCTCAGTCGACCATCGACCATGATCGGCCTTGGCAGCATGGCGGATCATGCTCGGATGCAGCGTGTTCCAAAGCGCTCTGAAAAATCCTGGATCAGCTCATCGTTTCACGGAAACGGCGAACCGATCCATCTTTTCGTTTTGACGCAATCCCGGACGGAAAACCGCTTCGCACTTTTCCTGGAATTGCTCTAGATCAGAGCGATGTCGAAGCGAATCGCCGGTCCAGAGATCGAACGCCTGATCCAGCTCCTGGCCAAGGTGCCGGGACTCGGGCCGCGTTCGGCAAGGCGCGCGGCCCTCCATCTGATCAAGAAGAAGGAGCAGCTGCTTCAGCCGCTCGCCGCCGCCATGGGCGAGGCGGTCGACAAGGTGCGGATCTGCTCGACCTGCGGCAATGTCGATACCTCCGATCCCTGCATGATCTGCACCGATCCGCGCCGCGATGCCGCCACCCTCATCGTCGTCGAGGACGTTTCCGACCTCTGGGCGCTGGAGCGCGCCGCCGCCATGAATGTGCGCTATCACGTGCTCGGCGGCACGCTGTCGCCGCTCGACGGCATCGGCCCCGACCAGCTCAACATCCGCTCGCTGGTCGACCGAGTCGCCGGCGGCGAGGTGAAGGAGGTTATCCTCGCCGTCAACGCCACCGTCGAGGGCCAGACGACGGCGCATTACCTCACCGACCAGCTCTCGGGCTTCGACGTCAAGGTGACAAGGCTGGCACACGGCGTCCCGGTCGGTGGCGAGCTCGACTATCTCGACGAAGGCACGCTTGCCGCCGCGCTGCGATCGAGGACGGTTTTTTGAGGGATTGGGGGAGGGGGCAATGAGAGGCGGCTTTTCTCGAGCGATTGCAATCCGTCCAACCCCCCTCTGGCCTGCCGGCCATCTCCCCCGCAAGGGGGGAGATTGGCAGTTTCGTCGCACGAGCTCTTCCTGCGGCGTCGGTGATTGGCGAAGCCCAAGGCGACATCCGATCTCCCCCCTTGCGGGGGAGATGGCCGGCAGGCCAGAGGGGGGTTGGAAGGAACGCAAGCTTCTCAGATTGGCTGTACTTTCCTTCCTTGCAGCGCTTGTCGGGCTGTTTCTCGCACATCCCTCCCGCGCGGCCCCCATCGACGACCAATTCCAGGCCTGGCTGCAGAACGACCTCTGGCCCGAGGCCAAGGCCAAGGGCATCTCCAAGAAAACCTTCGACGCCGCCTTCATCGGCGTGAAGCCGAATCTCAAGCTGCCGGACCTCGTCATGCCCGGCGAGAAGCCAACGACGCCGCAGATACAGCATCAGGCTGAGTTCGGCCCGCCCGGCGCCTATTTCGCCGAGAAGATCGTTCGCGCCGTCACCACCGGAGGGAGGACGCGCGAGAGCGCCAATGCCCGCGTGCTCGGGCTGATCGAGAAGCGCTACGGCGTGCCGGGCGAGGTGGTTCTGGCCATCTGGGGACGCGAGACCGGCTTCGGCGCGGCCAAGATGCCTTACGATGCCTTCGAGGTGCTGGGCACGAAGGCATTCATGTCGACCAAGAAGGATTTCTTCCGCACCGAGGTGCTGGCGGCGCTCGAGATCGTCGAGCGCGGGCTGGCACCGGTCAACGCCATGAAATCCTCCTGGGCCGGCGCGCTCGGCCAGCCGCAATTCATGCCGACTTCCTTCCTTAAGCACGCCGTCGATTTCGACGGCGACGGCCACCCCGACATCTGGAACTCGACGCCGGACGTGCTCGCCTCGATCGCCAACTATCTCGTCCATTACGGCTGGGTGAGGGGCCGCGGCTGGGGCTTTGAAGTGACGGTGCCGGCAACCGTCTCCTGCTCGCTGGAGGGGCCCGACCAGGGCAAGAAGATCTCCGACTGGGCGGCGATGGGCATCGCGCGCGTCGGCGGCAAGCCGTTCCCGGCCGGCGAGCTTAAGGCCGAGGGCTTCCTGCTGATGCCGGCCGGGCGCAGCGGCCCCGCCTTCATCGTCACGCCGAACTTCTATGTCCTGAAGGAATACAACACCAGCGACCTCTACGCCCTCTTCATCGGCCATGCCGCCGATCGCATCGCCAAGGGCGACGCAACCTTTGCCGGCGCCTGGGGCCCGGTCGGCGATCTCCACCGGTCCGATATCGCGGCACTCCAGCAGGCGCTGGAAGCCAAGGGCTACGACGTCGGAAGCGCCGACGGCCTGCCCGGTTTCAAGACGCGCCGCTCGATCGGCGCATGGCAGGCGAAGATCGGCAAGCCCGCCACCTGCTTTCCAGATGCAGGGCTGGTTGCTCAGCCGAAATGACGGCGACGTCCGGATAACGGACCGGGCAGAATTTTCCCGATTGGCGGCTTCAATTAGCCGTCGCACGGATCGACAGATCTCGGCCCGTTCTGGCCCAATAAGCTGTCTTGCAAAATGCGCGTTGCCGGCCGCGGCGTCGCCGAATAGGGTGTTGACCAACTGGACAAAAACCACGACGGTAAGCGGTCCGAGCCGCTTCCGGCTTCGAGAAGAATGCAGCCCTGAGCCGGGAACTCAGGTCAACAAAACAGGGAACGATCATCATGATGCTGGAAAGGTTTGCTCTTCGCTCTCGTGGCTTGCTCGCGGGTGTGGCGATGTCCGCGCTGCTCGCTGCGCCCGCTTTTGCCGTCTCGCCTCCCGACACGTTGGTCGAAGGCTTCGCGATCGACGACATCATCACCATGGATCCGGGCGAAGCGTTCGAATTATCGACCGCCGAAGTCACCGGCAACACCTATGATCTCCTGGTCCGCCTCGATCTCAGCGACACCTCCAAGGTGAAGGGCGATCTTGCCGAGAGCTGGACCGTTTCCGACGACGGCCTGACCTACACCTTCAAGCTCAAGCCCGGCATGAAGTTCGCCTCGGGCAATCCGATCACCGCGGCCGACGTTGCCTACTCCTTCGAGCGCGCCGTCAAGCTCGACAAGAGCCCGGCCTTCATCATCGAGCAGCTGGGCATCAGCGGCGACAACGTCGCCGAAAAGGCCAAGGCGGTCGACGACACCACCTTCCAGTTCGTCGTCGACAAGGCCTATGCGCCGAGCTTCGTGCTAAACTGCCTGTCGGCAACCGTCGCTTCCGTCGTCGACAGCAAACTGGTCAAGGAACATGTCGCGGCCGTCAAGCCAAGCGCCGACTACAAATGGGACAACGACTTCGGCAATGCGTGGCTGAAGACTGGCTATGCAGGCTCGGGCCCCTACAAGCTGCGCGAATGGCGGGCCAACCAGGCCGTCGTCCTGGAGCGCAACGACAACTACAACGGCGAGAAGGCCAAGCTCGCCCGCGTCATCTACCGCAACATGAAGGAAAGCTCGGCGCAGCGCCTGGCGCTGGAAGCCGGCGACATCGACGTCGCCCGCAATCTCGAGCCGAACGACCTCGATGCCATTGCCAAGAACGCGGATCTCACTACGGCCAGCGCACCGAAGGGCACCGTCTACTACATCAGCCTCAATCAGAAGAACCCGAACCTCGCCAAGCCGGAGGTGCGGCAGGCCTTCAAATACCTGGTCGACTATGACGCGATGGCCTCGACCATCCTCAAGGGCATCGGCGAGATTCATCAGTCCTTCCTGCCCAAGGGCGACCTCGGCGCCGTCGACGAGAATCCCTTCAAGTTCGACGTCGCCAAGGCGAAGGAGCTGCTGGCCAAGGCCGGCCTGCCTGACGGCTTCAAGGTGACCATGGACGTGCGCACCGGCCAGCCGACCACCGGCATGGCGGAATCGATCCAGCAGACGCTGGGCCAGGCCGGCATCAAGCTGGAGATCATCCCTGGCGACGGCAAGCAGACGCTGACCAAATACCGCGCCCGCAACCATGACATCTATATCGGCAACTGGGGCCAGGACTATTTCGATCCGAATTCCAACGCTCAGACCTTCGCCTCGAACCCGGACAATTCCGACGCAGCCAAGATCAAGACGCTGGCCTGGCGCAATGCCTGGGACATTCCGGACCTGACCAAGGAGACCGAGGCGGCGCTGCTGGAGAAAGATTCGGCCAAGCGCGCAGACATGTACAAGGATCTGCAGCAGAAGATCCTCGACACCAGCCCCTTCGTCATCATCCACCAGCAGTTGGAAGTGGCCGGCCTGCGCAAGAACCTCAAGGATTTCAAGCTCGGCCCGAGCTTCGACACCAATTTCGTCTGGACGGTTTCCAAATAGGCTCGTCGGACGCGTGAGCGTAGCTGAAAACCAGGCGGCGGCGGGGCGCGGCAGCGCCCGTGCCGTCGCGATTGCCTCATCGATCGGCCGTTTCCTGGTCATCGCGGTGACGACCTATCTCGGTCTTCTCGCGGTGACCTTCTTCATCGGCCGCGTTATCCCGATCGATCCAGTGCTGGCCGTGCTTGGCGACCGGGCCCCGACAGCCGTCGTGGAGCGCACGCGCCGCGAGATGGGCCTCGATCTGCCGCTGATCCAGCAGTTCTACATCTATGTGAAAAGCGCGCTGAGCGGCGATTTCGGCACCTCGGTACTGACCACCAATCCGGTGATGTCCGACATCCGCCGCGTCTTCCCGGCGACGATCGAGCTCGCCACACTGGGCACCATCATCGGCGCCGTCATAGGCGTGCCGCTCGGGGTGCTGGCCGCGGTGCGGCGCGGCAGCCTCATCGACCAGATCGTGCGCATAATCGGCCTGATCGGCTATTCCGTGCCGATCTTCTGGCTGGGACTGCTCGGCCTCGTCCTGTTCTACGCCAAGCTGCAATGGGTCGCCTTTCCGGCGCGGCTCGACGTCGTCTACGAATACACCTTCACGCCGATCACCGGCTTCTACCTCCTCGACGCGGCGATGCAGGGGCAGTGGGATGTCTTCTATGACGCCTACCGCCACATCATCCTGCCGGCCTCGCTGCTCGGCTATTTCGCGCTCGCCTATATCAGCCGAATGACGCGATCCTTCATGCTGAACGAAATGGCGCAGGAATATATCGTCGCCGCGCGCGCCAAGGGCCTGTCGGAAAGGCGCATCATCTGGGGCCATGCGCTGCGCAACGCCGCGGTGCCTATGGTCACGGTGATCGCGCTGTCCTACGCCAGCCTGCTCGAAGGTTCCGTTCTGACCGAAACCGTCTTCTCCTGGCCGGGCATCGGCCTTTACATCACCGATTCGCTGCAGAACGCCGACATGAATGCGGTGCTCGGCGGCACCATCATCATCGGCTCGGTGTTCATCGGCATCAACCTTCTGTCCGACCTGCTTTACCGGCTTCTCGATCCAAGGACCAAGGCCCGATGATCAGAGGTATCGCATTTTCGGGCTTGGCTGCGGCCGATCACCCCCACTCCGGCCCTTCGGGCCACCTCTCCCCCTGCCCGGGGGAGAGGAGAAGCCGGTCGCACGCTTGGCGCCTTTCCTCTCCCCCGTCGAACGGGGGAGAGGTGGTCTGCGAAGCAGACCGGAGTGGGGGTCGACAGCTTCAAGAGGCATCGTCATGACCGCCTCCGACGCCGGCCCCCTCTCCCGTCGCGAATGGTTGCTGTCGGAGCGGCCGGCCTCGCGCATGCAGGCAAGGCTCGGCCGCGCCTATGTCGCGTGGCGGCGCTTCACAGCCAACCGTCTGGCCTTCATTGGTTTGCTCATCATCCTCGCGTTGGTGGTGATCGCCGCCCTTGCCGGCGTGCTGGCGCCCTATTCGCCGACCGTGGGTGACCTGAAGAATGCCCGCCTGCTGGCGCCGAGCGCCGCGCACTGGTTCGGCACCGACGACCTCGGCCGCGACATCTATTCGCGCATCGTCTACGGCTCGCGCTGGACGCTATATGTGGTGATCCTCGTCGCCGTCATTGCGGCGCCGATCGGTCTGCTGGTCGGCACCGTGGCCGGCTATGCCGGCGGCTGGACCGACGCCATCCTGATGCGCATCACCGACATCTTCCTCGCCTTTCCGAAGCTGGTGCTGGCGCTCGCCTTCGTTGCCGCGCTTGGACCGGGCATCGAGAACGCCGTGCTAGCGATTGCCATAACGTCATGGCCGCCTTATGCGCGCATCGCCCGCGCCGAGACGCTGACGGTGCGCAATTCCGACTACATCAAGGCGGTGCAGCTGATGGGAGCCTCGCCCTTTCGCATCGTGCTGCGCCACATCATGCCGCTCTGCATTTCCTCGCTGATCATCCGGGTGACGCTGGATATGGCCGGCATCATCCTCACCGCCGCCGGCCTCGGCTTCCTCGGCCTCGGCGCGCAGCCGCCGCTGCCCGAGTGGGGCGCGATGATCGCGTCAGGCCGCCGCTTCATCCTTGACCAGTGGTGGGTGGCCGCAGCGCCGGGTGCTGCCATCCTGATCGTCAGCCTCGGCTTCAACCTGCTCGGCGACGGCCTGCGCGACGCGCTCGATCCCCGGAGCGGCGACCAATGAGCGGTGACCAATGACCGGCAATCGGGATATGCAGCGACAAGGCGAGCTGCTCGAAGTCGACGACCTGCGCGTCACCTTTCCGACCCGCACCGGCGTCGTGCAAGCCGTGCGCGGCGTCTCCTTCTCGCTGGGCCGCGAGCGGCTGGGCATCGTCGGCGAGAGCGGTTCGGGCAAGTCGCAGACCGGCCGCGCCATCATGGGCCTGACCCCGCCGCAGGCCCAGGTGTCGGCGAAAAAGCTCAACTTCGACGGCATCGACTTGCTGTCGATATCGCCTGGCCAGCGCCGCGCGCTGCGCGGCAACCGTATCGCCATGATCCTGCAGGATCCGAAATATTCGCTCGATCCGGTGATGACCATCGGCCGCCAGATCGTCGAGACGCTGCGCACGCACGAGAAGGTGGGAAAGGCGGAAGCCCGTGAGCGGGCGATGGAGATGCTCCGGGCGGTGCAGATCCGCGACCCGGCCCGCGTCTTCGACCTTCACCCGCACGAGGTATCGGGCGGCATGGGCCAGCGCGCCATGATCGCCATGATGCTGATCGCCGGGCCGGAGCTGATGATCGCCGACGAGCCGACCTCGGCGCTCGACGTCACCGTGCAGCTCGATGTGCTGAACATCCTCGACCGGCTGGTGGCCGAGCGCGGCATGGGACTGATCTTCATCTCGCATGATCTCCGTCTGGTCTCCTCCTTCTGCGACCGCGTCGTCGTCATGTATGCCGGCAAGGTGGTCGAGCAGATCAAGGCGTCCGAACTGCGCGGCGCCCAGCATCCCTATACGCGTGGCCTGCTCAACTGCATGCCGAGGATCGGCTTCGAGCGCCATCCGCTGCCGGTGCTCGACCGCAAGCCGGAGTGGGCAGCATGACGGCGGCACTTACCGTCGAAGGGGTCGAGGTCATCTTCGATCGTTTTCGGGCGCTGAAGGGCGTCAGCCTCGAGGTCAGGGAAGGCGAATCCTACGGATTGGTCGGCGAAAGCGGCTCCGGCAAGTCAACGCTATTGAGGGCAATCACCGGCCTGGCACCCGTCGCCGGCGGCACTATCACCGTCAACGGCAAGAGCCTGGGCAAAACCCGCGACAAGGCCTTCTACCGCGAGGTGCAGATGGTCTTCCAGGATCCTTACGGTTCGCTCCATCCGCGCCAGACCGTCGACCGGCTGCTGCAGGAACCGCTCGCCATCCACGGCATCGCCGACGGCGAGAAGCGCATCGAGCGCGCGCTGGACGAGGTCGGCCTCGGCAAGGGCTTCCGCTTCCGCTACGCGCACCAGCTTTCCGGCGGCCAGCGCCAGCGCGTGGCGATTGCCCGCGCGCTGATCCTCGAACCTTCGATCCTGCTGCTCGACGAGCCGACCTCGGCGCTTGACGCGTCCGTGCAGGCGGAGGTGCTGAACCTGCTCGAAGAGGTACGGCGGCGGCGCAAGCTCACCTTCCTGATGGTCAGCCACGACCTCGCCATCATCACCCATATGTGCGAGCGGCTGATGGTCATGCAGAACGGCGAGGCGGTCGAGACGCTGACCGCGAGCCAGCTGATCGGCCATCGGGTGAGCGAGGACTATACGCGCAATCTGCTCAGGGCGAGCGAGGGGTTTGTGAGGGTGTAGGGCGACGGCCTCAGACCGTCGCGCCTTCCGATACCGCTTCGTTGTGCCCAGCCTGGTCCTCCCGCACTCGCTTCGGCGGCTCCTTGATCCGGAACCACGTCACATAAAGCGCCGGCAGGAAGAGCAGGGTGATCGCAGTGCCCGCGATGATGCCGCCCATCATCGCATAGGCCATCGGTCCCCAGAACACTTCGCGCGCGATTGGGATTAGCGCCAGGCTTGCCGCCGCCGCGGTGAGCGCGATCGGCCGCATGCGGTGCTCGGTCGCTTCGATGACGGCTGCCCAGCGCTCCTTGCCCTCGGCGACGAGATCCTCGATCTGCACGATCAGGATGACCGAGTTGCGTATCAGGATGCCGATCAGCGCCAGCACGCCGAGGATGGCGACGAAGCCGAGTGGCGCGCCGCTGGGCACCAGGGCCGCCACCACGCCGATCAGGCCGAGCGGCGCCACCGCCACGACCAGGAACAGGCGCTGGAAGCTCTGCAGCTGCACCATCAGGATGGTCGCCATGATGAACAGCATCAGCGGCACCACGGCCGCGATCGGTCCCTGGCTGTTGGCGCTTTCCTCGACCGAGCCGGCGGTTTCGACGGAATAGCCGGGCGGCAGCTTGGCAATGAAGGCGTCGACCGAGGGCTTCAGCTCGTTGACGACCGTCGCCGGCAGCACGTCGCCGACCATGCCGGCGCGCACTGTGATCGTCGGCGTGCGGTTGCGCCGCCACACCGTCGGCTGCTCCAGGTCGTAGCGGATGTTGGCGACCGCGGCGAGCGGGATCGCATCGCCATTGCCGGTCGGCAATTGCATGTTCTGCAGCGTCGATATCGAGGTGCGGTCCGCCTCGCGCGAGCGCGCCACGACATTGATCAGATAGGTGGCGTCGCGCACCTGGGTGATCGTCGCGCCGCCCACCGTGCTGTTCAGCGCGCTGGCGATGTCGGATGAGGTGATGCCGAGCTGACGCGCTTTGTCCTGCAGCACGTCGACCCTTAGCACGCGTTCCGGCTCGTTCCAGTCGAAGGTGGGTGCCGCGAGCTTGGGATTGGCGGAAATAATGCCGGCGAATTGCTGCGCCAGCTCACGCACGGTCTGGATATCCGGGCCGCCGACGCGGTACTGCACGGGGCGCCCGACCGGTGGCCCGAGCTCGAGCGGCTTGACGAAGGCATCGGTGCCGACGAGCTCCTCGCGCAACAGCTTCTCCAGCGCCGGCTTCACCCGGTTGCGCGCCTCGATGCTCTTGGTGACGATGACGGTCTGGCCGAAATAGGCATTGGCCGGCTGCACGTCATAGGCAAGCACGAAGCGCACCGCTCCCTGGCCGATATAGGAGGAGAAATGGTCGATGTCGGGATTGCCGACCAGCGCCCGCTGCTCGAAGCGCTCCATCTGGTCGCGCGTTTCGGCAATCGAGGAGTTCTGCGGCAGGTTCCAGTCGACGATCAGCTCCGGCCGATCGGAGGGCGGGAAGAACTGCTGCTGCACGAGGCCGAAGCCGGCGATCGAGACCGCGAACAGAAGCACAGTCGCAATGATGGTCAGCCAGTGTCGGCGCACCGAGACGACAAGGATGCGCCGGAACAGCGAGGTGAAGCGTCCAGGCTGGTCGTGGTGCTTTGCCTTCATCTTGGCCGGCAGGATGGTGACGCCGAGCAGCGGGGCGAACAGCACCGCCACGATCCATGACACGAGCAGCGACACGGCGATGACGACGAACAGCGTGAAGGTGTATTCGCCGGCGGCGCTGTTGTTGAGGCCGATCGGAATGAAGCCGGCGACCGTTACCAGCGTGCCGGTCAGCATCGGGAAGGCGGTCGAGGTGTAGACATATGTCGCCGCCTTGCGCAGGTTGTCGCCTACCTCCAGCCGCGCCACCATCATCTCCACCGCGATCATGGCGTCATCGACCAGCAGGCCGAGCGCGATGATCAGCGCGCCCAGCGAAATGCGCTGCAGCGAGATGCCGAGATAGGCCATGACGGTGAAGGTGATGGCTAAAACCAGCGGGATCGACAGCGCCACGACGAAACCGGCGCGCAGGCCAAGGCTGATGAAGGAGACCGCGAGCACGATCGCCACCGCCTCGAACAAAGCGCGCGTGAAGCCCGACACTGCCTCCTCGACGATCACCGGCTGGTCGGCGACCAGATGCACGCCGACGCCGACCGGCAGGTCGGCCAGCACCTTCTGCATCTCCTTGTGCAGCGCCTCGCCGAATTCGAGCAGGTTGGCATTGGGCTTCATGCCGATGGCGAGCCCGATCGCGTCCTGGCCGTTGACGCGGAACAAAGCCGTCGGCGGATCGACATAGCCGCGCGTGATCGTGGCCACGTCGCTCAGCCGGAAGAAGCGGTCATTGACGCGCAGGTTGATGGCGCGCAGGCTTTCCTCGGAGGTGAACTGGCCGCCGACCCGCACGCTGACGCGCTCCGGTCCGGACTGGACGACGCCCGAGGGGGTGATCGCGTTCTGCGCCTGGAGGCTCGCGACGATCTGCTGCTGGTTGAGGCCGAGCGCGGCGATCTGGCGGCTCGAGAATTCGAGGTAGATCGTCTCATCCTGGGCGCCGACGAGATCCACCTTGCCGGCATTCGGCACGGTCAGGACCTTGGTGCGCACGTCTTCGACATAATCGCGCAGCTGGCGCGGCGTCAGCCCGTCGGCGGTGAAGGCGTAGATGTTGCCGTAGACGTCGCCGAAGCGGTCGTTGAAGAACGGCCCCTGCACGCCTTGCGGGAACTGCGACCAGATGTCGTTGACCATATTGCGCACCTGCAGCCAGGTCGGCACGACATCGCGCGCCTTGGTGGTCGGCTTCAGGTTGACGAAGATGACGGTCTTGCCGGCGGTGGTGACGGATTTGGTGTAGTCGAGGCTGTCGAGCTCTTCGAGCTTCTTCTCGATGCGGTCGGTCACCTGGCGCACGGTCTCGTTGACCGAGGCGCCCGGCCAATTGGCCTGGATGACCATGGTCTTGATGGTGAAAGCCGGGTCCTCCTCGCGGCCGAGATGCAGATAGGAGAAGATGCCGGCCACCACGAAGACCAGCATGAAATACCAGACCAGCGAACGGTGGCTGAGTGCCCAGTCGGAGAGGTTGAAGCCCTTCATGAGGCCCCTCCATCGGGCACCCTGACCTTCTGGCCTTCGCTCAGGCTATGGACGCCGGCGGTGACGACGCGCATGCCGGCCTCAAGCCCGTCGGCCACTGTGAAGGTGCCGCCGCTCTTCGAAGCGATCTTGATCTCGCGGGTGCTGACGCTCGATGTTTGCGGATCGACGATCCACACTTTTTCGGAGCCGTTCTTTTCGAGCAGCGCCGACATCGGTAGTGTTATGGTCGGCGCCACCTTGGTCATGCGGGTCGCCGTGATCGTCGAGCCAAGCCGGAATGCCTGCGGCGGATCGGTCAGCGTCAGCCGCACGCGACGGGTGCGGGTCGAGCCCTCGGCCTGCGGTGCGATCTCGCGCAGCCTGGCTTCGGTGGTGATCGAGGGCAGCGACTGCAGGATGATCTGGAATGGCGTGCCGACGGCGAGATCGCCGGTAAGCTGGTCGGGAATGTCGACCACCGCTTCGCGCGGGTCGGTGCGCGCCACGGTGACGACGGTCTGTCCCGGCGAAACCGTCTGGCCGACCTCGGCGCCGACCGCGGTGACGACGCCGTCGAAGTCGGAGAACAGCCGCGCATAGCCGAGTTGCTCCTGCGACTTGGCCAAACCGGCATTGGCCCGCTCGACGCCAGCTGCCGCAGCCTGCCTCGCCTGCTGCGCGGCGTCGTAGACCGCCTGCGAGGTGTTGGCGGAAGCAAGCAGTGCGCGCTGCCGCTCCTCGCTTGCCGAGGCATTGGCGAACTGCGCCTGGGCATTCGACAAATCCGCTTTCGATGCCTGGACGGCGAGCTCCAGCGCCGTCGGATCGAGTGCGGCGATCGTCGTCCCTTTGCTCACGATGTCGCCCACCTTGACGTCGCGCGAGACGACACGGCCGAGCAGGCGGAAGGCAAGGTCGGCGCTGTATTGCGGCTCGACCATCCCGGCGAAGCCGAAGGTCTCGACGGATTTCGGCTCGACGACCATCGACAGCACCGGCCGGATGATCTCGGGCGGCTTCTCTTCCGAGCGGGAGCAGGCGGCAAGCGACGTGATGAGGATGAGGGCATAAACACCAGGCAGCCGGCTCATTGTCCTTCCCCCGCCATCTCGATCGTCTGTCCCGGACTGAGCAACTGCCCACCAGCGGTGACCACGCTCTGGCCGGCCTCGAGCCCTTTGTCGACGACCACCACGCCGGATTCGAAAGCAAGCACCTCGATCGGCGCCGCCGTTACTGCCTTGGTTGACGGGTCGACGATCCAGACGGCCGGCTTGCCGGCGGTGGACGTCAACGCCTGCCAAGGCAGCAGCACGGCCTTCACCGCCTTGGCGCCGACGGTGCCGATCACGGCCGCACCCAGCGGCATGCCGGCGGGCGTATCGGGTATGCCGACCTTCACCCGTATCGATCCCGACGCGGTGTCGACCGCCGGCGAGATCTCCCGCACCTTGCCTGTCGCCTTGACCTGCGGGTCGGAGAGCAGCGTGATCGTCACCGCCGGCGACGTGGGCGTCCTGGCAACCAGCGTCTCATGCACGTTGAAGACGGCATCGCGGTCGCCGTCCTCGGCGACGGTGAAGACGGTCTGCGCCGCCTGCACCACTTGTCCGGCCTCGACCTGGCGCGCGGTGATCACGCCGGCGGCACCCGCCTTGAGCTCGGTGTAGGACAGGTTTTCTTTGGCGTTGGCCAGAGCGCTTTGTGCGGCCTCGACGCTGCCTTGCGCTACTTTCAGCGTCTGGTTGGCGCTGTCGAAGTCGCGCCTGGTCGTAAAACCCTGCGAAAGCAGCGTCTTTTGCCGTTGGTAGGTGGCCGTGGCCTGGGTGAGCTGTGCCTGCGCGGCGTCGAGGTCGGCCTGCGCCGAGCGCAGGTCGGATTCCTGTTCCTGCGGATCGATGCGGGCCAACACTGCACCCTGGTCGACATGCTGGCCGATATCGACCAGCCGCTCGGCGACTCGGCCGCCGACGCGGAACGACAGATTGTTGAGCGTGCGCGCCGCAATCACGCCGGTCAGCGAGGTCCTTGGCGCATAGTCGGCAATGGCGACCGTCTGTGTTGTGACCATCACCGGCAGCTTCTTGTCCGCTGCCTGCTGTTTCTGGCAACCCGCGACCGAAAGGGCGGTGGCGCAGACGAACAGCAACAAAACGTTTGGACGACACGGAGGGCGGAGCGGCGAAAACGGCAAGGCGGACGATGTCGCGATCCTGCTCATGATTCCCCTCGGCCCGCGGGAGCCGCTCATGACGGCGGCACGTCGCGGATGAAATGAGGATAATCGATCGGCAGGAAAAGGAAACTGTTTCTGCCTGACGACCGACGGGCTGGTTACGATGAATTTCCGCCCCGAAGCAGGCCCAATCGACTGGGCCATGGTGCCAACTTGAGGAAAACGTGAAATAAGGCGAGAAGAGCTCCATCAAACGGAACGGGCTGCGGCCCGACGAGGGACCTTATGAAGAATTCAGCCATTTCCGAACGCAAGAACCAGTCGATCTCGCGCGGCGTCGGCATGACCACGCAGATCTACGCCGATCGCGCCGAGAATTCGGAAATCTGGGACGTCGAGGGCCGCCGCTACATCGACTTCTCGTCCGGCATCGCCGTTGTCAACACCGGCCACCGCCATCCGAAGGTGATCGAGGCGGTCAAGGCGCAGCTCGACCGCTTCACCCATACCTGCCATCAGGTCGTGCCTTATGAGAGCTATGTGCGGCTGGCCGAGCGGCTGAACGGCATGCTGCCCGGCAAGTTCGACAAAAAGACGATCTTCGTCACCACCGGCGCCGAAGCGGTCGAGAACGCGATAAAAATCGCGCGCAACGCCACCGGCCGCCAGGCGGTCATCGCCTTTTCCGGCGGCTTCCATGGCCGCACTTTCATGGGCATGGCGCTGACCGGCAAGGTCGTGCCCTACAAGGTCGGTTTCGGCGCCATGCCGGCCGATGTCTTCCACGCGCCGTTCCCGGTCGCGCTGCATGGCGTGTCGGTCGCGGATTCGCTCAGCGCGCTCGACAAGCTGTTCAAGGCCGATGTCGATCCGGGCCGCGTAGCGGCCATCATCGTCGAGCCGGTGCAGGGCGAGGGCGGCTTCTACGAGGCGCCGCGCGATTTCATGACCGCGCTGCGCAAGATCTGCGACCAGCACGGCATCCTGCTCGTCGCCGACGAGGTGCAGACCGGCTTTGCCCGCACCGGCAAGATGTTCGCCATGGAACATCATGATGTGGCGCCCGACATCACCACCATGGCCAAGAGTCTCGCCGGCGGCTTCCCGCTGGCGGCCGTCACCGGCCGCGCCGAGATCATGGACGCACCTGGCCCGGGCGGACTCGGCGGCACTTATGGCGGCAGCCCGATCGGTGTGGCCGCAGCCCATGCCGTGCTCGACGTCATCGAGGAGGAAAAGCTCTGCGACCGCGCCAATGCGCTCGGCGCCAGGCTGAAGCAGCGGCTGGTGTCGATGCGCGAGGACGTGCCCGAGATCGTCGACATCCGCGGCCCAGGCTTCATGAACGCTGTCGAGTTCAACGACGTGAAGAAGGGCTTGCCGTCGGCGGAATTCGCCAATGCGGTGAGGCTGAAGGCGCTCGATAAGGGCCTCATCCTGCTCACCTGCGGCGTCTACGGCAACGTCATCCGCTTCCTGTCGCCGCTCACCATCCAGGACGGCGTAATGACCGAGGCGCTGGACATACTGGAGAGCTCGATCCGCGAAGTGCGCGCCGCCTGAAGGGCGGCCCGCATTCTCCTGAGGGCTTACCCCGAACCGGGTGCCGTCAGGAGTTCGGATTCTGTAACCAGGCTGGAATATCCATCTTGGCGTGCAGAACCCGCCACACATCGATATGGTCAGCCTGTTCAAGATAGAAAATGAGGTATGGATAGCGCTTGAATTGCACGCAACGCAGACCGGGCAATCCAATTTCATAGCCATGCCTCAGAGACCCCGATGCCGGATGACTGGCTATCAGTTCGTAGGCATTTTGAAGATCCTCGACATAGCCCAACGCCATGTGCGAACCAACTTCACGCGCATAATAATCAATAGCGTCCTCGATATCCCGCAAAGCAAGGTTTCGAGGAATAATTGCCTTTGCGGCCACTAATTTATTGGCCCTGCGCTCGTTTTCGCAGCGCTGCGAAATAGTCGTCGTCAACTGGAGCGCCCGGCGCGGATGACGCGCCCTCGAGGAGCAAACGGCGCAGAAGTTGACGATTCTGATCGTGACGGATCAATTCACGCACATACTCGCTGCTTGTGCCATAGCCGCGATCCGCCACCTGCTGATCGACAAAATGCTTCAAGCTATCAGGCAGTGAGATATTCATGGTGCTCATTCGGGCACTTTATGGCGGTTGGCAAAAATTGGCAACCTACGCACCTGCCTTGGCTGGCTCCATGGTCCGAAACGCGGCAAGCGCTGCCTTCAGCGCGTCGGGCCCGGCCGCAACGGTCTGCGGCGTCGGCGAGAAACCGGCGCCGAGCATCTTGCGGCCGAGCATGTGGTCGGCGGGGCGGTTGATGGATTCGATGCCGAGCAGCCGGTTTCCGGCATAGTGGTAGATCGAGAACTTGTTCTCGGCCGGCTCGCCCAGCACGACATGGCTGTCGCCGCCTTGCGTCAGGCCGACCATCTGCAGCTTCATGTCGCCGATATCCGACCAGAACCACGGCACGGCCGAATAAGGCTCCGCGTGGCCAAGGATGGTGCGCGCGGCGAGCCGCGCCTGGTCGGTGGCGTTCTGCACCGATTCCAGCCGCACGTCGCCGCCGGTGAACCAGTGCCGGTAGGAGGCGGCATCGCCGACGGCGAGGATTTCGGGGATCGAGCTCTGCATATGCTGGTCGACGCGGATGCCGTTGCCGACGGCGATGCCGGCAGCCTCCGCCAGCTCGACATTGGGCACCACGCCGATGCCGATGACGACCATCTGCGCCGGCAGGCGTTCGCCGCCCGACGTGATCGCGGCCGAGACGCGGCCGCCTTCGCCGTCGAGCCTGGCAATGGTGATGCCGGTGAGCACGCGCACGCCTATCGCTTCCAGGCGTTGGCGCACATGCGCTGCGATCGCCGGCGCCACGGCGCGGCCGAGCAGCCTTTCGAGTGCCTCAACGACCGTGACTTTGCGGCCGGCCGCCCTCAGCGTCGCCGCGATCTCCAGGCCGATGAAGCCGCCGCCGAGGATGACGACGTCCTCGCTTTGCGCGCTGAGCTCGCGGATCAGCCGCGCGTCGGCCAGCGAGCGCAGCGACACCACGCCGGCGAGCTCCCCGCCATAGAGCTTGAGGAGGCGCGGCCGCGATCCGGTCGCAAGCACCAGCCGCTCGAAGGCAATTGCGCCGCCGCCGGAAACGTCGAGCCTGCGCGCGCCGATATCGATCCGGTCGATCCAAACGCCCGGCCGGAAATCGATGGCATTGCCTGAATAGAAGGCTTCGCCGCGCAAGGGCTGCGGCTTAGCTTCGGCATCCTTGATGAAAGTCTTGGACAGCGGCGGCTTGTGGTAGGGCAGCTCGTTCTCGTCGCCGACCAGGATGACGGGTCCGTCATAGCCTTCCTCGCGCAGGCTGGCCGCCGCCTGGACGCCGGCATGGCCCGCACCGACAATCACCACCCCGCTCTTCATCGCAGTCCCTTTTTGCCTTGAAATCTAGGATCTTCCGGCAGGTGGCGATTGTCTGCCGCCGCCGCAAGAGCCCTGGTCCGGGTCGCACCCGGAACGGCCGCCTGTCAATCCGAACGTTAAGAAGCGTCATGGGCATAAAGTTGACAATTGCAGTTTAGAATAATTCTAAACTGTTGTTTCAATTGAATTTTCTCTGCCGAACCAGTTGACTTCCAGCCTCTCCGCCGCTTTATGGAGGGCTGCGCCCCTGGCGCGTTCCTTTGATGTCTGGGCCTTGAACCCTTTCGATTGGAGGCATTTCGGTGTCTTTTGCTGATTGGCCGCGCCATAGCGCGGCGACTTTGCCTTTCCGGTCATTCGTGTTTGCGCTGGCGCCGCGCGCCGGCGGTCGCACACCTATGTCATTGAATTTCTGAGGAGATGGGATTGATGAAAGCGATAATCACGCTGCGCATTATTACGCCACGTTGGGGCAGCAGGCTTGCCGCGATCGGCGCCACCGCGGCGCTGACGGCCGCCGTGTTCGTGCTGCCGGCGAAAGCCGCAACGGATGCGAAGGCTGTCATCAAGACCTATGCCGACATCGCGCTGGCCAAATACGAGGATTCGCTGACCACCGCCCTGGCGCTCGACAAGGCCGTCGACGCGCTCATCGCCAAGCCATCGGCCGAGACGCTGAATGCTGCGCGCGACGCCTGGAAGGCGGCGCGCGTCCCTTACCAGCAGACCGAGGTCTACCGCTTCGGCAACAAGATCGTCGACGACTGGGAAGGTCGGGTGAATTCCTGGCCGCTGGATGAAGGCCTGATCGACTATGTCGCCAAGAGCTATGGCACGGAGTCGGACGAGAATTCGCTCTATACGGCCAATGTCATCGCCAACAAGGAGATCGAAATCAACGGCAAGAAGGTCGACGCCTCGAAGCTGACGCCCGAATTTCTCGCCGGCACACTGCAGGAGGCCGGCGGCGTCAAGGCCAATGTCGCGACCGGCTATCACGCCATCGAATTCCTGCTCTGGGGCCAGGATCTCCATGGCACGGGCCCTGGAGCAGGCGAGCGGCCCTACACCGACTACGATCTCAAGAACTGCACCAATGGTCATTGCGAACGCCGCGCGGAATATCTGAAGTCGGCGAGCACCCTTCTGGTGTCCGACCTGCAACAGATGGCCAACGACTGGAAGGAGGACGGCGCGGCGCGCAAGAGCCTCGTCGACGGCGAGACGAATGCCGGCATCTCCACCATCTTCACCGGCATGGGTTCGCTCTCCTATGGCGAGTTGGCCGGCGAGCGCATGAAGCTCGGCCTGCTGCTGCACGATCCGGAAGAGGAGCAGGACTGCTTCTCCGACAACACCTACAACTCGCATCTCTATGATGCCATCGGCATCCGCGCCGCCTATCGCGCCAGCTACACGCGCCTCGACGGCAGCGTGGTTTCCGGCCCGTCGGTCTCCGACATGGTGAAGGCTGCCGATCCGGCGATCGACAAGGAACTGTCTGACAAGCTGGACGTCACAGTTGCCAAGATGGAAGCGATCAAGGCGCGCGCCCTGGCCGGCGAGGCCTATGACCAGCAGATCGCCGAGGGCAATGCGGAAGGCAATGCCACGGTGCAGGCGGCGATCGATGCGCTGATCGACCAGACCAAGTCGATCGAGCGCGCCGTCGGCTCGCTCAAGCTCAACGCTATCGCCTTCGAGGGCTCCGACAGCCTCGATGCGCCCGATAAGGTTTTCAAGTAAAGTCTGCCTAGTACAGCCAAACGGCGCCAGAGTGGCGCCGTCAGCCAGAGCAAGTAAATGCTGATCTGCCATTGCAACATCATCACCGAAAAGGAGATCGAGCAGACGATCATCGGTCTGCTGGATGAAGATCCCTGGCAGCTTATTGTGCCGGCGAAGGTCTATCATGCCATGGGCAAGCGCGGCCGCTGTTGCGGCTGCTTCCCAAATGTGGTGGAAACGATCATTCGGGTCACCGAGAACTACCACGCCCGTTCAGAGGGGAGCGGCGTGGACATCGTTTCACACCTGGACCGCGTGAGAGGCTTGCGCGTCCAATACGGGAGCAGATTCCATGAAAGGCGAACCGCAGATCATCGAGCGGCTTAACGAGGCCCTGTTTCTGGAACTCGGAGCCGTCAATCAGTACTGGGTCCACTATCGCCTGCTCGAGGACTGGGGATACACCAGGCTGGCCAAGAAGGAGCGGGCGGAATCGATTGAGGAAATGCATCACGCCGACCGGCTGGTGGCTCGCATCATCTTCCTCGAAGGGCACCCGAACCTGCAATCCGTCGCGCCGCTGCGCATCGGCCAGAACGTGAAGGAAGTGCTCGAATCCGATCTCGCCGGCGAATATGACGCGCGCACGTCCTACAAGCGCTCGCGCGAGATCTGCCAGGATGAGGGCGACTATGTGTCGATGAAATTGTTCGAGGAGCTGCTGGCCGACGAGGAGGGCCATATCGACTTCCTCGAGACGCAGCTCGACCTGCTCGCCTCGATCGGCGAGGAAAAATACGGCCAGCTCAACGCCGACTCGGCCAACGAGGTGGAGTAAGGACATGCGGGAATGCGGCGCTCCATAGACGTCTTGCGCCGCGCGCGGCGGGTCCGAGATTATGGCCCGCCGCTTCAGAAGAACCCGCGATACCGGATTTATCGCGGGGCTTCGCTTTTGCTGGCAATCGCGCTTTCTGCTTCGGCCACAGCCAGCGAGCCGTTTCCCGCGGGCCTCTCTGCCAGCCGCACTGACCTGACCCCGAAAGATCAGGCGCGGGTTCTGGCCGTCACCCGGCCGACCATGGATTTCTCCAAGCCGGAGCCGTTCGAGCTGATGCAGGGCGGCGCCGGAACGTCGCTGAAGGACGTCAACCGCGACACCTTCTCGCAATCCTCCGCCAATATCACCTTCGAGGAAGAGGCGACCTTCAAGCTCGGCAATGCGCTTTTCCGCAAGAACTGGGTGTCGTCGCCGTCCTCGACCCAGGCCTCGGACGGGCTCGGCCCGCTGTTCAACGAGCGTGCCTGCCAGAATTGCCACCTGAAGGATGGCCGCGGCCGGCCGCCGGAAGGCGGCGTCGGCTCGACCTCCCTGTTTCTGCGGCTGGCGCGCGACGCAAGCAATGCGGAAGAGAAGGCGGCGCTTGCGGACCATAAGGTGTTGAACTTCCCCGATCCGGTCTACGGCTCGCAATTGCAGGATCTCGCGGTCCCCGGCCTCAAGGGCGAAGGCCGCATGCGGGTCGCCTATTCTGAAGAGAAGGTCACGCTCGGCGACGGCACCATGGTCTCCTTGCGCAGGCCCAGCTACTTGGTCGAACACCTCGCCTATGGCCCGCTCGATCCGCGCACCACGCTCTCGCCGCGCCTGACGCCGCCGATGATCGGCCTCGGCCTGATCGAGCAGATTGCGCCTGCCGATATCCTCGCCCATGCCGATCCGGACGATCGCGACGGCGACGGCATCTCCGGCCGGCCCAATATTGTGCGCGATGCGCTGAGCGGCGAACTGACGCTCGGCCGTTTCGGCTGGAAGGCGCAGGCCGCATCGATCCGCCAGCAGGCCGCCGACGCCTTTGCCGGCGACATCGGCATCTCGACGCCGGAAGTGCCGAAGCATTGGGGCGACTGCAGCGCGGCTGAGAAGGATTGCCTTGCCATGCCGAACGGGGTGCAGGAGCGGCTCGGCGCGGCGGAAGCGCCGCCTCCGGTCATGGACCTCGTCACCTTCTACTCGCAGAACCTTGCCGTGCCGGCGCGACGCGACATCGACAAGCCCGACGTTCTCGCCGGCAAGAAGCAATTCTACGAGATGGGCTGCATTTCCTGCCACACGCCGAAATTCGTCACCATGCGCGGCACGCCCGACAAGGCGCAGGCCTTCCAGCTGATCTGGCCCTATTCCGACTTCCTGCTGCACGACATGGGCGAGGGCCTCGCCGACGGCCAGCGAGTGGGGGGAGCAAACGGCAGCGAATGGCGTACGCCGCCGCTCTGGGGTACTGGCCTCACCGGCACCGTCAACGGCAACAGCTTCTATCTGCATGACGGTCGCGCGCGCACGCTTGCCGAGGCGATCTTGTGGCATGGCGGCGAAGGCCAAAAGGCCCATGATCGCTTTGCCGGCGCCAATGCTGCCGATCGCGATGCGCTGATCAAATTTTTGGAGTCGCTCTGATGTTTAACCGACTGGCAGCCGCGCTTGCTCTCCCGTTCCTTCTGGCCGCCGCCTTGCCGGCGTCGGCAGCGGTCAAAGCCTCCCATGTCATAGAACACGCTATCGACGGATTCGTGCGCCCGGCCTATGCCAGCCTCGACGATCATGCGATGAGCCTGACCAAGGCGATGCGCCAGCTTTGTGCGGCACCTTCCCAGCAGAATTTGGATGCGGCGCGCGCGGATTTTTCCGCCACGGTCGAGGCCTGGTCGGTAGCCGAGGTCATCGCCTTCGGGCCGATCAAGGAGAACAACCGGCTGGAGCGCATGCTCTATTGGCCGGACCGCAAGAGCATCGGCTTGAGGCAGGTGCAGGCGACGCTCGCAGCCAAAGATCCATCCGCCGCGGATCCGGCGCAGCTGGCGAGCAAGAGCGTTGCCATGCAGGGGCTCGGCGCGCTCGAATATGTGCTTTTCGGCGATGGCGCCGAAACGCTTGCCGGCAAGGACGAGCCCTATCACTGCGCCTATGGCGCGGCGGTGGCCGCCAACATCCAGGCGATCGCCGGTGAGGTCCGCGATGCCTGGAGCGACAAGCCCGGCGGCTTCGCGGCACTTTGGGCCAATCCGGGGTCAAAGAACCCGCTCTATCGCAACGGCACCGAAGCGGTCACAGAACTCGTTGGCGCTTTGATCAACGAGCTGGAAATGGTCCGGGACGTGCGGCTCAAAGGCTTCCTGAGTGCGAAGCCGGACGCGGACGACAAGCCCAAGCAGGCAATCTACTGGCGCTCGCAGAACACGACGATTTCGCTGGCCGGGAATCTTCGGGGCATCGACGAACTGTTCCAGGCTTCGAAACTCGGCAATGCGCTGCCTGGCGATACGCGGTGGATGGCCGAATCCATCCACATCCAGCTCACCAACGGGGTAGCGACGGCGAAGTCCGTCAACGGCCCGATCGACAAGGCGCTCGCCGATCCGGCTCTGCGCGACAAGCTCGACCATTTTGCGCTGATCACCTCCAGCCTCTCGACCTTGATCGGCACCAGGATGACCGCCGAGTTCGGCCTGACCGCCGGCTTTTCGTTCTTGGATGGGGATTAATGCTGTGAGGACCCCTCTCATCGATCGCCGCGATTTCCTGAGGGCAGCGGGCGCCGGCTTCGTCGCCGCCATGGCGCCGCGCGCCTGGGCGGATACGCTGGCCGTGGATGCCGTCTTTGCCACCGCCTTCGTCAAGCGCGACGGCAGCTTCGGCGCCGCCGTGCTGTCGGAAGCCGGCAAGATCCTGCACACCATCGATCTGCCCGACCGCGGCCATGACGTCACCTTCGATCCGGTGTCGAAGCGCTCGGTCGTCTTTGCCCGCCAGCCCGGCACCTTCGCCGTCGTCTTCGACCATGCCGGCCGCGAGCCGCCCTTGACCATCGCCAGCGTCGCCGGCCGGCATTTCTTCGGCCACGGCGTGTTCTCGCCCGACGGCGCGCTGCTCTATGCGACTGAGAACGATTTCGATAACGCCGCCGGCGTCGTCGGCGTCTATGACGCGAAGGCGAAATTCAGCCGCATCGGCGAGTTCCCGACCTACGGCATGGGGCCGCATGAACTGCTGCTGCTCGGCGACGGCAGGACGCTCGCCATTGCCAATGGCGGCATCGAGACGCATCCGGACTATGGTCGCGCCGAGCTGAACATCGCGACGATGAAGCCTTCCTACACGCTGGTCGACCGCATCAGCGGCGACCTGATCGAAAAGCACGAGCTGCCGCCGGCGCTGCACCAGCTGTCGATCCGCCATATGGACCGCGACCAGTCAGGCACCGTCTGGTTCGGCTGCCAGTATCGCGGGCCGGCGACCGACCGCCCGGCGCTGGTCGGCCGCGCCGCGCGCGGCAAAGACCTTGAGCTGCTGGAGATGCCGCAGGACGTGCTCTCCGGTTTCCGCAACTATATCGGCTCGGTCGCCGCCAATCCTGCCGCCGGCACGGTCGCCGTCACCTCGCCGGAGGGCAATTCGCTGGCCGTCATCGATGCCGCCAGCGGGCGCGTGGTCGCGACCAGACCGCTTGTCGAAGTTTGCGGCGTTGCGGCGGATGGCGCGGGCTTCATGGTGACGACGGGTGCCGGCGAGATCGTCGACGGTGCGGGTGCTTCGCGCTCCGAACCCGACTATGTCTGGGACAACCACATGCTGCGCATCGGGCCGGCGGCCTGACTGCCGGAAGCAAAGCCGCTTAACATTTATGCGGCGTGGCCCTTGCGGCGGCGAGCCATGCCGGGCACAGGGAATGTGTTTCGATCCAGTTGGTTAACCGGCCACATGAAGCTGCCCACATGAAGCTGCTCGCCATCGACTGCGCCGCCAATCTCTGTGCCGCCTGCATCTACGACGCGGGTGCGGGCACCGAGCTTGGCCGCCAGGTGCTCGACCTCGGCAAGGGGCATGCCGAGCATCTGATGGCCGTCATCGAGGCCGCCTTGAAGGCAGGCGGGATCGGCTATCAGGACCTGCGTGCCGTCGCCGTCTCGATCGGGCCCGGTTCCTTCACCGGCCTGCGCGTCGGCGTCTCCACCGCGCGCGGCTTGGCTTTGGCCCTGAAGATCCCGGCAATCGGCGTGACGACCCTGGAAGCTTTGGCTGCCGAGGCGGCGACCGTCTTTCCCGGTCGCGCCGTGCTTGCCGCGCTCGACGCCGGTCGCGAGGAAATCCATGCGGCTCTTTTCGACAAAGCGTTAGTTTTGGCTTACGGTCCAGCGGTAGCCTCGATATCAGAGGCGACCGGAATGGCGGTCGAAGCGAAGGCAGTTCTCGCGGGCACCGCCGCGCCGCAGGTCGCTGCAGCCGCCGGAAATAGCTTCGACATCGGGCCGGTTGCCGCAACGGCGGACATCGCCACATACGCCAGGCTGGCCGCCGCCAAGGGGCCGGGCGACAAACCGAAGCCGCTTTACCTGCGCGCCGCCGACGCCAAGCCGCAAGCCGGGTTTATTTTGCCGAGACGAGACAAGGATCGCCCCGCGGGGGATCCAGGGAGAAAAAAGCCCTGATGCGCATACCTTTCCTTCAGCCGCGCCGCCGGGACTATGCGCTGGAGCCTCTGACGGTCGCCGACAGCGCCGCGGTCGCCATGCTGCATCGCGAGGATTTCGTCCGCCCCTGGACCGACGGCGAGTTCGCCGCGCTTCTCGAGCAGGACACCGTGTTCGGCTACGCCGCGCGCGAGACCGGGCAGGGCGCAAAACCTCCGGTCGGCTTCGTTCTGGCGCGGCTCGCCGCGGGCGAGGGCGAGATCCTGACGGTTGCCGTTGCCCGCGCGCATCGCCGCCAGGGGCTGGGCTGGCAACTGGTCGACGCGGTGCTGCGTGAATTGCACGCGCAGCGCGCCGAGGCGCTCTTCCTCGAGGTCGACGAGACCAACGCGCCGGCGATCGCGCTTTACCGCCGGCTCGGCTTCCGCCAGGTCGGCCACCGTCCGAACTACTACAGGTCGACCGAGCACGGCCCGACCGGCGCGCTTGTCATGCGCCGCGATCTTCGCTAGCCAGACGCGCGCATGACCCCGAAAATCGGTCCAATTTTTGCTTCGCTGACCTTCGGTTCGGAAAGGATCATGCGCCGAATTGGGGTGTTACAGCATCCTTTGCGCGCCCGAGAGGGCGCGCGGCGCTGTAATGATAGGGTCCGTAGCGAATGATCAAGAGATTGCGGATTTTCCTGGCGTTCGGCCTTGTCGTCACCGGCTCGGTGGTGCTTGTGCCGCTGCAGATCCTGTCGATGAAGACCAGACTCTGGCCTGAAACGGTCATCCTCAAGATCTGGCACGGCATGATCCTCAAGGCGCTTGGGCTTCGTGTCCATGTCAAAGGCAAGCTGGCCAAGGAGCGCCCCTTGCTCATCGCCGCCAATCACATCTCCTGGACCGACATCATGGTGCTCGGCTCCTTTGTCGATGTGAAGTTCATCGCCAGGGCCGACATGGAAGGCTGGCCGCTGATCGGCATGCTTTCCAAGCTGCAGCGCACCGTTTTCATCGAACGCGAGCGCAAGCGCACCTCCGGCGACCAGGCGAGCGAGATCGCTAGGCGCATGGCCAAGGGCGACGCGATGGTGCTGTTCGCCGAGGGCTCGACGGGCGACGGCAATCTGGTGCTGCCGTTCAAGAGCACCTTGTTCGGCGCTGCCTCGATGGCGATCTCGGAAGGAGCGGCGGACCAGGTTTTCATCCAGCCGGTGGCGATCGCCTACACGCGCGTGCATGGCGTGCCGATGGGCCGCCGCCACCGGCCGATGGCCGCCTGGATCGGCGACCAGGATCTGATGCCGCATCTGAAGGTCCTGCTTGCCGAAGGCGCGATGGATGCCGAGGTGCATTTCGGCGAGCCGGTGCCGTTCTCCAAGGGCTCGAGCCGCAAGGAAACGGCAAGATTGATGGAAGCCAAGGTGCGCGAGATGATGCAGGCCGTGCTCGCCGATCCGCGTCCCAGTCGTCAGCGCGTAGGCTGAAAACCTAACGCGTGGCGCCGTAGGCGGCCAGAATCGTCTGTTTTTTGTCACGGAAAGGCGTTAGAAGCCGGCCGATGGAATTGAACACGATTGAAAGTCACCGCATCGGCGCTGCGCCCGAGCGCCCGGCCGGCGCTGCCCCGGCGGCGAAGAAGGTCTTCGTCAAGACCTATGGCTGCCAGATGAACGTCTACGATTCCCAGCGCATGACCGATGCGCTGGCCGCCGACGGCTATGTCGCGACCGACGCCGTCGAGGACGCCGATCTGGTGCTGCTCAACACCTGTCATATCCGCGAGAAGGCGGCCGAGAAGGTCTATTCGGAGCTTGGCCGCATCCGCGACATGAAGGCCGAGCGCGCCGAGGCCGGGCGCGAGCTTTTGATCGGCGTCGCCGGCTGCGTGGCGCAGGCCGAAGGGGCAGAGATCATCCGCCGCGCGCCCGCGGTCGATCTCGTCATCGGCCCGCAGACCTATCACCGTCTGCCCGACGTGCTGGCGAGAGTCCGCGGCGGCGAGAAGATCGTCGAGACCGACTACGCCATCGAGGACAAGTTCGAGCATCTTCCGCAGCCGAAGCGCGCCGAAGTCGCAAAGCGCGGCGTCACCGCCTTCCTTACCGTGCAGGAAGGCTGCGACAAGTTCTGCACCTTCTGCGTTGTGCCCTATACGCGCGGCTCCGAAGTCTCGCGGCCGGTGGCGCAGATCGTCTCCGAGGCCGAGCGCCTGGCCGAGGCCGGCGTGCGCGAGGTGACACTGCTCGGCCAGAACGTCAATGCCTGGCACGGCGCGGGCGAGAACGGCGAGGAATGGGGCCTCGGCCGCCTGCTCTTCCGCCTGGCGGAGGTCCCCGGGCTGGCACGCCTGCGCTACACAACCAGCCATCCGCGCGACATGGACGATGAATTGATCGCCGCGCACGGTGACCTGCCGGCATTGATGCCCTATCTGCATTTACCAGTGCAGTCTGGTTCCGACCGGATATTGAAGGTGATGAATCGCAGGCATACGGCACGCGACTATCTGGCCCTCATCGATCGCATCCGCGCCGCGCGGGGCGATATCGCCATGTCCGGAGATTTCATCGTCGGCTTCCCGGGCGAGACGGAAGAGGATTTCGAGGCGACGCTCAAGCTCGTGCGCGACGTGAAATACGCCTCGGCCTTCTCGTTCAAATATTCGCCACGCCCCGGCACGCCCGGCGCCGAGATGGACGGCCATATTTCCGAGGCAGCGAAGGACGAGCGGCTGCAGCGCCTGCAGGCGCTGATCAACGAGCAGCAGAAGGATTTCATCGCCAGCCTGGTCGGCCGCACGGTCAGCACATTGATCGAGAAGCCCGGCCGCCATGCCGGCCAGATCGTCGGCCGCTCGCCCTGGCTGCAGCCGGTAATTGTTGACGACAAGGCCGGCGGAATCGGTGACATTATCGACGTACGAATCACGAAGACAGGCCCCAACAGCCTGTTCGCCGAGTTGGCCTGAATGCATGTCGCCCAAAAGTGCCCGTGGGTTTGGGACAACGACATGCATAGCCACAAGCCTCGGCAGATGAGGAGAGACGGTTGAGCGCTGCTGAGCTGAAGAACTCGCCCCAGAACCAGGCATCCGGGGCCTCCGACATGGCGCACATCGTACTGACCTTCGACAACAACAAGCTTGCCAGCGCCCTTTACGGCCAGTTCGACGAAAACCTGGCCAGGCTCGAGCAGAAGCTCGGCGTCGATATCCGCTCGCGCGGCAACCAGCTTGCGATCAAAGGCTCGGCCTCTGCCGCCGAGCAGGCGCGCCGGGCGCTGGATACGCTCTACGGCATTCTCCAGAAGGGCGCCGAGATCGGCCAGTCGGACGTCGACGGCGCCGTGCGCATGGCGATCGCCGCCGACGACCAGCTGACGCTGCCGACCATGGAGCGCAAGGGCAAGGTCTCCGCCGCCCAGATCGCCACGCGCAAGCGCACGATCTATGCCCGCTCGCTCAACCAGGACGCCTATATGCGCGCGCTGGAGCGCTCCGAAATGGTCTTCGGTATCGGCCCGGCCGGCACCGGCAAGACCTATCTGGCGGTGGCCCACGCGGCGATGCTCTTGGAGCGCGGCATGGTCGAGCGCATCGTGCTCTCGCGTCCCGCCGTCGAGGCCGGCGAGCGGCTGGGCTTCCTGCCCGGCGACATGAAGGAGAAGGTCGACCCATATCTGCGGCCCCTCTACGACGCGCTCTACGACATGATGCCGGCCGACAAGGTCGAGCGGGCGATCGCGGCCGAAGTGATCGAGATTGCGCCGCTCGCCTTCATGCGCGGCCGCACGCTGGCGCATGCGGCGGTGATCCTCGACGAGGCGCAAAACACCACTCCGATGCAGATGAAGATGTTTCTCACCCGTCTCGGCGAGAACTCGCGCATGATCGTCACCGGCGATCCGACCCAGATCGACCTGCCGCCCAACACCAAGTCGGGCCTGGTCGAGGCGCTGCGCATCCTTGACGGCGTTCCCGGCATCGTCACGGTCCGCTTCAACGAAGGCGACGTGGTGCGGCATCCGCTGGTCGCCGAGATCGTCAAGGCCTATGACCGCGACGGCAAGCTGGCCAGGGGCCTCGGCGCCGAGAGCTGAAAGGCCGCATGGCTGAAAACCTGAGACCCGCCGCCGAAATGCCGGTCGACATCGATATTTTCGTCGAGGCCGGCGACTGGCCTGCGGAGACCGAGTTGACGCGCCTCGTCGACCGGGCGGTCGCGGCCGCCTTTGCCGAGACCGGCGCGAAGGGCGCCTCCGAGCTCAGCGTCGTTTTTTCCGACGATGCCCATATCCGCACCCTCAATGCCGAATGGCGCGGCAAGGACAAGCCGACCAACGTCTTGTCTTTCCCGGCTTTTTCCTTCCCGAAAGGCGGCAAGCTGCCGCCGATGCTGGGCGACATCGTGCTGGCCTCCGAGACGGTCGCGCGCGAGGCTGCACTGGAAGACAAGCCGTTGGAGAACCATATCACCCATCTCGTCATCCATGGCCTTCTGCACCTTATGGGCCATGACCACGAGACCGACGCCGAGGCGGAGGAGATGGAGGCGATCGAGCGCGCTGCGCTTGCGAGGCTTGCCATTCCCGATCCCTACGCGTAACAAAAAAGACCAATTGATCAGACGACGATGAACGACAAACCAGAACCTGCCGCCCGTCCGGACGCCGGCGGTGCGGTCAAGCCTTCCGAGAAGTCGGAAGAAGGCTCCAGTCAGAGTATTCCGACCGGCAGCGCGGCCGCTGAGGCTTCGCATGCCGGTCCTTCGCTCTTCGATCGCGTGCTCGGCCTGTTCAGGCACCGCAACGGCACCAATCTGCGCGAGGAGATTGCCGACGCGCTGGCCGAGACGGCGAGCGACGCCGAATCCTTCTCGCCCGGCGAACGCGCCATGCTCAACAACATCCTGCGGCTGCGCGAAGTGCGCGTCGAGGACGTCATGGTGCCGCGCGCCGACATAGAAGCGGTCGAGATCTCCACCAAGCTTGGCGATCTGCTTGGCCTCTTCGAGCAGTCCGGCCATTCCCGCATGCCGGTCTATTCCGAGACGCTCGACGACCCGCGCGGCATGGTTC
This sequence comes from Mesorhizobium album, assembly GCF_033977205.1. Classification (NCBI taxonomy): domain Bacteria; kingdom Pseudomonadati; phylum Pseudomonadota; class Alphaproteobacteria; order Hyphomicrobiales; family Phyllobacteriaceae; genus Mesorhizobium; species Mesorhizobium album. The sequence goes on along the minus strand of NZ_JAVIIW010000001.1, from coordinate 114,642 downwards.
ACATCCGCGACGTTCTTGCCCACATCACCAAGGTTGCCCGCGTGAAGCGGGGCCGCGCGAACAGGAAGGCGCCGGCGCCCGCCGCCCTCGATCTCGCCCAGGTCGATCTCGCCCGCACCATCGGCGATCTCGACCTGATCCGCCCGGTGCTGTTCGTGCCGCCTTCGATGCTTGCTTCCGACCTGATGGGGCGCATGCAGACGACCCGCACCCAGATGGCGCTCGTCATCGACGAATATGGCGGCACCGACGGTCTTGCCTCGCTGGAGGACATCGTCGAGATGGTGGTCGGCGACATCGAGGACGAGCATGACGACGACGAGCCGATGATCACCCAGGCCGGCGACGGCGTGTTCGTGGTCGACGGCAAGGCCGAGATCGACGAGGTCGCCAAGATGATCGGCGAGGATTTCGCCGCCGGCGAGCATGGCGAATATGTCGACACCATCGGCGGCATGATCTTCAACACGCTTGGCCGGGTTCCGGCCCGCGGCGAAGTGGTGCAAGCCATACCGGGCTTCGAATTCCATGTGCTCGACGCCGACCCGCGCCGCGTCAAACGCGTCCGCATCGTGCAGAGCCCGAAGGGCGAGCGGCAGCGCCGCCGCGCGGCGCGCACCGAGCAGGCCTGACATCGTCGCATCATGCCGGTCGACGATCCGTTCAAGCACGCCGTCCTCGGTTCCGGCGTCTTCTATCAAGATCCGCGCGCGGCTTTGGCCTGGCTCCAGGCAGCGTTCGGCTTCGAGCCTAGCATGATGGTGAGCGACGCCGACGGACGGCTGGTCCATGCCGAAATGCGGTTCGGCGACGGCTATATCATCGTCGATTCAGAATGGGCCGCGCACATCGCCAGCCCCGCCTCGGTCGGCGGCAAGAACACCCAGTCGGTCTATATCCGTCTCAAGGACGACATCGACGTCCATTGCGAAAAAGCGCGCGCGGCCGGTGCTGAAATCGTCGAGGAGCCCGCCGATCATTTCTACGGCGAGCGGCAATACCGCGCCCGCGATCCCGAAGGTCATATCTGGACCTTCACCCAGACCTTGCGTGTGGTATCACGAGAAGAAGCCGAGCGGCTGAGCGGTCTGAGGATCGAGGGTTGGCATCGATAGCGCGACCGTGAACTAGGCTGCGATCATCCGTGTTTGGAGCAGGCGGCGCGGCCTGTTAAATCTCTGGCTGCCTGATTCGTGCGACTTGGGAAGCTATATGAAGCGCTTTGCCGGCCGGATTATTCTGCTATGGGGGTGGCGGCGGGCGCTGGTGGCGTTTGCCGCCGGAGCGCTGGCCGTCCTCGCTCAGGCGCCCTACGATTTCTTCGCCGTCTGCTTCGTCTCGTTTCCGGTGCTTGTCTGGCTGCTCGACGGCGCCACCGCTGAAGCCTCCGACGGCTGGCTGCGCCGCCTTCGGCCGGCCTTCGCCATCGGCTGGTGGTTCGGCTTCGGCTATTTCCTCGCCGGTCTGTGGTGGATCGGACAAGCACTTCTGGTCGAGGCCGACAGCTTTGCCTGGGCCTTGCCCTTCGCCGTGGTCGGCATCCCCTTGGCGCTCGCCTTCTTCTATGGCTTTGCCACGGTCGTGGCGCGGCTCTTCTGGAGCAGCGACATCGGCCGCATCGCCGCACTCGCCTTCGGCTTCGGCCTCGCCGAATGGCTGCGCGACTTCCTCTTCACCGGCTTTCCGTGGAACGCCGTCGGCTACGCCGCGATGCCGGTGCCGCTCCTGATGCAGAGCGTTTCGGTGACCGGCATGATCGGCATGAACGCGCTCGCGGTCTTCGTCTTTTCGCTTCCCGCGCTTGTTGCCGCGCGCCGGCATCTGAGACTAGGCCTTGCCCTGTTGGTCATCCTTGTCGCGGCCCATGTCGGCTTCGGCTATTTCAGGCTTGCAAGGCCGGCCGAGCCGGCCACCCGCTCGATCGACGTCCGCATCGTCCAGCCCGCCGTCGACCTCAGCGAGAAATGGGATGCCTCGGTGCGCGACCGCATCTTCGCCACGCTGATGGGGATATCGGGAAAGGCGCCGGAGCAGGGCCACGCCAAGCCGCAACTGATCCTGTGGCCGGAAACATCCGTGCCGTTCCTGTTCACGGAGCGTCCCGACGCGCTGACGGCGCTGGGCGACATGCTGGGCGACGGGCAGATGCTGATTGCCGGCGTCGTGCGCGAGGAGGGCGGCGCAGGGAACGCCGGCAGCCGTTATTACAATTCCGTGGTGGCGATCAACGACAAGGGCGAGATCGTCGATGCCGTCGACAAGGTGCATCTGGTGCCGTTCGGCGAATATCTGCCTTTTGCCGGTCTGTTCGAGCGTTTCGGTATAGGCCAGCTCGTCGCCGGGCCGATGAACTTCGCCGCCGGCAACGAGCGGCACCCAATCGCGGTGCCGAACGGCCTCAGCGCGGTTCCCTTCATCTGCTACGAGGTCATCTTTCCCGACCTTGTCGCGGTTGACGCCGCGTCATCTGAACTTATTGTGAACGTCACCAACGACGCCTGGTTTGGCGACACGCCAGGCCCGTACCAGCACTTCAGGCAGGCGCAGATTCGCGCGGTAGAGAACGGATTGCCTTTGTTGCGCGCGGCCAACAACGGCATCTCCGCCGTCGTCGATTCGCGTGGGCGCATTGTCGATGCCCTGGCGGTCGACGCGCGCGGCGCCATCGATGCGCATGTGCCGGTTTCCGGGCGCGTCCTGCTGTCCGCCGATCAGCGGCGCATTAACGGATTGCTGATCATGTTGCTGTTTGCCCTGATCGCCGTCACATTGAACGTAAGGCAGCGGCTACGGGTGAATTGACAGTCGGCACATTAGAAACTCATACTGTAACGCCTAAAATTTTCTCGAAGTCGGCTGGAGGGGACTGTTGGGGCAGGTGGCTCCGGCTTCGTTTGGGCGGGAAAAATAGAAAAAAGCCGGAAAAATTCGGCGAGGAAAAAATGACAGAAGAAAACAAGAAGAAGCCGAATCCGATCGATATTCATGTCGGGAGTCGCATTCGGCTGCGTCGCAATATGCTTGGAATGAGCCAGGAAAAGCTTGGTGAAAATCTCGGCATCACGTTTCAACAGATCCAGAAGTACGAAAAGGGGACGAACAGGGTCGGCGCCAGCCGTCTGCAGGCGATAGCCTCCATCCTGAGCGTGCCCGTCGCCTTCTTCTTCGAGGATGCTCCGGGTCAGGAGGCCGGGGCCGGCAATCGGGGATTCGCCGAGGATGCCTCGATGGCGTTCGCCATCGAATTCTGCGGCAGTCCGGAGGGACTTCAACTCAATCGTGCCTTCGTCAAGATTCCCGACGTCAAGGTGCGGCGCAGGATCATCGATCTTGTGAAGTCCCTTTCGCCGGACGAAGCCGAGTAATTCCGGGCTCATGCCTCCGGCGGCAGCCCTGCCGGTGGCACAAGCCGCTTGTGCCGACATTCATGCCAGATCCGACGCGCCGCTTGACGAGGGGCGCCCGGCACCGCTAACACGTGGCGCGCCAAAATCGGCAGACTGCCGATCTTTTCAAGAGGGGACACCCGTGACGCGGCAGAATTATCTCTTCACTTCGGAATCCGTCTCCGAGGGCCATCCCGACAAAGTCTGTGACCGTATCTCCGACGAGATCGTCGATCTCGTCTATCGCGAAGCCAGGAAGACGGGCATGGACCCGTGGAAGGTGCGCGTCGCCTGCGAGACGCTGGCCACCACCAACCGCGTCATCATCGCCGGCGAGGTCAGGGTTCCCGAAACGCTCCTGAAGAAGGACAAGGCCGGCGACATCCTCATGGATGCGGCGGGCCACCCGGTCGTCAATCCGGCAAAGTTCAAGTCTGTTGCCCGCAAGGCGATCCGCGAGATCGGCTACGAGCAGGCGGGCTTCCACTGGAAGACGGCCAAGATCGAGGTGCTGCTGCACGGCCAGTCGCCGGATATCGGCCAGGGCGTCGACAATGCCGCCGACCGCCAGGGCGAGGAAGGTGCCGGCGACCAGGGCATTATGTTCGGCTACGCCTGCCGAGAGACGCCGGACCTGATGCCGGCGCCGATCTACTACAGCCACAAGATCCTCGAATTGCTTGCCGCCGCGCGCCATGAAGGCAATGGCGAGGCCGGCAAGCTCGGCCCGGATGCCAAGAGCCAGGTCACCGTGCGCTATGCCAACGGCAAGGCGGCGGAAGTGACGCAGATCGTGCTTTCCACCCAGCATCTCGATTCGAGCTGGGATTCCAAGAAGGTCCGCAAGGTCGTCGAGCCTTACATCCGCGAGGCGCTTGGCGACCTCAAGATCGCCGACGACTGCAACTGGTACATCAACCCGACCGGCAAGTTCGTGATCGGCGGGCCCGACGGCGATGCCGGCCTCACCGGCCGCAAGATCATCGTCGATACCTATGGCGGCGCGGCGCCCCATGGCGGTGGCGCTTTCTCCGGCAAGGACACCACCAAGGTCGACCGTTCGGCTGCCTATGCGGCGCGCTATCTCGCCAAGAATGTGGTGGCGGCCAGGCTCGCCGACCGCTGCACCATCCAGCTCTCCTACGCCATCGGCGTCGCCCAGCCGCTGTCGGTCTATGTCGACCTGCACGGCACCGGCAAGGTCGAGGAGGCAAAACTTGAGCAGGCGCTGCGCCAGGTGATGGACCTGTCGCCGTCTGGCATCCGCCGTCATCTCGACCTCAACAGGCCGATCTACGCGAAAACCTCGTCCTATGGCCATTTCGGCCGCAAGGCCGGCCGAGACGGTTCCTTCTCTTGGGAGAAGACCGACCTCGCCAAGGCCCTCAAGGACGCGGTTGCCGACGCGATTGCCGCCTGACGGCGTCGCCAAGCCCATCCATGGAGCCAAACGACAGGCCGAGCCGCGCGACCGAAGGATTTTTCGGCCGCCGGCACGGCAAGGCCATTCGCCCGCAGCAGGCCGCGGCGCTTGAACGCGGCCTGCGCGCCTACCGGATCGACCTGACGGCGGAGGCGCCCGCGGACCTTGGAACGCTGTTCAAGGCGCAGGTTTCAGCCTTTCAGCTCGAGATCGGCTTCGGCGGCGGCGAGCATCTCCTGCATCGCGCGACAGAGGCTCCGGCGACCGGCTTCATCGGCGTCGAGCCATTCGTCAACGGCATGGCCAAGATGATGGCGGCACTCGACAAGCGTCCGCTCGCCAATCTGAGAGTCTATGACGACGATGCTACGCGCCTGCTCGACTGGCTGCCGCCGGCCTCGCTCGACGGCATCGACCTCCTTTATCCGGATCCCTGGCCGAAGAAGAAGCACTGGAAGCGCCGCTTCGTCGGCCCGGTCAATCTCGACCGGTTCGCGCGGGTGCTGAAGGTGGGCGGCAGATTCCGCTTCGCCTCCGACATCGACAGCTATGTGAACTGGACGCTGCTTGCCTGCCGCGCCCAAGGCGGCTTCGCCTGGCAGGCGAGCGAGGCGGCCGACTGGCACCAGCCCTATGCGGGCTGGCCCGGCACGCGCTACGAGGCCAAGGCCCTCCGCGAGGGACGGCGGCCTGCCTATCTGACCTTTATCCGGACGTAGGTTGAGGCCGGAGCTTGAGGCCCGCATGGCTTGAAGCGCGTCGCGCTATCTAAAGCGTTGGCCGGTCCGATGCCGCCTATATGACGTGGATGCATGGAATTCACGAACCAAACTGGTTCCATCACATTCAAAGTGAACCAGAATGGAGACAGACCATGACCGCCTTCACTGTACGCCTTCCCGACGAGACGGTGGCCAAACTCGACCACCTGGCTGAGAAAGTCGATCGCTCCCGCTCTTATGTCGCAGCTCAGGCGATAGAGGATTATGTCGCCAGGGAGGAATGGCAGCTTGCTGAAATCGAGGCCGGCGTGAGCGAAGCCGATCGAGGTGAGTTTGCGAGCGAGAAGGAATTGGCCGAGGTCATCGCGAAGTACGTTAAGTCAGGCCTCGGGCGATGAAGCGTATCCGGTGGACCCAGCGCGCTTTGCGGCGACTCGATCAGATCGGTGCTTATATCGAAAAGGAAAATCCTGGAGCAGCAGCGCGAGTCGTTGCCCGAATTGTCTCCTCGGCCGATAGTCTCGCCGAACAACCCGCTATGGGGCGAGTTGGCCGCATAAAAGGCACGCGAGAGAGCTGATATTCCATACATAATTCCCTACCGGTGGTCAGCGGCGAGATCGAGATACTTACGGTGATGCACGCAGCCCAGCAATGGCCGCGCCAGCTATAGGCACCGCCAAGCTCCTTGCCTGCAGGCTTGAAACGCCGGCCGGGATCGTCTATATCAACCTCAAATTCTTGGTCGGTATGACGAAGAGTGGGTCCACCCGGTCCCGCTCTTTTTTATTACCTGCCGGGCGGAGCGACAAAGCGAAGGGATCCGATGACCGCAACGGCAAGCGAAGCCGACGACCGTATCATCCGCGAAAGCGGTATCGATGCGCGCATTGCGCTGATCGTGCAGCCGATGCTCAAGGCCATCGGCTTCCGCCTCGTGCGGGTGCAGCTGACCGGCCAGAACGGGCTGACGCTGCAGATCATGGCCGAACGCGAGGACGGCACCATGACCGTCGAGGATTGCGAAGAGGTCAGCCGCGCGGTGTCGCCGGCGCTCGATGTCGAAGATCCGATCGAAAAGGCGTATCATCTCGAAGTGTCGTCGCCGGGCATCGACCGGCCGCTGGTGCGCAAATCGGATTTCGCCACCTGGACCGGTCATCTGGTCAAGCTCGAGACATCGGTCCTCGTCGCCGACCGCAAGCGCTTCAAGGGCAAGATCGCCGAGGCGGACGCCGACGGCATACTGCTTGAGCGCGACAAGGCGGCCTATGGCGAAGAGCCGGCGGTACGCGTGCCTTATGATGCGATCGCCGAGGCGCGGCTCGTGCTGACCGACGATCTCATTCGCGAGGCCCTGTCGAAGGACAACAGGGCCCGCAAGGAAGCAAAGAAACGCCGGGGCGAAGCGGAAGACGCCGCCGCCGGCGAAGGAAACGAAACCAAATAGGAAAGTTGATTGCGCTTTCGGGCCGTTTTGCCCGGAGCGAAGTCGGGAGAAAGACAATGGTTGTAAGCGCCAACAGGCTCGAACTGCTGCAGATCGCCGACGCGGTCGCGCGTGAAAAGTCGATCGACAAGCAGATCGTCATCGCCGCCATGGCCGACGCGATCCAGAAGGCCGCGCGTTCGCGTTACGGTCAGGAAACCAACATCCGCGCCGACATCAACCCCAATACGGGCGAGATGAAGCTGCAGCGCCTCATGGAAGTGGTCGAGAAGGTCGAGGATTACGCGACGCAGATCGCGCTTTCCACGGCGCGCGAGCGCAACCCCGATGCCCAGCTCGGCGATTTCATCGCCGAACAGCTGCCGCCGATGGATTTCGGCCGCATCGCCGCCCAGTCGGCCAAGCAGGTCATCGTCCAGAAGGTGCGCGAGGCCGAGCGCGACCGTCAGTACGACGAATACAAGGACCGTATCGGCGAGATCGTCAACGGCACCGTCAAGCGCGTCGAATACGGCAACGTCATCGTCGACCTCGGCCGTGGCGAGGCGATCATCCGCCGCGACGAGCTGATCCCGCGCGAGAACTACAAATATGGCGACCGCGTCCGCGCCTATGTCTACGACGTGCGCCGTGAGCAGCGCGGCCCTCAGATCTTCCTGTCGCGCACCCATCCGCAGTTCATGGCCAAGCTCTTCACCATGGAAGTGCCGGAAATCTACGACGGGATCATCGAGATCAAGTCGGTCGCCCGCGATCCGGGTTCGCGCGCCAAGATCGCCGTCATCTCGCGCGATTCCTCGATCGATCCGGTCGGCGCCTGCGTCGGCATGCGCGGCAGCCGCGTCCAGGCGGTGGTCGGCGAATTGCAGGGCGAGAAAATCGACATCATTCCGTGGTCGCCTTCGGCCGCCTCGTTCATCGTCAACGCGCTGCAGCCGGCGGAAGTCGCCAAGGTGGTGCTGGACGAGGATGCCGAGCGCATCGAGGTGGTGGTGCCGGACGACCAGCTGTCGCTGGCCATCGGCCGCCGCGGCCAGAACGTGCGTCTTGCCTCGCAGCTCACTGGCTGGGACATCGACATCCTGACCGAACAGGAAGAGAGCGAGCGCCGCCAGAAGGAATTCGTCGAGCGTTCGGCCCTCTTCATGGAAGCCCTCGATGTCGACGAGATGGTCGGCCAGGTGCTTGCTTCGGAAGGCTTCACCAGCGTCGAGGAAGTCGCCTATGTCGACTCGGGCGAGATCTCTTCGATCGACGGCTTCGACGAGGATACCGCGTCGGAAATCCAGTCGCGCGCCCGCGAATATCTGGAGAAGATCGAGGCCGAGCACGATGAGAAGCGCAAGGCGCTCGGCGTCAAGGACGAGCTGCGCGAGATTCCCGGCATCACCACGGCCATGATGGTGACGCTCGGCGAGGACGGCGTGAAGACGATCGAGGACTTCGCCGGCTACGCGGCCGATGACCTGATCGGCTGGAAGGAGCGCAAGGACGGCGAGACCAAGGTCTATCCCGGCGTGCTTGCCGATCACGGCGTCTCGCGCGCCGATGCCGAGCAGATGGTGCTGGCCGCTCGCAAGAAAGCCGGCTGGATTACCGAGGAGGAACTGACCGCTGAGGAAGCCGCGGCCGGCGAAACCGTCGGTGCGTGAGGTGAACGCGCATCGCAAAGCCCGTGGACGAGATGAACGATCGCACCTGCATCGTCACGCGCAGGCAGGCCGAAGCGGATGAACTGATCCGCTTTGTCGTCGGCCCGGATTCGGTCGTCGTTCCGGACATCAAGAGAAATCTGCCTGGCCGCGGTTGCTGGGTCACCGCTGATCGCCTACATATCGACAAGGCAGCGGCGAAGAACCTGTTTGCCCGCGCCTTCAAGGCGCAGGTCACCGTTCCCGCCGGTCTCGGCGACATGGTCGACGGGCTGCTTTCCAGATCCGCCCTGGGCATGTTGGGTCTTGCTCGCAAGGCCGGAGCGGTCGTTCTAGGCGCCGCCAAGGTGGAGGCTGCGGTGCGCGACGGGCAGGCGCTTCTCGTGCTGCACGCGACCGAGGCCTCTAACGACGGTGTGCGCAAGATCAGTCAGGCGCGGCGGGCAACCGTTCATCTCGGCGGCCCCGCCATCCCTGCCTACAAACTTTTCCCCGAAGCCGAGTTGAGCTTGGCATTGGGGGGTACAAATGTGATACATGCTGCCGTCCTCGCGCAGGATGCGGGTAAGGCGGTTCAGAAGCGCATGGTTGCGCTCGACCGTTATCGGGGCGGAACCCCGGACGATTTGGCAATGCTTGCGGCCGTTGCTGACGAAGATGATGCCGCAGAGGATATGGAATGAGCGATACGAAATCGGGCGACGACAAGACGTTGAGCGTTACTCCGAAGAAGACCTTGACGCTGAAGCGCCCTGGCCTCGAGCAGGGCACCGTGCGCCAGAATTTCTCGCACGGCCGCACCAAGTCGGTCGTGGTCGAGACCAAGAAGCGCAAGTTCTCGCTGCACGGCGACAAGCCGGAGCCGGTGGCGCCGTCCGTCTTCACGCCGAAGGTCGCAGCTCCGGCCGCACCCGCCGTGCAGGAAGCGCCGAAGGCGCTGCCCCCGCAGCCGGAACGCTCCGGCATGGTGCTGAACGAATTGTCGCGTGGCGAGATGGAAGCGCGCCGCAGGGCGCTCGAAGGCTCCAAGGCCCGTGAGATCGAGGACCGCCAGCGCGCCCAGGAAGAGGCCAAGCGCCGCGCCGAGGAAGAAGAGCGCCGCAAGCGCGAGCGTGAGGAATCCGCACGCCGTCAGGCCGAGGAAGAGGCCCGCCTCCAGGCTGAGGCCGAGTCGCGCCGTCGTGCCGAGGAAGAGGCCCGCCGCCGTGCCCCGGTGGCCGCCGATGTCGCCACGGCCGACGACGACGAGGAGGTCAAGCCGAGGCGTGCCGGCGGTGGCGGTGGTGCCGGTGCGCCGGCCCGACGCCTCGCCACGCCCGAAGTGGCGCGTCCGGCCAAGCCCACCAAGGGCGAGGAGGACCGCCGCCGCGGCAAGCTGACGCTGAATTCGGCGCTTTCCGACGAGGAAGCGCGCGGCCGCTCGCTGTCGTCGATGCGCCGCCGCCAGGAAAAGTTCAAGCGCGCGATGCACAACGAGCCGCGCGAGAAAGTGATGCGCGAAGTGATCCTGCCGGAAACCATCACCATCCAGGAGCTGGCGCAGCGCATGTCCGAGCGCGCCGTGGACGTGGTCAAGTTCTTCATGAAGCAGGGCCAGATGATGAAGCCGGGCGACGTGATCGACGCCGACACGGCTGAGCTGGTCGCTTCCGAATTCGGCCATACGGTCCGCCGCGTTGCCGAATCCGACATCGAGGAAGGCCTGTTCAACATCGCCGACCGTCCGGAAGACCTGGTGTCGCGTCCGCCTGTCGTGACCATCATGGGCCATGTCGACCACGGCAAGACCTCGCTGCTCGATGCAATCCGCAACGCCAATGTCGTCTCCGGCGAGGCCGGCGGCATCACCCAGCACATCGGCGCCTACCAGGTCGAGAAGAACGGTCAGAAGATCACCTTCATCGACACGCCTGGCCACGCCGCCTTCACGGCCATGCGCGCCCGCGGCGCCCAGGTCACCGACATCGCCGTGCTGGTGGTGGCGGCCGACGACAGCGTGATGCCGCAGACGATCGAATCGATCAACCACGCCAAGGCAGCCGGTGTGCCGATCATCGTGGCGATCAACAAGATCGACAAGCGCGACGCCGATCCGCAGAAGGTGCGGGCGGAACTCTTGCGCCATGAAGTGTTCGTCGAATCGATGGGCGGCGAGGTGCTGGACGTCGAAGTGTCGGCGACCAAGGGCACCAACATCGACAAGCTACTCGAGGCGATCCTGCTGCAGGCCGAAATCCTCGACCTCAAGGCCAATCCGGACCGTACCGCCGAAGGCGCGGTCATCGAGGCCAAGCTCGACAGGGGTCGCGGTCCGGTCGCCACGGTTCTGGTGCAGACCGGCACGCTGATGCCCGGCGACATCCTCGTCGCCGGCAACGAATGGGGCCGTGTCCGCGCGCTCGTCAACGATCGCAGCGAACATGTGCCCGAAGCGCCGCCGGCAATGCCGGTCGAGGTGCTCGGCCTCCAGGGCACGCCGCAGGCGGGCGACCGCTTCGCCGTCGTCAACAACGAGGCGCGTGCGCGTGAGATCACCGAGTACCGCCAGCGCCTGGCGCGCGAGAAGGCGGTGGCCAAGCATGCCGGCCAGCGCGGCTCGCTCGAGCAGATGATGTCGCAGTTGCAGACGAGCGGGCTGAAGGAATTCCCGCTGGTCATCAAGGGCGACGTGCAGGGCTCGATCGAGGCGATCAATGCCGCGCTCGAAAAGCTCGGCAACGACGAGGTGCGCGCCCGCATCGTCCATTCGGGCGCCGGCGGCATCACCGAAACCGACGTCTCGCTCGCCGAGACCTCGGGGGCGGCGATCATCGGCTTCAACGTCCGCGCCAATGCGCAGGCGCGCACGGCCGCGGCCGCCGCGGGCATCGAGATCCGCTACTATTCGATCATCTACAATCTCGTCGATGACGTGAAGGCGGCGCTTTCCGGCATGCTCTCGCCGGAGCGGCGCGAGACCTTCATCGGCAATGCCGAGATCCTCGAGATCTTCGACATCTCGAAGGTCGGCAAGATCGCCGGCTGCCGTGTCACCGAAGGCAAGGTCGAGCGTGGCGCGGGCGTGCGCCTGATCCGCGACAACGTCGTTGTCCACGAAGGCACGCTGAAGACGCTCAAGCGCTTCAAGGACGAGGTCTCGGAAGTGCCGGGCGGCCAGGAATGCGGCATGGCCTTCCAGAACTACGAAGATATGCGTGTCGGCGACGTCATCGAGTGCTTCCGCGTCGAGATGGTGAGCAGGACGCTCTAAATTCGGATATACTTGCCGGGATGACCGGGCGGCGGCCGAAAGGCTGCCGCTCGAAATCCTTATTTTGTATTTGAGACATGTGGCGCGGTCCCATCCCGCGCTTCACGATTTCAGGACTGAAGAAAATGCCCCGTTCGACAACATCAGGCCCCTCCCAGCGCATGCTGCGCGTCGGCGAGCAAGTGCGCCATGCGCTGTCCGAAACGCTGCAGCGCGGCGAGATCATCGATCCGGTGATCGAGAACACCGTCGTCTCGGTGTCCGAGGTGCGCATGTCGCCCGATCTCAAGATCGCCACCGCTTTCGTTTCGCCGCTTGGCGTCGGCGACGCCGACGCCGTGGTCGGTGCGCTCAACAAGCACGCCAGATTCGTCCGCGGCCGCATCACAGGCGCGCTCAGGCAGATGAAGTACATGCCGGAGCTCCGCTTCCGGCTCGATACTTCCTTCGACAATTTCGCCAGGATCAACGAGTTGCTGAAATCGCCCGAAGTTGCGCGCGATCTCGGCCCCGATGACCGGAACGGCGACGAGAACAAAGACGACAAGGACGAGGAATAAGTGGCGCGTCGCGGCAAGAAGAAGGGCCGGCCGGTTTCCGGCTGGGTGGTGCTGGACAAGCCGGTCGGCATGGGCTCGACCGAGGCTGTCTCCAAGATCAAATGGCTGTTCCAGGCGGAGAAGGCCGGCCATGCCGGCACGCTCGATCCGTTGGCATCCGGCATGCTGCCCATCGCGCTCGGCGAGGCGACCAAGACCGTGCTTTACGTGCAGGACGGCGCCAAGATCTACCGCTTCACCGTCGCCTGGGGCGAGGAACGCTCGACCGACGACCTCGAAGGCCCGGTGACGAACAGCTCCGACCGGCGCCCGGCCGAGGCCGAGGTGAGGGCGCTGCTGCCAAAATACACCGGCATCATCATGCAGACGCCGCCGCAATTCTCGGCCATCAAGATCGCCGGCGAGCGTGCCTACGACCTCGCTCGCGACGGCGAGACGGTCGACATCCCCGCCCGCGAGATCGAGATCGGACGCCTCGATCTCGTCGAGCACAGCGGCGAGCGCAGCGTCTTCGAGGTCGAATGCGGCAAGGGCACCTATGTGCGCTCACTGGCGCGCGACATGGGCCGCGATCTCGGCTGCTTCGGCCACATCGCCGAGCTGCGCCGCGTCGAGGTCGAGCCGTTCACGGCGGACGATTTCGTCACCGTCGCCGAGCTCGAAGCGGCCCGCTTCGGCGGGAACGGCGAGAATTCGGATGAGGCCGAGGCGCCGGTCGATTTCAGCGCCATCGACGCGCTGCTGGTCGATACCGCCGTTGCGCTCGACTGCTTGCCGCAGGTGGCGGTCAGCGACGACGCTGCGACCAGGATCCGCCTCGGCAACCCCGTCATCATTCGCGGCCGCGATGCGCCGGTCGAGGCCGAGGAGGCGTGCGCCACCGCGCGCGGCAAGCTCATTGCCATCGGCGCCATCGAGCAGGGCATGTTCAAGCCCAAACGGGTCTTTGCCGGGTAACGGCGCTCGGATAGTTTCGGTCGCTGCGATTCCAGGAAAAGTGTGTAACGGTCTTCCATCCGGAATTGCGTGAAAACAGATGGTTAGAGCAGTTCGGGACCGCTGAACTGCTCTTACGTTTGCGCCGGAGAAACCCATGGCAAAGGGTGATAGCGTCGGGAAACGCGCGCCGCTGAAGATCCGCCGGCCGCCGGTTGGTGCTTCGCCCGGCACGCTGATCGCCGATCCGGCGGCGCGGCGCAGCGAGCTCAGGCTGACGCTGATCTCGCCCGAAAAATTCAAGACCATCGACAATGCCAGCATCGACGAGCTCAACACCCATTACGACCGCTGGCCGGTCGTCTGGCTGGACTGCACGGGGCTTGCCAACATCCAGCTGATCGAGGAGATCGGGCGGATCTTCAACCTGCACCCGCTGGCGCTGGAGGATGTCGTCAACAGCGGCCAGCGGCCGAAGGTGGATTTCTTCGAGGATCACGCCTTCGTCGTCATGCGCATGATCGACGATGTCACCGCCCATCGCTACGAGCAGATTGCCGTATTCTTCGGCAGGAATTTCGTCGTCACATTCCAGGAGCGCGAGGGCGACCCGTTCGATCCCGTGCGCAAGCGCATCGCGGCGGCCATGCCCAACCGCCTGCGCTCGCGCGGCGCCGACTATCTCGCCTACGCGCTGATCGATGCCATCGCCGACAGCTATTTCCCGCCGATCGAGGCGGCGAGCGAACTGGTCGACGGCATCGAGGACCAGATGCTCAACACGCCGCACAAGCATCAGATGCGGCAGCTGCACGAGTTGCGGCGCGCCGCCAACGTGCTGAAAGGCGCGCTGTGGCCGATGCGCGATACGCTGGCGACGCTGATCCGCAACGATGTGACCTTCGTGAAGGCCGAGACCAAGATCTTCTTCAACGACACGCTCGACCATTCGCTGCGGCTGATCGAGCTGGTCGAGAACCAGCGCGACATGCTGACCGGACTGATCGAGATGCATCTGTCGCTGACCCAGGCGCGCACCAACGACGTCATTTCCTATCTGACGATCGTCTCGGTGATCTTCATGCCGCTCACTTTTCTGGTCGGCGTCTGGGGCATGAACTTCGAGCCGGAAAGCTCGCCCTGGAACATGCCTGAGCTGAAAACCTATTACGGCTATCCGGCGGCCCTGTTGTTCATGGCAATTATTGCCGTCGGACTGATCGCTTTCTTCAAATGGAAGAAGTGGCTATAGCCTCCCGCAAACCTTTGTTTTGGCGGCAGGACCTGCGACAAGCCGGCTTGACATTTGGGCTGGTGTTTTGCCGGGAATTGCACTATATGCGCCGCAGCTTCGCGCCTTGACGCGTTGCTTGCACCGGCCCCCGCTGGACGACATCCCGGCCGTGGGCGTCCCGTTTCCTCGAACAGATAAGGAAAAACACGATGTCGATTACTGCCGAGCGCAAGAAGGAATTGATGGCCGAATTCGCGACCGCCAAGGGCGATACCGGTTCCCCGGAAGTCCAGGTTGCCATCCTTTCCGAGCGCATCAAGAACCTGACGGAGCACTTCAAGGACCACAAGAAGGACAACCATTCCCGCCGTGGTCTGCTTGCTCTCGTTTCCCAGCGCCGCAGCCTGCTTGATTACCTCAAGCGCAAGGACGACGCGCGCTACCAGACGCTAATCGACAAGCTCGGTCTGCGTCGCTGACGAATTGACCGGCGGGCTCTCTCCGGAGGGCCCGCCGGTCGCGCATTGGCGCATCGGATGGTCCGGTGCCCCGGTGCCGAAGAAGGAAATTTGAATTCGCGCGCGGCGCCTTCCGGAAACAGGGTTTCCGGCGTCATGCGCAAGGCCGGCCGAGCGGTCGGCCAGACCCGGTTCCGGAAGTGCAGAGGGCCATTCGGAACCGCCCATGGACGGTCATGGGGCAGGATTGCAGGATGCTCGCTCGGCAGTATGCCGGACCTGCCGAGCTTCCCGTTGTCTTGCCCGTGGCTGCCCGAAGGAAGCCAGGAAGGGATGCCCGCGACCGTGGAGACGGCGCGGTCCTTTCCGCATATGAAGGACAAGAAATGTTCAATCATCACAAAGTGGAAATCGAGTGGGGCGGCCGTCCGCTCATCCTGGAAACCGGCAAGATTGCCCGCCAGGCTGACGGCGCGGTGCTCGCCACCTACGGCGAGACCGTGGTTCTCGCCACCGTCGTTTCGATGAAGGAGCCGAAGCCCGGCCTCGATTTCTTCCCGCTCACCGTCAACTACCAGGAAAAGACCTATGCCGCCGGCAAGATCCCGGGCGGCTATTTCAAGCGCGAGGGCCGTCCGAGCGAGAAGGAAACCCTGGTTTCCCGCCTGATCGACCGCCCGATCCGCCCGCTTTTCGCCGACGGCTACAAGAACGACACGCAGATCGTCGTCACCGTCGTCCAGCACGATCTTGAAAACGATCCGGACATCCTGTCGATCGTCGCCACCTCGGCCGCGCTGACGCTCTCCGGCGTGCCGTTCATGGGCCCGATCGGCGCCGCCCGCGTCGGCTACATCAACGGCGAATATGTGCTCAACCCGCATATCGACGAGATGGAGGAATCCAAGCTCGACCTCGTCGTCGCCGGCACCGCCGACGCCGTGCTGATGGTCGAATCCGAGGCCAAGGAGCTCAGCGAGGACCTGATGCTCGGCGCCGTCATGTTCGGCCACAAGAGCTTCCAGCCGGTGATCGACGCGATCATCAAGCTGGCCGAGGTCGCCGCCAAGGATCCGCGCGACTTCACCGCGCCGGATTATTCCGAGCTCGAAGGCGAGATGCTGAAGATCGTCGGCGACGAGCTTCGCGAAGCCTACAAGATCACCGAGAAGCAGGCCCGCTATGCCGCTGTCGACGCCGTCAAGGCGAAGGTCAAGGCCGCATTCGCACCGGCCGAAGGCGAGGAGCCGAAATATTCCTCCGAGCAGATCGCAACCGTCTTCAAGGAACTCCAGGCCAAGGTCGTGCGCTGGAACATCCTCGACACCGGCTCGCGCATCGACGGCCGTGACCTCAAGACCGTGCGCAAGATCATCTCCGAGGTCGGTGTGCTGCCGCGCACCCATGGCTCGGCGCTGTTTACCCGCGGGGAGACGCAGGCTCTGGTCGTGGCCACGCTCGGCACCGGCGAGGATGAGCAGTTCGTCGATTCGCTCACCGGTATGTACAAGGAGAAGTTCCTTCTCCACTACAACTTCCCGCCCTATTCGGTTGGTGAAACCGGCCGCATGGGCTCGCCGGGCCGCCGCGAAATCGGCCACGGCAAGCTTGCCTGGCGCGCGATCCACCCGATGCTGCCTTCGGCGGACCAGTTCCCCTACACGCTGCGCGTCGTCTCGGAGATCACCGAGTCCAACGGCTCGTCCTCGATGGCGACCGTCTGCGGTACTTCGCTGGCGCTGATGGATGCCGGCGTGCCGATCGCCAAGCCGGTGGCCGGCATCGCCATGGGCCTGATCAAGGAAGGCGAGCGCTTCGCGGTGCTCTCCGACATCCTCGGCGACGAGGACCATCTCGGCGACATGGACTTCAAGGTCGCCGGCACCGCCAACGGCGTCACCTCGCTGCAGATGGACATCAAGATCGATGGCATCACCGAGGAGATCATGGGCATCGCGCTCGGCCAGGCCAAGGAAGGCCGCCTGCACATCCTCGGCGAGATGGCGCACGCCATCTCTTCTTCGCGCGCCGAGCTCGGCGAGTTCGCCCCGCGCATCGAGGTCATGCACATCCCGACCGACAAGATCCGCGACGTGATCGGCTCCGGCGGCAAGGTGATCCGCGAGATCGTCGAGAAGACCGGCGCCAAGATCAACATCGAGGACGACGGCACGGTCAAGATCGCTTCGTCCAACGCCAAGGAGATCGAGGCGGCGCGCAAGTGGATCCATACCATCGTTGCCGAGCCGGAAGTCGGCGAGATCTACGAGGGCACCGTCGTCAAGACGGCCGACTTCGGCGCCTTCGTCAACTTCTTCGGCCCACGCGACGGTCTCGTGCACATCTCGCAGCTCGCCAATGAGCGCGTCGCCAAGACCTCGGACGTCGTCAAGGAAGGCGACAAGGTCTGGGTCAAGCTGATGGGCTTCGACGAGCGCGGCAAGGTTCGCCTGTCGATGAAGGTCGTCGACCAGGCGACCGGCAAGGAGATCGTCCAGGAGAAGAAGAAGCCGGAAGGCGAGGAAGACGCCGCCTGATTGGCCTGATCGGATAGCTGAAACGGGCGCGCCGCGAGGTCGCGCCCGTTTTTGTTTGGAGAGTTATGCGAATGGCCGCGGAGCCGCTGAAAACGCTGTTTCATCCGTTCGAGGCCGAGGCGCTGCCTTTGCAGCGAAAGAACGCCCGCGTCCTGTTCCTGGGCGCTGAGCCTGGTTTCCATTTGCCCGGCGGCTTCGATGCGGCGCTGCATCTCGTGCAAGGCTTTCGGCCGCATTTTCGCGCCCTGCAGGCAGCCGGCAACACCGTCACGCCTAGGGCGGAAGGTTCAGGCTATGACGCAGCCCTCGTGCTTGCCGGCCGGCATCGCGGCCAGAACGAGCTGCGCATCGCCGAAGCCCTTGAGCGTACCCTGCCGGGCGGGTTGATCGTCGTTGCCGGCGGCAAGGACGACGGCATCGACAGCCTCCGCAAACGGATTAACGCGCTGGTGCCGCTCGAGGCCAGCCTGCCGAAACATCACGGCGTCGCCTTCTGGTTCCGCCGGGCCGGCGCCGAGGCAGGGCAGGCGCTTCGTGCTGCCAATCCCGATCTGGTCGTCGAAGGTCGCTTCCGCACCGCGCCGGGCATGTTTTCGTTCGACCGGATCGATACCGGCTCCAAGCTGCTCGCCGCGAACCTGCCCAATGATCTCAGTGGCAACGTCGCCGATTTCTGCGCCGGCTGGGGCTATCTGGCGGCGGAAGTGGCGGTGCGCTCGACGAGGCTCTCCGGCCTCGATCTCTACGAAGCCGATTTCGAAGCCCTGGAGGCGGCCAGGCTCAATGTCCGTGCCCCCATGGAGCCGCGCTTCTTCTGGACGGACCTGCTGACCGAGACGGTCGAGAGGCGCTACGACGCGATCGTCATGAACCCGCCCTTTCATAGCGGCCGGGCGGCGGAGCCCGGTATCGGCGCCGGCATCATCCGTGTCGCGTCGAAGGCGCTGAAGCCCGGAGGGCGGCTGTTCATGGTCGCCAATCGGCAGCTGCCTTACGAACAGGTGCTGGCGGCTGCCTTTTCCAGCCATGCCGAGATAGCCCGCGACGGCATGTTCAAGGTGCTTTCGGCTCGTCGCTGAGGCGATTATTGCAGGCTGACGAGGCGTGCCGGCTCGCGCGTGGCGTGGACTGGGCTTGCCTGGCCGAGCTCGATCTTGAGCGGCGCCGGCCGGCCGAACAGATAGCCTTGCACCACTTCGCAGCCGGCCGCTCGGAGCAGCGTTGCCTGGCTCTCGGTCTCGACGCCTTCGGCGATGATGCCAACGCCGAGCGCCCGCGACAGGCCGACGATCGTGGACACCACCGCGCCCGAGCTGGAATCGGTATCGATACGGCTGACAAAGGAGCGGTCGATCTTGAGCTTGCCGAACGAGAAATCGATCAGATAGCTCAGATTGGAATAGCCGGTGCCGAAATCGTCGACAGCCACCGAGATGCCCATGTCGGCGAGCTGCCGCAGTATGACGGCCGCGCGATTACGGTCCTGCATCATCGCCGTCTCGGTGACTTCGAGCTCCAGCCGCGACGGCTTGATGCCGGTCGATGCCATGGCCTCGCGCACGATGCCGACGAAGTCCTTGGTCATGAACTGGACCGGCGAGATGTTGACGGCGACGAAGCAATCCTCCGGCAGATATTGGGCGTCGCTGCAGGCCTTGCGCAGCACCCATTCGCCGATCGGATTGATCATGCCGGTTTCCTCGGCGATCGGAATGAATTCCATCGGCGCGATCATACCGCGTTCCGGGTGCTTCCAGCGGATCAATGCCTCGTAACCGATCACGCGGCCGCTCGGCAGATCGAATTGCGGCTGGTAGTGGAGATGGAAGTCGCCGCGGTCGAAGGCGGTTTTCAGCTCGGATTCGATCCATTGCCGGTAGTCCGCCACCCGTCCCATATCGGCATGGAAGACCGACCAGTTGCCGATGCCGCTTGCGCGCGCATTCTGCAGCGCCAGATTCGAGCGGCGCATGACGAGCACCGGGTCGACGCCGTCCTTCGGCATCGCCACGATGCCGACCGACATACTGACGGACTGCAGGTGCGTCTGGAGCTGGTAGGGCTCCGTCATCTGGTTGATCAGCGTTTCGAGGAACCGTTCAAGCGATCCCCGGATCTCGCGGTCCGGCAGGAGCACGGCGAATTCGCCGGCGCCGATGCGCCCGATCACCGCATCCTGCGGCATGCTCTCCCTCAGCCTTCTGGTGAAGGCGCGGATCAGCTCGTCGCCATGGCTGTAGCCAATGGCGTCGTTGATCTGCTTGAAGCGGTCGATGTCTATATCGATCAGGTAGACCGGTTCGCCGGTCTCGACCGTTTCCGCTGCAGCCGCGGCGACCTTTCCGACAATCGCCTGGCGCGACAGCGCGCCGGTCAGCTTGTCGAAATGCGTTTCCTTGAAGACGTAGTCGGCCGATTCATCGACGCCCGCGAAGAAGGAGAGCGCGGCGCCACCGGCTGAAAGGGCGCAGAGCGCGGCGACGACACCCCCTACCGTTTCCGCCGGCAAGCCGCCCAGACCGCCGCCGAGACCGAGCTGGAGGCCCCAGAGTCCGAGGATAAAACTGCCCATGCCCGAGCTGGCGACGGTGATCAGCCGGAACAGCGGTGTTCGCTTCGGGTTGCTGACTGCACGCATGCAAGGTCCCTGTACTACAGGACCTCCTAGCGGAAATCTCCTTAAAATGGGTTTCCGCCGATGCGCTCAATTTTACTGGAAAGAGCTTTTTCGTTAGCGAATTATTCGCGGCCGCCGTCGTTCTGCTTCAGCTCATCGAGCGTCGGCATGGAGACGATGTGGTAGCCGCTATCGACATAGTGGATCTCGCCGGTGACCCCCGAAGACAGATCGGAGAGCAGGTAGAGCGCCGAGCCACCGACCTCGTCGATGGTCACCGTGCGCCGCAGCGGCGAATTGCGCTGCTGATAGGAAAACATATGGCGTGCGTCGGAAACGCCGGAGCCGGCGAGCGTCCGCACCGGACCTGCCGAGATGCCGTTCACCCGGATGCCGCGCGGGCCGTAGTCGTTGGCGAGATAGCGCACGCTGGCCTCTAGCCCGGCCTTGGCGACACCCATGACATTGTAGTTCGGCATGACACGCACCGACCCGGCATAGGTCAGGGTGATCATCGAGCCGCCATTCGTCATCAGCGCGGCGGCATTGCGGGCGACCTCGGTGAAGGAATAGCAGGAGATCACCATGGTGCGGACGAAGTTGTCGCGGCTGGTGTCGGCGTAGAGGCCCTTGAGCTCGTTCTTGTCGGAAAAGCCGATGGCGTGGACCACGAAATCCAGTCCGCCCCAGGCCTCGCGGAGTGTTTCGAAGGTGGCGGTGACAGAGGCGCTGTCCTCGACGTCGCACGGCACGACCAGCGAGGCGCCAAGCTTCTCGGCAAGCGGCTTGACCCGCCGGCCGAAGGCATCGCCCTGGTAGGTGAAGGCCAGTTCCGCTCCATGCTCGGACAATTTTTTGGCGATGCCCCAGGCGATCGAATGATCGTTGGCAACCCCCATGACAAGCCCGCGCTTGCCCTTCATCAGCCCGTCCATGTCCGGCAATCCTTATGCGGAAAAGCGCTGGAAAATCAGCGTTGCGTTGGTGCCACCGAAGCCGAAGGAATTGGACAAAACGGTGTCGATCCTGGCGTTGTCGATGCGCTTGCGCACGATCGGCATGCCCTCGAACTCCGGATCGAGCTCCTCGATATGGGCGCTCTCGCCGATGAAGCCGCCCTGCATCATCAGGATCGAGTAGATTGATTCCTGGACACCGGCGGCGCCCAGCGAATGGCCGGTGAGGGACTTCGTCGAGGTGATGAACGGCATCTTGTCGCCGAACACCTCGCGGATGGCACCCATTTCCTTGGAATCGCCGACCGGCGTCGAAGTGCCGTGGGTGTTGATGTAGTCGACCGGCGAAGACACTGTGGCAAGCGCCTGCCGCATGCAGCGCACCGCGCCTTCTCCCGAAGGAGCGACCATGTCGTAGCCGTCGGAGGTCGCGCCGTAGCCGACGATCTCGGCATAGATCTTGGCGCCGCGCGCCTTGGCGTGCTCCAGCTCCTCCAGCACCAGCACGCCCGCGCCGCCGGCGATGACGAAGCCGTCGCGGTTCACGTCATAGGCGCGGGAAGCGGTCGATGCCTTGTCATTGAATTTCGACGACATGGCGCCCATGGCATCGAACAGGTCCGACATCGTCCAGTCGAGATCCTCATGGCCGCCGGCAAACATCATATCCTGCTTACCCCACTGGATCAGCTCGTAGGCGTTGCCGATGCAATGCGCCGAGGTCGAGCAGGCCGACGAGATCGAGTAGTTGACGCCGTGGATCTTGAACCAGGTGGCCAAAGTGGCCGAAGCCGTCGACGACATCGCCTTCGGCACGGCGAACGGGCCGATGCGCTTCGGGCTGCCGTTCTTGAGCGTGGTTTCGGCGGCTTCGACGATGGTCCTGGTCGACGGCCCGCCGGAGCCCATGACAATGCCGGTCCGCTCATTGGTGATGTCGCTTTCGCCGAGGCCGGCATCCGCGATCGCCTGATCCATGGCGACATGGTTCCAGGCAGCGCCCTGGCTCAGGAAGCGCATGGCGCGGCGGTCGATCATCGGCGACGGGTCGAGCGTCGGCGCACCCCACACCTGGCAGCGGAAGCCGTGCTCGGCGAAGGAATTGGAAAAGCTGATGCCGGACTTGGCATCGTAAAGCGAGGCCTGCACTTCATTGGCGTTGTTGCCGATCGACGACACAATGCCGAGGCCTGTCACTACGACACGTCTCATTCGCAACTCCTTCCGGCGTATTCCGGCGGAAACCTAGTCGGTTTTCGCCTTCGATCATACGCAAAATAAACTACTGCGGCGTCCTTGCGCATCTGTCGGACACGGAGCCGTGGCGAAAAACGATCAGGCGGCCGACTGCTTGGACAGGCCGACTTTCAGATCCGTTGCCGCGTATATGGGTTCGCCGTCCGCCTTGAGCCAGCCATCGGCGATGCCGAGCACAAGGCGGCCGCGCATCACGCGCTTGAAGTCGACGCCGTATTCGACCTTCTTGACCGACGGCGTCACCATGCCTTTGAACTTCACCTCACCGGTCGACAGCGCCATGCCCTTGCCCGGCTCGCCGAGCCAGCCGAGGTAGAAGCCGGTCAACTGCCACATGGCGTCGAGGCCGAGGCAGCCCGGCATGATCGGGTTGCCGATGAAATGACAGGCGAAGAACCATAGATCCGGCTTGATGTCGAATTCGGCGCGGATGAAGCCCTTGTCGAAGGCGCCGCCGGTCTCGCGGATCTCGGTGATCCGGTCGAACATCAGCATCGGCGGATAGGGCAGCTGGGCGTTTCCGGGTCCGAACAGCTCGCCGCGGGCGCAGGCAAGCAGTTCCTCGTAATCGTAGCTGGACTTTTGACCCGCCATTAACTCCGTCCCCGTTCTCGTTCCGGGCGGCAGGGCGCCCATGTCCTTGGTTTCCTAACACACTCTGTTTGCGCCCGGAAACCGGCGTTTGCGCTTAACCCGTGCGCCTGCCTGGGTCAATGCGCGCTATTGATCGCATTTGGGCGACAGAATATATGTCGGGAGGTGTCCAGTTTTTGGCATTGACGTCTTTTTGCCGCTCTGGACCTGTTTAGGGGGCTGAGCCACGAGCTTCGACGGGATAGATGGATTCGGGCTGCCGGAAGGAAAATGTTGCTGTGGACAAGCGGGTTCGCGAAGCCGGCCTGAGGCCGACGCGTCAGCGCATCGCGCTGGCCGATCTGCTTTTCGCCAAGGGCGACCGGCATCTCTCGGCCGAGGAGCTGCACGAAGAGGCGATTGCCGCCGGCGTGCCGGTTTCGCTGGCGACCGTCTACAATGCGCTGCATCAGTTCACCCAGGCCGGCCTGCTGCGCATCCTCGCGGTCGAAGGGTCGAAGACCTATTTCGACACCAACACCTCCGATCATCACCACTTCTACGTCGAGGGCGAGAACCGCATCTTCGATATCGCCAGCGGCCCGGTGAGCGTCTCCAACCTGCCGGAGCCCCCGGAAGGCATGGAAATCGCCAACGTCGACATCGTGGTGAGGCTGCGCCCGAAGCGCCGCGGCTGATCCGCCCGCGATGAGACCTGTCGATCTGGCAGTCCGGCTTGAATGGGGCGCAGCCGCGGTGGCGGCCATGCTCTTTTACAAGATGATCGGCATCTCCTGGTGGCTGTTTGCGCTGCTCATCCTGGCGCCGGACCTGTCGATGCTCGGATACCTCGCCGGCCCGCGGATCGGTGCGGTGGCCTACAACGCCCTGCACATCCTGATAGCCCCGATCGCGCTTGCGCTTGTAGGCATCCTGTTTGCCGGTCCGGTCACGACAGCGGTGGCGCTGATCTGGATCGCCCACATAGCCATCGACCGCTCCCTAGGCTACGGTCTGAAACTGCCCACAGGTTTTCAGGACACGCATCTCGGTCGCATCGGACGCGACCGGGCCAGGATCAATTCTTGAACTTTTCGCCGGGATAGGCGCCCCAGACCTGGGACTGGGCCATCCAGCCGGTATGGCCCTCGAAGGTCATTTCGCACCACTGGCCGTCGCATTTCTTGATCGAGCCTATCACTCCTGGCTCGACGATGGCGACGACGCCCGCATCCTTGTCGGGCTCGTCGAGCAGATTGATTCGGCCGCCCTTGCCGCGCTGCCAGGGCGCGACGATTGCCGTGCGGCGGCCCGAAAGCAGCGACTGGTTGATCCAGCCCTCTGATCCGTCGGCATCGCGCACGCGGCGCCAGGTGTCGAATTCCTGGATCACTTCCATCGGCAGCCCGGCCTTCATGTACATCCAGTTGACCGAATAATTGGCGCCGGGGCCGACGCGCGCGTTGACCCGGGCCGGTTTAAGGCTGACGAAACGCGGCAGCGGTAGCCCGCTCGGCCCGAGCGTCACCGTTTGTGCGGGCGCTGCCGCGCTCTGCGCGGATGCCTGTGGCACGCAAAGCAAAGCGCCGAGGACGGCTGCGCTGAAAGCCAGGCGAAGCGACGCGAAACCAGACACCTTCATTCCTTTCGGCGCCGGTCCGTCGGGATGAGCGCCCCTTTTTCTTTGTCTTCGGCGGCACTGCTTGTTACAGGAGTGGGCTGATGCCGCGACTGGCTATAAGTTTCGCCTGTCTTGGTTAAAGAGGTCTCAACGAGATCGGTTTCGAGGAAGCTTCGGGGATACAATGGCAGGCAAAAAACGGCCCCTCGTCGTCATCACGCGCAAGCTGCCCGATCCGGTCGAGACACGCATGCGCGAGCTGTTCGATGCGCGTCTCAACGTCGAGGACCGGCCGATGACCCAGCCTGAGCTGGTCGCGGCGGTCAAGGAAGCCGACGTTCTCGTCCCGACCATCACCGACCATATCGATGCCGCGCTGATCGCCCAGGCCGGCGAGAACCTGAAGCTGATCGCCAATTTCGGCAATGGCGTCGACAAGATCGACGTCGCGGCGGCGGCCAAGAAGGGAATCACCGTCACCAACACGCCGAATGTGCTCACCGAAGACACCGCCGACATGACCATGGCGCTGATGCTTGCCGTGCCGCGGCGGCTCACCGAAGGCGCCAATGTGCTCACCGGCGAGAAGAAATGGGCCGGCTGGTCGCCGACCTGGATGCTCGGCCGCCGCATCTGGGGCAAGCGGCTCGGCATCGTCGGCATGGGCCGCATCGGCACGGCGGTCGCCAGGCGTGCCAAGGCGTTTGGCCTCTCCATCCACTACCACAATCGCCATCGCGTGCTGCCGGCGGTCGAGGACGAGCTGGAAGCGACCTACTGGGAAAGCCTCGACCAGATGCTCGCCCGCATGGACATCATCTCGGTCAACTGCCCGTCGACGCCGGCGACCTTCCATCTCTTGTCCGCCCGGCGCCTGGCGCTGATGCAGCCCACGGCTTACATCGTCAACACCGCGCGCGGCGACATCATCGATGAGGAATCGCTGGTCAAGCTGATCCAGGACGGCAAGATCGCCGGCGCCGGCCTCGACGTCTACGAGCATGAGCCGGCGCTGAACAGCAAGCTGTTGCGGCTCGCCCACAAGGGCAAGGTCGTTCTTCTGCCCCATATGGGCTCGGCCACGCTCGAAGGCCGCATCGACATGGGCGAGAAGGTGATCATCAACATTCGCGCCTTCTTCGACGGCCACCGCCCGCCGGACCGCGTGCTGCCGCTCAGGACCTGACGCATGTCGCCCAAAAGTGTCCAGCGGTTTTGGGAAAACGACATGCGTGAATACAAAGACTTAAAGCGGTTGATCAGGCGGCGACGGTAAGAGTGCCGTCTTCGGCGACGTTCACGCTGGTTCCGCGATAGCTGTCGAACGCGCCGCGCCCAAGCCGCACCGCCACCGGCGTCTCCCAGCCCATTTCCCGGGCGACGATCAGCCCGAGCAGCAGGATGGCGTCCGGTTCGTGCAACACGAGTGCGGCCGGCGCGCGGCCGTTGTGGACCAGCTCCATCAGCACGGCCGAAGCCGATGACGAGCCGATCGTGCCCGGCAGGAACAGCACGCGGCCGGAAATCGCCTCGCCATGCTGCGGATGGCGCACGTCGGCGATGCGGCCGCTCTGAGGGTCGACGCCGCCCCAGAAGCTGATCGGCGCCGTCAGCACCAGCGCTTCGCCTTTACCGGCCTTGCCCGGCACCAGGATTTCGGCGGCGGCGCTCATGCGGCGATATCCGTGAAGCGCGGCTTGCCGGCGACCGCGCTTTCGACGCAGTCGGCGAGCGAGGCGTAGAGCACCGCATAGCCGGTGTTGCCGGGGGCGTAATGCGCGAATTTGCCCGAATTGGTCATCAGCACGCCGCCTGCCAGCTCCGGCATGATCGGCGTCACCACCACGCAGGTGTCGGCGACGATGACGACGCCGCTTGCTTCGAGCCGCTTCCGCCGCCCGTCCTGTTCCAGCAAGCCAAGCACATGACGGCCGGTGCAGGCATAGATCGGCACGGCAAGCCGTCTTCCGGCGATCAGCCGCTCCAGCATGTCGAATTCGGCTGAGGACAGATGCGGGCTGCCGATCGCCACCGCATCGATCGTCTCGGCCGTTGCGGCGGTCGACAGGTCGGCGCGCGCCTTCGCCACCATCTGCGGCGTGACACGGACCACCGCCCCCGGTCCCGGCTCCGCCAGGATAGTTTCGACCTCGGAAGCCTCGGGCGTCACTCCGGCAATGTGGAAGAGCCCGACCGCGCCGGACGATGCCGCCGCAGCGCCGAAGGCCTTCAGCGCGTCCTCGCCAGGATAATTGGTAATGCCCGTGACCACACCGACCGCATCGCCGACCTCGCGGCCATAGAGGCTGCCCAGCACCGGCCAGGCGATCTCGGAAGCGAGGAAGGAAGGCGAAAGGCCGGAGACGTCGAATATCAGCCGCGCTCTGCGGTTCTCCGGGCGATGCAGGCCATAATCCGGCGCCCGGCCGGTGATGGCGCAGGCAATGTCGAGGAAATCGCCATAACGGTTCGTGCGCGCGCCCAGCACCGAATTGCAGAACACCACGGCATTGGATTCGCCCCAGGCGACATCGCTGCCCTTCGCTGGTCTGTGCCCGGCCTGATAGGGCGCGCAGGTCCAGCTCTGCTCGCAGCCGAGCTCGCGATAGGCCTCCATCATCCGCCGCGCCATGCCGCGCTGCGGCTCCTCCAGGCGGATGCGCGAGCAGCCCATCAGGTCGAGCGCTCCGACATTGAGCGTCGCGCGCACCGTGACTCTGGCGCCGCCCTCGACCAGCCGCTCGGCGAACAGCGTGCCGGAATCGCCGTGATAGAGCGCGCCGTCGATATGCGCCGAGGCGATTGGGATAAGCCGCGGAGCACCGAGCAGCCGCGCACTCTCGGCGACGATGCGCATTGCCATGGCGGCGCCGTCGCTGCCGGCGGCGATCGCTTGTTCTTGCGGGCTGAGCACGAGGCTCAAGACAGCACCTTGCGCATGGTGATCGAGGTCGGCCGGTCGTAACCCTCATGCGCCGTGCGCCCTGCCTCGCGAAAGCCGAGCCGGGCGAAGGCGGCATGGTTCGCTGTCAGCTCGATGCGCGTCTGCAGCTCGATGGCCTGCTTGCCGCGCCGGCGAGCAAGATCCTCGACGGCCTGCATCAGCCGCCCGCCTATGCCCCGACCCTGAAGGCCGGGCTCGACGGCAAGCTTGCCGACATAGAAATCCCTCTCCCTCTCCAGCGCGAAGATGCAGCCGACGATCGGGCCGTTCTCCACTGCCAGGAACCCCGTCTCCTGCCCCGCCTTGCGCCTGAGGCTTTCCGGTGTCAGCAGATGCGCCGAGGACGGCGGGTCGATGACGCCGTCCATATAGGCGAAGGCGCGCAGGATCAGCGCCAGCAATTCGTCCCATTGCGCGAAGTCCGGCGGAAGTTCGGTGACAAGGGTTGTTGCCAACTGGTCCATCGGTTCAGACTGCCTTGTAGCGGACGGTGTCGAAGCGGGCGGTGAGTCCGTCATAAAGCAGCAGCCGGCCGACCAGCGGCTCGCCGATGCCGGCGATCAGCTTGATCGTCTCCATCGCCTCCAGCGTGCCGATGACGCCCGTCAGCGCGCCGACGATGCCGGCAACGGCGCAGGACGGCACCAGCCCTTCGGGCGGCGCTTCCGGGAAAAGGTCGCGGTAGCTTGGATTGCGCTTGCCGTCGGCGCCGGTCTCATATGGCTTCAGCACCGTCACCGAGCCGTCGAAGCGGCCGACGGCTGCGGTGACCAGAGGCTTCTTTTCCTGGGCGCATGCATCGGCCAGCGCATAGCGTGTCGCGAAATTGTCGGAGCCGTCGACGATGACATCGTAGCCAGCGACGAGGGCAGGGGCGTTTTGCGCCGTCAGCCGTAGGCGATGCAGTTCAACCGCGACATTGGGGTTGATGCGCATGATCGCCGCCGAGGCGCTGTCGGTCTTTGCCATGCCGATCGTGTCGCTGCCATGGATCACCTGCCGCTGCAGGTTGGACAGCGAGACATCGTCGTCGTCGACGATGCCGAGCGTGCCGACGCCGGCGGCAGCAAGATATTCCAGCACCGGAGCGCCGAGCCCGCCGGCGCCGATCACCAGCACCCGCGCCCGCTTCAGCTTCTGCTGGCCGGCGCCGCCGATTTCGGGCAGCACGATGTGGCGGGCATAGCGTTCGAGCTCTTCGTCGTTGAGGGCGGCATTCGTCATGGGCGGACCTTATAGCTGGTGCAGAGCCTTGTCATGTACGGGCAAGGCAAAGCCTTGTCCCGCAGGAAAGTACGGGCAAGGCGAAGCCTTGTCCCGAAGGGCAGGCGCTGGCGCCCGTTGCCTCCTTCAAGTGTTTAGCCGGTTGGTCCGACGCTCCCGTGGTCGACCGTCAGGAACTGGGCGCGTCCGGCTAGGCTGGAAAACAGCGCCGCATCGGTGCCGGTCATGAAGGCCTGGCAGTTCAGTTCCTCGAGGATGGAGAACAGCGCCGCGCGCCGTCCGCTGTCCAGGTGCGCGGCGATCTCGTCGAGCAGCAGGATCGGCGTCAGCCCCGACATCTCGCCGGTCAGCCTCGCATGCGACAGCACGATGCCGACCAGAAGCGCCTTCTGCTCGCCGGTCGAGCAGAGTTCGGCCGGCATCGACTTCGGCCGGTGGCGGACCACGAGGTCCGACCGGTGCGGACCATCCAGCGTGCGGCCCGCGGCGCGGTCGCGCTCGCGGCCATCGGCAAGTGCCGCGCGGAACCGCTCCTCGACATCGACCGCCGGCGTGACGGCGATCTCGCTCTCCAATTCGCCGGAGAGGCTGATGTCGGCCTGCGGGAACGGGCCGCTGCCGGGCAACCTGTCGATCATGGCGGCGAGCAGGCGCACCAGTTCCGCCCGCGCCGCGGCGATCGCCACTCCGGTTTCGGCCATTTGGGTCTCGATCGCATCGAACCAGCCGCTGTCTCGCGAGCCTTCCGTAAGCAAACGGTTACGGCCGCGCATCGCCTTTTCATAATCCAGCGCCCGCTGCCCATGGCCGGGGTCGATCGCCAGCACAAGCCGGTCGAGAAAGCGGCGGCGGTCGGCGGCCGGTCCTGGAAACAGCCCGTCCATTGCCGGCGTCAGCCAGACAACCCTCAGCCATTCCAGCATATCCTCGGCCGACTTCGCCGGCGCGCCGTTGATGCGCACGCGTCTGCCGCCTTCTCCCGCACCGTCGCCGCCGGAGATGCCGGTGCCGATTTCGACCTGGCCTTCCGGCCCCTCGATCCGGGCATGCAAGGCAAAGCCGCCATCGCCGCCCTCGCGCGCCACGTCGGCATAGGGTGCGCGGCGCAGCCCGCGTCCCGGCGTCAGCAGCGAGATGGCTTCAAGCAGATTGGTCTTGCCGGCGCCATTGTCGCCTGACAGCACCACGGCACCAGGTTGGAGCTCAAGCAAAAGCCCCGCATAGTTGCGGAAATTGGTAAGTGTTAACTTACTTATATAGCTTTGCTGCCGAAGCTGTTTGCTATCCTCGGTCACGGCGACATGTGAGGCCCGCTAGAGCAATTCCAGGAAAAGTGCATAGCGGTTTTCCGTCCGGAATTGCGTCAACAAAGAGACAAAGCCTACACCCGCATCGGCATCAGTACGTAGAGCGCGGTCTCGTCGGCCATGTCGTGGATGAGCGTCGGCGATCCGGCATCCGCCAGCATGAACTTCGCCTCCGAGCCGGTGAGCTGGGCCGCGACATCGAGCAGATATTTGGCGTTGAAGCCGATCTCGATCGGGTCGGACGAGTAGTCGGCCGCCAGCTCCTCGGTGGCGCTGCCTGAATCCGGATTGTTGACGGCGAGCGTGAGCTGGCCGTCATTGATCGACATTTTCACCGCCCGGCCGCGCTCGGACGAAATCGTCGAGACGCGGTCGACGGCGGCGGCGAAGCTCTGGCGGTCGATGATCAGCTTCTTGTCGTTGCCGGTCGGGATCACCCGCTGATAGTCGGGGAAGGTGCCGTCGATCAGCTTCGAGGTCAGGATGACACTGCCGATGGTGAAGCGGATCTTAGTGTCGGACAGTTCGGTGGTCACCGCCACGTCCGGGTCGTCGACCAGCTTTTGCAGCTCACTCACCGTCTTGCGCGGAATGATGATGCCCGGCATGCCTTCGGAGCCTGCCGGCGCGTCGATCTCGGCGCGCGCCAGGCGGTGCCCGTCGGTGGCGACCGAGCGCAGTTTCAGCTTGCCGCCTACTTCCACCGTGTGCAGGAAAATGCCGTTGAGATAGTAGCGCGTCTCTTCAGTTGAGATCGCGAACTGGGTCTTCTCGATCAGTCCTTTGAGCGCCACCGAGTCGAGCCGGAAGATGTGTGAGAACGAACCGGCCGAAAGCTCCGGGAAATCGGACTGCGGCAGGCACTGCAGGCGGAAGCTGGAGCGGCCCGACGTGACCGTCATCGCATTGCCGTCCTCGTCGGTCTTCAGCATCACCTCGGCGCCGTCGGCGAGCTTGCGCACGATGTCGTAGAGCAGATGTGCCGGGACCGTCGTGGCGCCGCCGCGCTCGACCTTGGCGGGCGTGGCCTCCGTCACTTCGAGGTCGAGGTCGGTCGCTTTCATCTCGAGGCTGCCGCCTTCAGCGCTGAGCAGCACATTCGACAGGATCGGTATAGTGTTGCGCCGCTCCACCACGCGGTGAACGTGGTTGAGGGACTTCAGGAGGTTGGACCGTTCCAGGATAACACGCATGACGAAACAGGCTCGCTTCAATGAATGAGCGGGTCACCGGGGAGCGGCATCCCGCGTAGCTCCGAAAAGCTCAGAATCTGTGTAAGCTGACAGTAAAAAGCCTGCAAGCGCAAGCCCGTGGCACCGGTTCCGGCCGGTTGCGCGGGCTTTCTGGGGATAAAGCCGGCGAAGCGCCCGGCCCGGTATACACGACCCGGAAAACCAAGACTTAAAGCGCGTCGCTCGAATCCGTTCCGACGCGACGCGCTTTGGCGTTGCCGGATTGCTCAGGCCTGCTCGTTGATCAGCCTCCTGAGCAGCTCGAGTTCCTGCGCCAGCGTGTTGTCGGCACCGGAAAGGTCCTCGATCTTGCGCACGGCGTGCAGCACCGTCGTGTGGTCGCGGCCGCCGAAACGCCGCCCGATTTCCGGCAGCGAGCGCGGCGTCATCACCTTCGACAGATACATCGCCACCTGCCGCGGCTTGACGATGGTGCGCGTGCGCCGATTGGAGAGCAGCTCCGTCTTCGATACGTTGTAGTGGCGCGCCACGATGCGCTGGATGTCCTCGATGCGCACTCGCTTCGGCTCGCCCGAGCGGTAGATGTGGCCGAGGATCTCATCGATGCGGTCGATGGTGATCTGCGGCTCGAAGGACTGGCGGAACAGAAGCTGGTTGAAGGCGCCTTCGAGTTCGCGCCCGCTGCCCGTCACCGTGCGGGCGACGTGATCGAGGATCTCGTCTGAGATCTCGAGCGAGGCATCGTCGATCTTGGCGGTGGCAAGGCGCAGCTTCAGCATGCCGAGGCGCATGGCGAAGTCCGGCGCCGACATTTCGAGCGCCACGCCGCCATTGAGGCGCGAGCGCACGCGCGGCTCCAGCGATTCCAATTCCGACGGCGGCCTGTCGGCGGCCACCACCACCTGCTTGGCGCTGTCGAGCAGCATGTTGATCAGGTGGCAGAACTCATGCTGGATCGACTTGCCCTGCAGGAATTGCATGTCGTCGATGATCAGCAGGTCGATGTCGCGCAGCTGCTCCTTGAGGGTGAGCGCATTGTTGTCGCGGATCGCAGTGGCGAAGCGCCACATGAAATATTCCGCCGTCAGATAGACGACGCGTGACTTCGGATTGTGGCGCAGCGATTCCGCCGCGATCGCCTGCAAAAGATGCGTCTTGCCCAGCCCGACGGTCGCGTGAAGGAAGAGCGGGTTGAAGCGCACCGCGCTCGACTGCGATTCCGCCACCGCCTTGGCCGCCGCGAAGGCCACCCGGTTCGAGGGCCCTTCGATGAAGGAGGCGAAAGTGTAGCGCGGGTCGAGCGGCGACCCCAGCACATTGTGCCGGAATTCGGTCTCCACCGGCGCGCCCTGGCGAGGCGCGGGCGTACGTTCCACGCGGGCGGCGCTCGCGGTGCCGGCGGAGAGCGCGGTCTGCGTCTGCTTGGTCATCTTGCGCGCCGGCGCGATCTCCGGCTCGACATTGTTGCGGCCTTGGCGCGTCGCGGTCCGCACGACGATCTCGATCTTGAGAAGATCGGGATCCTCATGCCTCCACAGTTCGGCGATAAGATCGAGATAGTGGCCGTTGATCCACGAGCGCAGGAAGGCCGTGGGCACCGAGATACGAACAATGCCGCGCGAAGCCTCGGCAACCTTCATGCGGCCGAACCAGCTCGAATAGACCTCGGCTCCCAGACGCGCCTTCAGCTGGGCCTTGACCCGCTCGAACTTCTGTTCAGCGACGCTGGATGCCGTCATATCGTCCCCTCCGACGAAAGTTGTAGGGAATGGGAGTTCGCTCGCTATCTCCCGTTCGATGCCGCTCTGCATGTTCGCGTTCCTTGTCTTCTCGTACCCTTTTTTCGCCGGGAGTGCGCCTCCTGCACCCTGGGTCCAGCGACGTTTTTCGCTGCGCCTCCATCGCCGCCGCCGGCGATATCGTAGCAACGATGCGCAAGGGACCAATGCCGGCTCTCGCAAGCCGGCTTGAACACGTCAGGGCAATACAACATCCTCCGGCGAAAACGCCGGCGCGACGTTGACCTGCTATGTTACAATTACGCCAGTCCCCTACCCACCGAAGAGACAAACCAAGCCACGCGCGGAATTGCTCCACGTCATGAATTCCGCCACTTTTTGCTGGCCGATTCAGGCTGGGTCAAGGGCGAGTGCCCGTCCCTTCGATGGATGGACATTACCGAAATCGCTGTGGATAGGGCAAGGCCACGTCTAACCGATTTTTAACGAATCTGGTTAGCGGAGACGTGTTCGAAGTGGGTATCGCCGGTGCGTGTTTTGACAAAGCCATTGTGATTCAAACCCTTTTCCGGCGAATATGAAAAAGGCCGCCCGTTACGAAATTTTCTGAAATAATTCTCTTGACAGCTACTTGTCCCCCGCCGCTCCCCGGCGAGTTGAACAAGCTGTGGATGACCGTCTGTAAGCTTTTGAAAAGTATACGGAATTTGTGGCAGGCTAATTTAAGACATTGCCCGCATCCGGTAGGCGCCGATATCAGCGGTTATGTATATGCCGGCAAAACATTCGCAACTTTGAAATCCGGTCCGGGCATCGTTATCCGGGCGTTCTTTTTAAGTACTTGCCGGCAAACGAAAAAACCCGGCCTGTGCGGCCGGGTTCAAAGATAACGGTTCCAAATGGAAGTCGGTCAGGCCGACAGCACCTTGACCCGCTGGGCGAGGCGCGAGACCTTGCGGGACGCCGTGTTCTTGTGAATGACGCCCTTGGTGGCAGCGCGCATCAATTCCGGCTCCGCGACCTTGAAGGCTTCCAGCGCCGCGGCCTTGTCTCCGGCGGCAAGCGCCTCTTCGACCTTGCGGACATAGGTGCGGACGCGCGACCGGCGGTTCTTGTTGATCGCCGCGCGGCGGGCGATCTTGCGCGTTGCCTTTTTGGCCGAAGACGTATTGGCCATGATGCCTCTCTTCTGATCTGGTGGGCGCCAGCGGGGTGCCGCAGGGCGCAAAAAACAAACGGGCAGCCACAAGGCCGCCTCGGTTGGTGCGGCTTATAGTTCAGCTTTTCCGGCGCGTCAACGCTGCTTCGCGGTGTTTTTGCCGGCGTCACTCCTTTCCGCGCGACGCGCTTCAGCGGTTAGCGAAGTTCGGCTTCCGCTTCTCGACGAAGGCGGCCATGCCTTCCTTCTGGTCGTCGAGCGCGAACAGCGAATGAAACAGGCGGCGCTCGAAGCGCAGCCCTTCGGCAAGCGTCGTCTCATAAGAGCGGTTGACTGCTTCCTTGGTCATCATCACCGACGGCAGTGAAAACTCGGCGATCTTCGCCGCCGCCTTCAGCGCTTCCTCGACCAGTTCGCCGGCCGGCACCACCCGCGACACCAGTCCGCAGCGCTCGGCCTCGGCGGCGTCCATCATCCGTCCTGTCAGGCACATGTCCATCGCTTTCGACTTGCCGACGAAACGGGTCAGCCGCTGCGATCCGCCCATGCCCGGCATGACGCCGAGCGTAATTTCGGGTTGGCCGAATCTGGCATTGTCGGCAGCGATGATGAAATCGCACATCATGGCGAGCTCGCAGCCGCCGCCGAGCGCGTAGCCGGCCACCGCCGCGATGATGGGCTTGCGTGCGCGGGTGAATTCTTCCCAGCCGACGAAGAAGTCCTGTGTGTAGGCGTCCACAAAGGAAACGGCCTGCATTTCCTTGATGTCGGCGCCGGCCGCGAAGGCTTTTTCAGAGCCTGTGAGAACCATTGCGCCGATGTTGTTGTCGGCGCCGAATTCATTCACCGCCGCCACGATCTCGGCCAGCACTTGCGAATTCAGTGCATTGAGCGCCTTCGGCCGGTTCAGCGTGATCAGCCCGACCTTGCCACGCGTCTCCACGAGAATGGTTTCATAGGTCATGGCATCGTCTCCTCGCTTCGATTGACGAGACCGGTCTAGCTCACCGCTGACAGGTCCGGCAATAGAAGGTCGAGCGGCCGCTTTGCACGATGCGCTTGATATGGCCGCTGCAGCCCGGTTTCGGGCAGGGCTCTCCCTCGCGGTCGTAGACCGCGAAGGAATGCTGGAAATAGCCAAGCGACCCGTCCGCCTGGACATAGTCGCGCAACGAGGATCCGCCTGCGGCGATCGCATCGGCGATGACCGAGCGGATCGCCTCGGCCAGGCGTTCGCATTGCTCTTTTGTCTTCTTGCCGGAACCGGCGAGCGTGCCTGCTGCGCGCAGCGGCGACAGGCCGGCGCGCCAAAGCGCCTCCGACACATATATATTGCCGAGCCCGGCGATCACCCGCTGGTCGAGCAGGGCAGCCTTGAGCGGCGACCTGCGGCCTTCGAGCAGAGAGGCGAGCAGCGGACCGTCAAGCGCATTGCCGGTAGGCTCGATGCCGAGCCCCGCCAGCATCGGATGTGTGTCCGGCGCCCCTTCGGCAAACAGCATGAAGCCGAAACGGCGCGGGTCGTTGAAGATGACGCGCGACCGCTCGCCCTTCGGCGAGTGAACATCGAAGACGACATGGTCGTGCGCGCCGTTCTTCGAGCGCTCGTGATGGAAGCTGCCGGGGATGTCGCCGCTCCCGGCGGTTTCGATCCGGAACGATCCCGACATGCCGAGATGACAGATCAGCACCGGGCCGTCCTCGATATGCATTGTCAGATATTTGGCGCGCCGGCCAAGCGCCGTCACGATCTTGCCGGTCAGCCGCTCCGAAAAGCGCTCGGGAAAGGGAAAGCGAAGGTCGGGCCTGCGCGCCTCGACCTTGACCAGCCGCGCTCCCTCCAGAACCGGCTGCAGTCCGCGCCGGACGGTTTCGACTTCAGGCAGTTCGGGCATGGCCGCCTATCGTTGCGAGGAAGGATGTCCCGTGACGGCCGGGCGCCAGGCCAAGATGATCCGCGACGGTTTCGCCGATGTCGGCGAAGGTCGGCCTCAGCCCGATGCCGCCGCCCTCCAGCCCCGGCGCGATGCCGATCACCGGGACGCGTTCGCGCGTATGGTCGGTGCCGCGCCAGGTCGGATCATTGCCGTGGTCGGCTGTGAGGATGAGCAGGTCGCCCGGCCTGATGCGCGACAGCGCCTCCGGCAGCCGGCGGTCGAAGGCCTCGAGCGCTCCGGCATAGCCGGCGACGTCACGCCGGTGGCCGAAGTCGGTGTCGAAATCGACGAAATTGGCAAAGATCAGATCGCCGTCGCCGGTGTCGTTCATGGCGCCGAGCGCCTTGTCGAACATCGCCATGTTGCCGCCTGCCTTGCGCACTTCCGAGATGCCGCGATGGGCGAAGATATCGCCGATCTTGCCGACGGCGATGACCTTGCTGCCGCGCTCCGTAAGCCGGTCGAGGAGGGTCGGCTCCGGCGGCGGCACGGCATAGTCGCGGCGGTTGTGCGTGCGCTGGAAGCTGGCCGGCGTCTCGCCTATGAAGGGCCGCGCGATCACCCGCCCGATCTTGAGCGGATCGACCAGCCGGCGCACCGTCAGGCAGAGCTCGTACAGTCTTTCCAGGCCGAAATGCGTCTCGTGCGCGGCGATCTGCAGCACGGAATCGACCGATGTATAGCAGATCGGCTTGCCGGTGCGGATGTGCTCCTCGCCGAAGCGCTCGATGATCCCGGTTCCGGGCGCATGGCAATTGCCGAGGATGCCAGGCACCTTGCCTTCGCGGATGATCGCCTCGGTCAGCTCGGCCGGGAAGGCCGGCACGGTATCGGGAAAATAACCCCAGTCGAAACGCACCGGCAGGCCGGCGATTTCCCAGTGGCCAGACGGCGTGTCCTTGCCGCTCGAGACCTCCTGGGCGGCGCCATGGAAGGACGAGGCAAGCAACGGCATGTCGACGTCGAGCTTCAGCCCGGTCGCCGTCCGTGCCGCCCGCGCAAGCCCGAGCGACACCATATTGGGCACCGCGAGCGGTCCCTGACGCAAGCCTTGACGATCCGCGCGGCCCTCGGCGCAGGCCCGTGCGATATGCCCGAACGTGTCGGCGCCGGCATCGCCGTAGCGCTCGGCGTCGGCCGCTCCGCCGATGCCGAAGGAATCGAGAACGAACAGGAAAGCCCGCGCCATAGGGTGCCATCGTTGCCAGTCTGAGCAGCCAGACATAAGGTTCCCCGGCGGCGTTGGCAAATCGGAAACCAAACCGCACACGGCTTGGCGCCATAGTCCGGCGATCGGGCGCGGCGTCGGCGGGAGTGCGGCAAGGATGGGCAAGAGCGCAAGATCTGCGACAGGCCGGGCTTTGAGGGCGTGCGCGGCCGCTCTCGCGATGTTTTCTGCCGCCTCGCCGGCGCGCGCCGACTGGCGCGACGACATCGGCACGTTTCGCATAGGCATCCTCGCCGAACCCGGAGACGCCAATACCGTTCCCGGCCTGGCGCGCCTGACGGATGCTTACACGAACGCGCTCGGCATGAAGGTGGAGTTCGTGGTTGCCCGCGACTATGCGGCGCTGATCGAGGCGCAGGCGAGCGGCCGCGTCCAGTATGCGGTCTATTCGGCGCTCGCCTATGCCGCTGCCTCCGAGCGCTGCGGCTGTGTCGAGCCTCTGGTGGCGCCTGTCGATGCCGATGGGGCCGTCGGCATCCGTTCCGTGCTGGTGACGCGCGACGGCAAGGTGCCGGACCTCGCGTCCATGGCCGCGCATCGGATCGCGATCGCGCCCGCCGACAATGTCGGCGGTTCGCTGCTGCCGCTGACCGGGCTCGCCGGCGAAGGCGTGAAGATCGCGCAAGATTCACCTTTCCTGGCGCGCGCCCCTTCGGCCACCGCGGCCGAGGCGATGCTCGGCCACGGCGAAGCCGATGGCCTGTTCGGCTGGGACCCCGTTGGCGCCGATGGCCAGCCCACCGATACCGGCGGTACGATCATGCGGCTCGAGGCCGCCGGCATGCCTAAGACATCGCTTCGGGTGTTATGGACCTCGAGTCCGCTGCGATATGGCCCTCATGCGGTTCGCAGCGATCTCGATGCCGAAGCCAAGCGCCGGCTGACTGTTTTCCTGACCAATCTCAAGTCGCTGACGCCGGACGTCTACGACCTTCTGGAATCGAGGCATTCCGGTGGGTTCGAGCTCGCCGTAGCCAAAGACTACGTGACGGCCCTGGCCGTCGTGCGATGGCAATCGGCCGGCAAGGAATAGCTTTCAGCAGTCGCTGCAAGGGACCGTGGGGCCGCGGCGAGGCCTCAAATAATAGGTTTCGCCCATCGATATGTTGTTGAAGGCCGAGGTCAATCCAAGCGTCTTCGAATTGTCGGCCGACCAGGCGATGATCGGCTTATAGGCGAGATCGCTTTCCACCCGGACGAGGAAAGTGCCGCGGATATTCAGCGTCGACGGCACGGTGGTGGTGCTGCCCGTCGCCGCGTCGGCGCTGTAGGTGGTGCCCACAAGCTTGCGCGACCAGGCCACCTGCACCTTGGGCGTTGTCTCGTCGGTGATCTGGATCCCGGTAATGATGATCGACGGCGCGGAGCGGTTGTAGGGCTGCAGCGTCGAAGTACCGATCTTCATGATCGCATCGAGATCGGCTTTCTTGACCGTCGTCTGCTGTGTGACGAGATCCGCCACCATGCTGCCGATGCGGCTGACCTTCTTGCTGGTCTCGATTGCCTGCGAGGCTTCCATCGTGATGAAATACAGGATGAGGAGCACCGGCACGATGAACGCGAACTCGATTGCCGCGACGCCGCGACGGTCGCTGCAAAACCGCTTTGCCCCCGCCACAATGGCCGAAAATCCCCGGTGTGCCCCCGCACGATACATATCTTACCCCCAACGCCGCCGTGGTCTCAGCCGGCTGCAATCTCAGTCGTCGAATGGTTCGTTCTGCCAGGTCACCGATGCGAAATGCAGCGTCTTGCTGTCGTTCAGATTGGCCATCTGCTTGGCCAGGAAATCGGTCATCACCGGCCATTTGTAGAAGACCCGCAGCATGTTCTTCGATTCCGCCAGGCCGGGAGATACTCCGAACGTCGTCGAGTTCGTGCCTTGCGTCAGCACGATGTCGCCGTTCACGATCTTGAAGCCGGCCGTGGCGGCGTCGGCAAAGGTCGGATATTCGCGCAGGTCCACCAGCAGGTTGTCGGAGCAGTTGCTCGTGACGATGATCGACATCTTCGTGCAGATCAGCTGCTTGATCGAGTCTTGCGTGACATCTGCCTTCTTGAGCTGCCCGGTCCTGAGCTGGCGCGCGACATCGTCGGTGATGTTGGCCATCACTTCCTGGCCGGCGAATGAGATGCAGCTTTCAAGGATGGCGAAGACGAGCAGCGCGAACGGCATGGCCAGCAGCGCGAATTCCATGGCGGTGCTGCCGCGCTTGTCGCTGAAAAAGCCATGCCGGGGCTTTGCCCTGCTCTTGATGCCGTTCCCGGGTGCCGGATCCCTGCTCATGTCCCGTTCCTGCCGATCCCTTGCAATGTCGGCGCCGATATAGCCAAAACCCCATTGAGGTCCGGTTTGGATGAGCGTTAAATTCGCCGGGTGACCTTTAACCTGCCATTAACGTCGCCAAGCGTTGCCGGTGGCAGCCTCAGTGGCTGATGTTCATTTCGGCTTCGGAAGTTTTCTCGGCCTCGCTCTTGTACGAGCTTTCGCAATAGGGCGTGCATGACATGGTCTGAACTTCGGCGCGCCTGTAGATGCGCACCGAAGACGCGGCTTGCCGGACGACCGTCACCTGCTCGTCGATGATCGGGCTGCCGTCCGAGTCAAGCACGACCAGGTTGGTGACGCCGAACCCCTTGCCGGTGAGAACGACCGTCGAGGCATCCTGCACGGAGGCGTCGGCGATTGCCGGATTGCCGACGACGATCGTGTCGGCGGGGCGCGACAGTTTCACGATCTTCGCCTGGTTCATGGTAACCTCGATGCCCGCGCCGGCCTTGGCTGGCACGACGAAAGCGGCGACTGCCAGCAGCACGGCGGCTGGAAATGGCGATCTCGACAAGGTCATTGAGGCGCTCCGGGCGGACTGTTCAACGGAACATGAACGAGATTGGTGAACCAACGGTTAAGCGCGGGCTGGCCGCGATAAGGATTGGCCCGCTCCAGGGCTATGCCCCGCGGCATGCGCTGTTTTAGTAATATAGCGGGTACGCCGGATCTCCGCCTTTTTTCCTCACCGCCGCTCCGCTTTTCGAAGCTTAGGCCACGGTTAACCACGCAACGGGTTCGGCTCCGGAAAGGAATCGGTAAGGGTATTTATTAAGCCGATTGAAAGGGCTTCTCCCTAGATTCTGGGCATCCGATCAACCGCGAAGAGAAGTTGACGGAAGTGCTGTAACACGTGGAGTAGGAGCTCTCGAATGTCTAATCTCATCGCACGTTTCGTAAAGGACGAATCCGGCGCGACTGCCATCGAGTACGGTCTGATCGCCGCTCTC
This sequence comes from Mesorhizobium album, assembly GCF_033977205.1. NCBI lineage: Bacteria > Pseudomonadati > Pseudomonadota > Alphaproteobacteria > Hyphomicrobiales > Phyllobacteriaceae > Mesorhizobium > Mesorhizobium album. The sequence continues at coordinate 74,000 of NZ_JAVIIW010000001.1, read as the reverse complement.
ATCGCGCTCGCCATCATGGTCGGCGCCAGCCAGCTCGGTGGCGCCCTGAACGCCAAGTTCGTCGCCATCGCCGGCGCCGTTAACACTGGCACGGCTCCGTGATAGACTGAAAACATCATTGTCTAGGAAAGAGGGCCGCCCTTTGGCGGCCCTTCTTACATGATGCGGGCGATTAGGAGTGGTCCCGTCTCATCAATCGTTAATCGGATATGCCTAGGGTGCAGGCCGAGAGTTTTCCACGGGCGCCGCGTCGATGCTTGAAGCTGTGATCTTCGTCGTCTTTCCTTTCTGCATGCTGTTCGCCGCGATCTCGGACACGCTTTCGATGACCATCGCCAACCGGGTGCCGGTGCTGCTCCTGGCGACGTTTGCTCTGGTAGCTCCGTTGACCGGAATGGACTGGGCGACCTATGGCTGGCATTTCGCGGCCGGTGCCATGGTGCTGGCGGTGACGTTCGGTCTGTTTGCGCTCGGCGGCATGGGCGGGGGCGATGCCAAGCTTCTGGCGGCAACGGCCGTCTGGATGGGGCTGAACATCAACCTCGTCGCCTATCTGGTGACCTCGACATTGATCGGTGGTCTGCTGACGATTGCCATTCTGGTCTACCGGAAATCGCCGCTTGCGGCTTATACCGGTCACAACCGCTTCCTGCGCCATTTCGCCGACGAGCGGGTAGGTGTTCCTTATGGCGTCGCGCTTGGGCTCGGCGGGCTCATCACCTTTCCGGATTCGCCTCTGATGCTCTGGGCATTGGACAGGCTCACCGCCTAGCAGGTTTCTTCAACGAAAAGCGGATTCCCCGAGGCGGCATGGCCGCCTTTTTCGTTAACGGCAAGCGGTTCCTTCCAATTTGAGTAAACCTTAAATTAATCACGATCGTAAGCATTACATTAACCTTGTTTTGACGATTGCAGCTGCAAAGTCCGGCCTGGCGAGGTGGTTTGCCTTGAGGCGAAGGGTTCGGACGAAATGCCAGCATCCCGATTGATTATTCTGGGCGTGGCGGTGGCAGCGGCGGGTGGCGCGGGTTATGTCGCGAAGAACATGGTCACGGCGCCGCCAGCCCAGGTCGCGGCCGACGCGCCCAAGGAGCCGGCGATAGCGCTACAGGACGTGCTGGTCCTGTCCGGCGATGTTGCGATGGGCAGCCAGCTCGGCAACAACATCAGCTGGGAGCAGTGGCCGTCTAACGGCGTCAACGCCAATTTCATCACCCGTGCCGCCGAGCCCGACGCGGTGGAAAAGCTCAAAGGCTCGGTGGCGCGCGTGGCCATGTATACCGGGGAGCCGCTGCGGCGCTCCAAGCTGGTCGGCGAAGGGCAGAGCTTCATGTCGTCGATCCTGCCGACCGGCATGCGCGCCGTGGCGACGGCGATATCGGCTGACACGTCGGCCGGCGGCTTCATCCTGCCCAATGATTTCGTCGACGTCATCATGACCCGCCGCGGAGACACCGGCAACGGCGGCAGCGGCTTCAACACCGAGACCATCCTCAAGAACATCCGCGTCCTGGCTATCGACCAGACCATCCAGGAGGACGAGCAGGGCAAGAAGACCAGGGTCGGCCAGACCGCGACGCTGGAGCTGACGCCGCAGCAGGCGGAGATCATCACCGTGGCGCAGCAGATGGCGGACCGCCTGACGCTGGCGCTACGCCCGATCACGGACACGAACGAGAAGAACCTGGGCGAGGCCGACTATCTCGTGAACGGCAACGGCCGGCGCGGCACGGTGCGATTGATCAAGTCGGGCGAAGTTTCCGAAGTGGGAGCAAGGAAATGAGGCTAAACGGTAAACTGCCCGCCATGGCGGCAGCGGCAATCGGCCTGTTCCTGCTCAGCACCAACGCGCCCGGCCTTGTCGAAGCGAACGCCGCGAACCGGGCGGCTGGCGTGACGGCCTCGGTCGCCACGCAGCGCGTCAAGCTCGGTCTGAACAAGTCGGTGGTCATCGACTTGCCGAACGACGCCTACGACATCCTGGTCGCCAATCCCGCGGTCGCCGATGCGGTTACGCGCACGGCGCGCCGCATCTATCTGTTCGGCAAGGCGGTCGGCGAGACCAACATCTTCGTCTTCGGCCCCAACGGCGAACAGATCGCCAGCCTCGACCTGGCAGTGGAACGCGACGTGGCGGGCCTGGAAGACTATCTCAAGCGCTTCCTTCCGACATCGGAGATCAAGGTCGAGCTGCTGAACGACAACGTGATCCTCACCGGCAATGTGGACACGCCGCTCGACGCCAAGCGCGCCGTCGACCTCGCGACCATCTTCGTCTCGGGCGGTGAAGCCACGACCGGCCAATATTCGCAGACCGCCGCCGGCGGATCGGTCAATGGCGGCGTCGACATCAACAACCCCGACCAGGAGCGCCGGGTCTCCAAGATCGTCAATCTCTTGCAGATCATCGGCGACGATCAGGTGACACTGAAGGTGACGGTCGCCGAAGTCAGCCGCTCGGTGATGAAGCAGCTCGGCGTCAACATGATCGGCAGCGGCGGCAGCAACGGTATTTCCTGGGGCGCGATCAGCGACAATTTCACCGGCCTCGGCAAGCAGCTGTCCAATTCAGGCTTCAATGTCGGGACCTCCTCGATCCAGGCCTATATCAATGCCATGGAATCGGCCGGCGTCATGAAGACGCTGGCGGAGCCCACGCTCACCGCTGTGTCCGGCGAGAAGGCGACCTTCAAGGTCGGCGGCGAATACAACATGGTGACGGGCGTCTCCTCCAACGTCTCCAATGACAACCAGACTGGTCTGAAGACCTTCTCGGTCGAAAAGATCGAATACGGCATCGGGCTCGAGTTCCAACCGGTTGTGCTCTCACCCGGCCGCATCAGCCTGAAAGTCAGGACCGCCGTCTCCGAGCCGACGACCGAGGGCTCGGCGTCCTTCTCTAGCGGCGTCACGAGCCCCGGGATGAACGCTTTGTCGTTACGCAAGCGCCTGGCCGATACGACGGTGGAACTGCCTTCCGGTGGTTCGATGATGATCGCAGGCCTCGTGCGTGACGACGTCAGGCAGGCTGTCAACGGATTGCCCGGGCTCACCAAGATACCCGTGCTCGGCGCGCTCTTCCGCAGTCGCGATTTCGTGCGCAATGAGAGCGAGCTCGTCATCATCATCACGCCCTATCTGGCACGGCCGGTGGCGCGCAACGACCTGGCCAAGCCGGACGACAATTTCAACCCGCCGAGCGACGGCGCCGGCATGTTCCTTGGCCGCGTCAATCGCGTCTACGGCACCATGCAGACCGACAGGCCGCCGGGCCGCTATCACGGCGTCGTCGGCTTCATCTACAAGTGAACGGGAAAGCGGACATGTCTCAGTCAGCATCGAAGGCCATGACGATCGCGGCGACCGGATCGGGTCGTGAAGGCATCCGTCGGTCCGCTCCGGCCCTGGCGATCGCGCTTGCGACGTCACTCGCCGGCTGCTCCAGTTGGCACCGTGATAGTGTCACCGTGGGCGCAATCCCGGACGACTACCGCACAACCCATCCGATCGTCATTGCCGAGAAGAACCAGAAGATCGACCTTCCGGTCGGCGCCGGCGATCGCGGCATGACGGGAGCGCAGCGCGACACGCTGCTCGGCTTCCTCGACGGTTACGACAAGAGCGCCGCGCCGACGCTGACCATCGCGGCTCCGGTCGGATCCGCCAACCAGCTTGCCGCCCAGGCGGCCAGCCGCGATTTTGCCAGACTTGCCATGGCTGCCGGCGTGAAGCGCAACCGGATCGTCATGACATCCTACGAGTCTGCCATTCCGGAGGCCTCGGCGCCGGTGCGCGTGGCCTTTGTCGCGGTGAGGGCCCAGACCGACAAATGCGGGCGGTGGCCCGAGGATCTGGTGCAGACATCGGAAAACCGGCACTACGCCGATTTCGGCTGCTCCTATCAGAACAACCTTGCGGCGCAGGTGGCCAATCCCAACGACCTGCTCGGACCGCGCAAGCAGTCCGACATCGACGCCGAGAACCGCGGCGCGGTGATCGACAAGTACCGAGCAAGGGGTATCTCCGACGAGTTCCTTGGCAATTCGGAAGTGACGTACTGAGCCGCGCCAGACGGCGGAAAGAGCATGACGATGAGCAATCTTGCCTACGACACGCCCGAGGACATCGGCGACGCCTCCCAGCAGGACATTGCCGCCATGCAGGCGCTGCGCCCGGTGCCGCGCATCTCGATCCAGGCCTTTTGCGAGACCGAGGGTGTCGCCAATCCCATCGAGCGCGCCGGCGAGGATCGCCGCATGGCCAAGGCCCATCTCAAGGTCCATATGGGTGGCATCGCCACCGCGATCGAATTCTACCAGTCGGCGCCGACGCCCAACCTGATCCTGCTGGAATCGCGCAGCGAGCCGAAACAGCTACTCGAGCAACTTACGCACCTGGCGGAATATTGCGATCCGTCCTCGAAGGTGGTGGTCATCGGCCATTACAACGATGTCGGGCTTTATCGCGAGCTCATCCGCTCCGGCATTTCCGAATATGTCATCGCGCCAGTGTCGATGACCGACATCGTCAGCGTCGTGTCGTCGATCTTTGTCGATCCCGAATCCGATCCGATCGGTCGCTCCATCGCCTTCATCGGCGCCAAGGGCGGCGTCGGCTCCTCGACCATCGCTCACAACGTCGCCTGGGCGATGTCGTCGCTGTTCAAGTCCGAAGTCGTCGTCGCCGATCTCGATCTCGCCTTCGGCACCGCCAACATCAACTTCGACCAGGATCCGGCGCAAGGCATCGCCGAGGCGGTGTTTTCGCCCGAGCGCGTCGACGAAGTCTACCTCGACCGCCTGCTTGCGCAGTGCGCCGAGCATCTCTCGCTGCTCGCCGCACCCTCCACGCTCGAACGCGTCTACGATTTCGACCCCGACGCCTTCTCGCAGGTCATCGAAACGGCGCAGCGCAGCGCGCCTCTGCTTGTGCTCGACGTCCCTCACCTCTGGAGCGGGTGGACGAAGAGCACGCTGATCAAGGCCGATGAGATCGTCATCACCGCAACGCCCGAACTCGCTAATCTGCGCAACACCAAGAACATGGTGGACATGCTGAAGCGCCTGCGGCCCAACGATCCGCCGCCGAAGCTCATCATCAACCAGGCGGGGGTGCCGAAACGGCCGGAGATCGCAGCCTCGGACTTTTCCGAGCCGCTCGGCATCACACCCATGGCGGTGATCAATTTCGAGCCGCTGCTGTTCGGCAATGCGGCCAACAACGGCCGCATGCTTGGCGAGATGGACACCAAGAGCCCGGTCGTCGCCACCATCAACGAGATCGCCCATGTGCTGACCGGGCGCAGCGAAATCAAGGCAAAGAAGAAGGCAGGCCTGAGCTCCATCCTCGGCAAGCTTTCGCGCAACAAGAAGTGACGCTTATCGAGCGGCATCGGATAGTCGATCATGTTTGGTAGAAGAGGCATCGACGACGGCAACCGGGCACCGCCCGAATTCCGTCCGCCAGCACCCGCTCCGGCTGCTCCCGGCGCCACCGGGACGATAGCGCCTGAGCGGCCGGCCGCGCCGGCGCCAAGCATGACCGCCGCGCCGCCACTGCGCCGTCCTGTCGAGGCGCCGCCGATGGCGCCGCCCGAACCGCCAAGGAGGGGCCAGCGCGAGCGCAGCGAGACCTACTACGACACCAAGAGCCAGGTGTTTTCCGCGCTGATCGACACGATCGACCTGTCGCAGCTCGCCAAGCTCGATCCCGAAAGCGCACGCGAGGAAATCCGCGACATCGTCAACGACATCATCGCGATCAAGAACTTCGCGATGTCGATTTCCGAGCAGGAGGAATTGCTCGAGGACATCTGCAACGACGTTTTGGGCTACGGGCCGCTGGAGCCGCTGCTCGCGCGAGACGATATCGCCGACATCATGGTCAACGGCTCCAAGAACGTCTACATCGAGGTCAACGGCAAAGTCGAACAGACCAGCATCCGCTTTCGCGACAACCAGCAGCTTCTCAACATTTGCCAGCGCATCGTCAGCCAGGTCGGCCGCCGCGTCGATGAATCGAGCCCGATCTGCGACGCGCGTCTTCCCGACGGCTCGCGCGTCAACGTGATCGCGCCGCCGCTTTCGCTCGACGGCACCGCGCTCACCATCCGCAAGTTCAAGAAGGACAAACTGACGCTCGACCAGCTGGTCAAGTTCGGCGCCATCTCGCCGCAAGGCGCGGAAATCCTCAAGATCATCGGCCGCGTCCGCTGCAATGTCGTGATCTCGGGCGGTACCGGCTCGGGCAAGACGACGCTGCTCAACTGCCTGACCAACTACATCGATCGCGAGGAGCGCGTCATCACCTGCGAGGACTCGGCCGAGCTGCAGCTGCAACAGCCGCACGTGGTCCGCCTCGAAACCAGGCCGCCCAATCTCGAGGGCGAAGGCGAGGTGACCATGCGCGACCTGGTCAAGAACTGCCTGCGCATGCGGCCTGAGCGGATCATCGTCGGCGAGGTGCGCGGACCGGAAGTGTTCGACCTCCTGCAGGCGATGAACACTGGCCACGACGGCTCGATGGGCACGATCCACTCCAACAGCCCGCGCGAGTGCCTGAACCGTATCGAATCGATGATCGCCATGGGCGGCTACACTCTGCCGCAGAAGACAGTGCGCGAAATCGTCGTCGGCTCGGTCGACGTGATCATCCAGGCCGCCCGCCTGCGCGACGGCTCGCGCCGCATCACCCACATCACCGAGGTGATCGGCATGGAAGGTGACGTCATCATCACCCAGGATATCGTCCTCTACAATATCAAGGGCGAAGACGCGAACGGCCGTCTGATCGGCGAGCATGTCTCAACCGGTATCGGCCGACCGCATTTCTGGGATCGTGCCCGCTACTACGGCGAGGAGCAGCGTCTCGCCAATGCGCTCGAGGCTATGGAGAAACGCGCTGACTAGAGCAATTCCGGGAAAAGTGCGTAGCGGTTTTCCGTCCGGAATTGCGTAAAAACAAATACTTAGAGCGGGTCAGCGATTTTATAAAAAGCTGAACCGCGCTAGTGCATCTGGAGGTGTAAGGGCCCCGGTCGATGTTTGGAATTGATACCACGGTTTTGGCCTTCGTCGTGCTTGCCGGCCTCAGCGCCGGCGCAATGGCCTATGCTTTCCTGTTCAGGCGCATCGACAACGAAAGACAGGCCGGCAAGCGGCTTGAGACGATCAAGACGGCCGAGACCGACCGGTCGGTGGTGAAGGCTTCGCGCGACCGGGCCGCGGAAGCGGTCAAGCGGCGAAAAACCCTTCAGGATTCGCTCAAGCAGCTCGACGAAAAACAGAAATCCAACGATCGCAACCTCAAGAAACCGCCGCTGAAGGCGCAGATTCGCCAGGCCGGCATGACGGTTTCCATCGAGCGCTTCTACATTTACTCGGTGATCTGCGGCGTCGTGGTCACGATCCTCGCCTATCTCGCGGGAGCGCCCCTGCTGATCCTGCCCGGCGCGCTGCTCGCCGGAGCCTTCGGCCTGCCGCGCTGGTTCGTGTCGTTCCGCCGCGCGCGCCGGGTGAAGGCTTTCCTGGAAGAATTCCCGAACGCCCTCGACATCATCGTGCGCGCGGTCAAGTCCGGCCTGCCGCTGAACGATGCGATCCGCCTGATCGCCAATGAATCTCCCGAGCCCGTCCGCTCCGAGTTTCGCCGCATCGTCGATTCCCAGCAGATGGGCCTGTCGATCCCGGACGCCACGCTGCGCATGACCGAGACCATGCCGTGCACCGAGGCAGGCTTCTTCGGCATCGTCATTCAGATCCAGTCGCAGGCCGGCGGCAATCTCTCCGAGGCGCTGGGCAACCTGTCGCGCGTGCTGCGCGACCGCAAGAAGATGAAGGCCAAGGTTCAGGCGCTGTCGATGGAAGCGAAGGCGTCCGCCGTCATCATCGGCGCCTTGCCCTTCGTCGTCGCCTTTCTCGTCTATCTTACCAGCCCGACCTACATCATGCCGCTGTTCACCACGAGCGTCGGCAATCTGATCCTCGGCTGTTCCGGCGTCTGGATGTCGATCGGCATCCTGGTGATGCGCAAGATGATGAATTTCGAAGTGTAGGGGCCAGGCTCCAATGACAGACCAGGTCGTCAAGACCCTTACCGATCCGTCCTTCCTGATCGCGCTGCTGGTCGGCATCGCGGTTTTTGCAACCGTCTTCACGCTCATGCCGGCGCTTGGCGGCAATCAGCTCAAGGCGCGCATGAAAAGTGTGGCGCTCGAGCGCGACGAACTGCGCGCCAAGCAGCGTGCGCGCCTCGCCAACGAAGCCGACCGCCGCCGCAAGGGCCTGCGCGAGGAGCAGTCGATCGGCATGCGCAACATCGTCGACCGGCTGGATCTGAGGCGCGCGCTGGCCGACGAAGGCACGCTGCAGAAGCTCAAGGTGGCGGGTTTCCGCGGCCAGAATCCGCTGACGCGCTTTCTGTTCTTTCGCCTGATCCTGCCCTTCGTCGGATTTGCGCTGGCCGCGGTCTATCTGTTCGTTCTGGGCGGTCTGGCGCAGCAGCCGCCTCTTATCAAGCTGTTCGTCTGCATTGTCGTCGCCTATGGCGGCTTCTATGCGCCGATCCTCTATGTCAACAACCGCGCGACCAAGCGCAAGCAGTCGATCCAGCTGGCGTGGCCGGACGCGCTCGACCTGATGCTGATCTGCGTCGAATCCGGCATGTCGGTGGAAGCGGCGCTTCGCAAGGTCGCCGACGAGATCGGCGCGCAGTCGGTGGCGCTCGCAGAGGAGTTCGTGCTCACCAACGCCGAGCTTTCCTATCTGCAGGACCGCAAGGTCGCCTATGAGAACCTGGCAGGCCGCACGGGCCTGGAATCGGTGAAGGCCGTATCCCAGGCCCTGGTTCAGGCGGAGCGCTACGGCACGCCGGTGGCGCATGCGTTGCGCGTGCTGGCCTCGGAAAGCCGCGACATGCGCATGAACGCGGCCGAGAAGAAGGCTGCCGCACTTCCGCCGAAGCTGACCGTGCCGATGATCCTGTTCTTCCTGCCGGTCCTGTTCGCCATCATCCTGGGGCCGGCCGGCATCCAGGTCAGCCAGCGCGGCGTCTTCGGCGACCAGCACAGTTCCAGCAGCCAGTAGGATGGAGCAATTCCAGGAAAAGTGCGCAGCGGCTTTCCGTCCGGAATTGCGTGAAAACAAATATTGAGAGCGGGTCGGCGATTCTATCAAAGCTGAACCGCTCTAAGTTGGGGTCATGACAAAAGCCGCGTGGCGGCTGCCGCGCGGCTTTTCCTTGTCTGGCATGGTTTTGGCCGTCGCGCGGCCGCGCCGTTCGTCTAGTTCGTCGCGACCTTCGCCTTGCCCTTGTCCTGGTCCTTGAGCTGGCTCCAGGCATTCTGCTGCGCAAGCATCTGGCGCAGATAGGCGATGTTGGCCTGCGCCTGCTCAGGCGAAAGCTCCTGCGAAGCAATCTTCTCGGCCTCGTCGAAGCGGCCCTGCAGACCCACGACCAGCGCCAGGTTCTGCCGCACGCGGCTGTCTGCGTTCGGCTGCTGCGCGGCCGAGCGCATATAGGTTTCCGCCGTGCGCAGGTCCCCTTCGAGTACATACGACATGCCGAGATTGGAGAGGATGGAAGGTTCGTTCGGCTTGAGCTCGAGCGCCTTGCGATAGTCCTGGCGCGCTTCGTCGCGCTGACCCATCTGATCCAGGATGGCGGCTTCCGCCGAGACCAGCCGCCAGTCCGGGTATTCCGGCGTCTGCGCGCGGCGCACGGCATCGAGCGCCGGCTCGAACTGTCCGTTGGCGGCAAGCGCCTTGCCATAGGCGGCGAGCACGTCGCGGTCCTTGGGGTAGGCGATCGCGAGCTTGCGCATCACGGCAAGCGACTGGTCGGCGTCGCCATCCATCTGCAGCGCCGCGGCGAAATTCGTCGCTATCCGCTTGTCGTTTGGGTTCTTGGCGTAGGAATCACCGAGCCTTGTCGTTGCTGTATGCAATTCACTGGCAGACATCGTCTCCAGCGGCCTGTTGTCGGAGCGGGAAATGGAGCCCGTCGTGAATTTGCTGGTGCTGCCGCAGCCCGCCACACTGGCCGCCAGAGCTGCCATGAATGCCGTGGTGATCAGACGCTTGCTCGTGAAGGTCAACGCTTTGATCGGCACCGCGCCGTCTCCATTCCTGTGCGGCCATTAAGCTGGCCGTCTTCCCTCCCACAGAAATATTCTGTTAACCCTAACGGATCGTTAAGAAGCGCCGAACTCGCTGTGCCCGGCCGGAGACCATCGAATGCCCGTCGAAATCGTTGACCAGAAACCGGAAGCCGCCTTGCCAGTTTATCTGGTGGGAAAGGACGGCCTCGACGGCACGGGCCTTCCGCCTCCCGCAATCGCCTGGGCACGGGCCAACGGCTTTTCCGGCGAGGCAGGCCGCACGCTGATCCTGCCAGGCGAGGGTGGCGCGCTCGCCGGCGCGCTTTTCGGCACCGGCGACGGCGAGAGCCAGCTGGCCGTCGGTGCCTTGGCGAGGTCGTTGCCGGAAGGCGATTGGCATTTTGCCCAGGACTTGCCTGCCCCCGATCTTGCGGCGCTGGCGCTTGTGCTGGGCGGCTACGTCTTCACCCGCTATGGCAAGAAACCTGGCAAGGCGTTGCGCTTCGCGCTGCCGGCAGGGGCCGATGGCGCACATGTGCGCCGCATCGCCGAGGGCGTGTTCCTGGCGCGCGACCTTGTCAACACGCCGACCAGCGATATGGGGCCGGGTGACCTGGAGGAGGCCGCGCAGGCATTGGCCGCCGCGCACGGCGCCGACATCTCCGTCGTCAAGGGCGACGACCTCCTGGTGCGGAATTTCCCGATGATCCACGCCGTTGGCCGCGCCTCGACCGGCGCGCCGCGCCTGATCGACATGACATGGGGACAGGGCGATGCGCCGAAGGTGACGCTGGTCGGCAAGGGCGTCTGCTTCGACACCGGCGGCCTCGACATCAAGCCGTCGTCGGGCATGCTGTTGATGAAGAAGGACATGGGCGGCGCCGCCAACGTGCTCGGTCTCGCCTCGATGATCATGGCAGCGAAACTGAATGTCCGGTTGCGCGTCCTGATCCCCGCGGTCGAGAATTCGATCGCCGGCAACGCCTTCCGGCCGGGCGACGTGCTGAGAAGCCGCAAGGGCATCACGGTCGAGATCGGCAACACCGACGCGGAAGGCCGGCTGGTCCTGGCCGACGCGCTGGCGCTTGCCGATGAGGAGCAGCCGGCCTTGCTGATCGACATGGCGACGCTGACGGGTGCGGCCAGGGTGGCGCTTGGCCCCGACCTGCCGCCCTTCTACACGGGCGACGAGGCTCTGGCGGCCGACCTTGCGGCGGCTTCGCTCGCCACCGAGGACCCGTTGTGGCGCATGCCCTTGTGGCGTCCCTACGAGGCAAAACTTTCCTCGAAGATCGCCGACGTCAACAATGTCACGACGGACGGCTTCGCCGGATCGGTCACCGCGGCTCTTTTCCTCAAGCGCTTCGTCGAAAAGACGCCCAACTGGGCGCATCTCGACATCTTCGCCTGGAACCCAAGCGATCGCCCATATGGCCTTACCGGCGGCGAGGCGCAGGGCATTCGCGCGCTGGAGCGGATCATTTCGCAGCGCTTCGGGTGAGATTTGGCCAAAAACTGGCAAAAGGCGCGGCGGACTGAAACGGAAGCGAAACAATTTGCCGTCATGCTCGCGGCATGTCGATCTCGATGCGCCCGAGCCAGGCCTTGCGACTGTGGCAGCAGGTGATGCTGTCGCAGGTGCGCGATGGCGAGCCCGATCTCACCATGCGCCAGACGGCGATCCTGCTCACCATCTACCTCGATCCGCCGCCGCACACGGTGCGCGGGCTGGCAGCCAGGCTCAATGTCACCAAGCCGGTCATCACCCGCGCGCTCGACACGATGGGCGCGCTGAAGCTGGTGTCGCGCCACCGCGACGAACTCGACAAGCGCAATGTGCTGATCAGGCGCACGGTCGAAGGCGCGCTCTTTGTCGAGCGCTTCGGCGATGGTATCGTCGCCAGGGCGCATGAACTGCCCATCTAGAGCATGATCCCGAACCGAAGGACCGCGTCAGCGAAAAGTGGGAACCGGTTTTCGGATAAGATCATGCTCCAACAAAGAATTAGATACTCGATTTGACTGGATTGCCGATTTGACTGCCAGGGATGCCCGCTTTCACGCCTTTCGTTCCGACCTTGCCGATGCCAGGCTGAAAGGCGAGGTCGCTGCCGACCGTTTTGTGCCCGGCCGCCCGGCGCGGATCACGGCTTCCGTCGCCGACCTGCGCAAGGCGCCGCGCCCCGATGCCGGGATCAACACACAGGCCCTGTTCGGCGATGACGTGCTCGTCTTCGAGGATGCGGAAGGCTGGGCCTGGGTGCAGTCCGAGCGCGACGGCTATGTCGGCTATGTCGCCGACAACGTGCTTGGCGCACGTGAGCACGCGCCGACCCACATCGTCTGCGTGCCGCGCACCTTCCTCTATCCTGGCCCCGACCTGCGCTTTCCGATTAGCGGACAATTGTCGATGGGCTCGACGGTGACGGTGACGGGCTCCGCCGAAACGCGCGGCACGCATTACGCGTTGCTGCCTTCCGGCCAGGCGGTGATCGCCCGCCATCTGCGGCCGATTACCGAGCTGGCTCAGGACTATGTCACGGTCGCCGAAAGCTTCCTTGGCACGCCTTATCTCTGGGGTGGCGTCTCCGGTTTCGGCATAGACTGCTCCGGCCTCGTGCAGCTGGCTATGCGCATGACGGGCAAGGATGTGCTGCGCGATTCCGACATGCAGGCGGCGTCGATCGGCGCGCCGTTCGAACCGGGCCCTGAGTTTTCCGGACTCCAGCGCGGCGACCTCGTGTTCTGGAAAGGCCATGTCGCGATCATGACCGACGCGAAAGAGATGATCCACGCCAACGGCCACACCATGCTGGTCTCGCGCGAGGGGCTGAAGGAGGCGGTCGAGCGCATCAGCTACCTCTATGGCGGCCCGACGGGGTTTCGGAGGCCGTAGCGCCCTTACCTCTCCCCTTGTGGGAGAGGTCGGATTGCCCCGATTTGCCCGGTTGGCAATCCGGGTGAGGGGTAAGCAGCGCCAAGCTGGAACACCCCTCATCCGTCTCGGCGCTGCGCGAGGCGACCTTCTCCCACAACAAGGGGAGAAGGGAAATGGTGCATGATCCCCTTTTGTTCCGATTTTTCTTGGCGATTGCTTGCCGTCGCGCTACCTCTTGCGCGTGACTGAGCAGCCGCGCCTTGCCGAACAAAATGCCGCCGTTCTCCTGCCCGAGCCATTCGTCAAATGGTTCGCCGCAAAAGGCTGGTCGCCACGCGTCCACCAACTCGAGCTGCTGGCGAAGGCTCAAGGTAGACAATCGGTGCTGCTGATCGCGCCGACCGGCGCCGGCAAGACGCTGGCCGGCTTCCTGCCGTCGCTTACCGAGCTCGCCAGACGGCCGCGCCGTAAGCCCGGTGAAGCGCATCGCGGCATCCATACGCTCTACATCTCGCCGCTCAAGGCTTTAGCCGTCGATATCGAGCGCAATCTCGGCAAGCCGGTCGAGGAGATCGGCCTGCCGGTCGCCATCGAGACCCGCACCGGCGACACGCCCTCGCACAAGCGCCAGCGGCAGAAGCTGGTGCCACCCGACATCCTACTCACCACGCCCGAGCAGCTGGCCTTGCTGATCGCCTCAAACGACGCGAAGCGTTTCTTCGAGGATCTGCGCTATGTCGTGCTCGACGAATTGCATTCGCTCGTCACCTCGAAGCGCGGGCACCTGCTGGCGCTTGGCTTGGCGCGGCTGCGCGCCTTTGTCCCCGAACTGCAAACCATGGGCCTGTCGGCGACGGTGGCCGAGCCCGACGAACTGCGGCGCTGGCTGGTGGCGCAGAATCCACCCGGCGACATGGCCGGGCTGATCACGGTCGCCGGCGGTGCCAAGCCCGACATCTCCATCCTCGACTCGCGCGAGCGCGTCCCGTGGTCCGGCCATTCGGCCCGCTACGCCATTCCGGAGATCTACGAGGCGATCAGAAAGCACCGCACGACGCTCCTCTTCGTCAACACGCGCAGCCAGGCCGAGCTGCTTTTCCAGGAGCTTTGGCGGGCGAACGAGGATTCTCTTCCCATTGCGTTGCACCACGGCTCGCTCGATGTCGGCCAACGCCGGCGCGTCGAGAAGGCGATGGCCGACAATGCGCTGCGCGCCATCGTCGCCACCTCTACCCTCGATCTCGGCATCGACTGGGGCGATGTCGACCTGGTCGTGCATGTCGGGGCGCCGAAGGGCGCCAGCCGCCTGGCGCAGCGCATCGGCCGCGCCAACCACCGCATGGACGAGCCGTCGAAGGCGATGCTGATCCCGGCCAACCGCTTCGAGGTGCTGGAATGCCGCGCGGCACTCGACGCCAACTATCTTGGCGCGCAGGACACGCCGCCGCTGGTCAAGGGCGCGCTCGACGTGCTGTCGCAGCACGTGCTGGGCGTTGCCTGCGGCGGGCCGTTCGATGCCGATCTCCTGTTCGAGGAGGTGCGAAGCGCTGCCCCTTATGCGGCGCTGGAGCGCGAAACCTTTGACCGCGTCATCGACTTCGTCGCCACCGGCGGCTACGCGCTGAAGAACTACGAGCGCTATGCCCGCATCCGCCAGACCAAGGACGGGCTGTGGCGCGTCTCGCACCCGAGCGTCGCGCAGCAGTACCGGCTCAACGTCGGCACTATCGTCGAGATGCCGGAGCTCAATGTCCGCTATGTGCGGCAGGCACGCGGCATGGCTGGCCGCGGCGGGCCGGTGCTCGGCAAGATAGAGGAGTATTTCGCCGAGACGCTGCGCCCCGGCGACAACTTCCTCTTTGCAGGCAAGGTGCTGCGCTTCGAAGGCATACGCGAGAACGAGTGCGTCGTCTCCAACGGCGCCGGCGCCAACATCATCGTGCCGTCCTATGCCGGCGGCAAGTTCCCGCTGTCGACCTATCTCGCCGAGCAAGTGCGCGGCATGTTGGCCGACAGCGACCGCTGGCGGACCTTGCCGGAGCAGGTCGCCGACTGGCTGCGGCTTCAGAAGGAGAAGTCGGTGCTGCCGAAGCGCGGCGACCTTCTGGTCGAGACCTTTCCGCGCGGCAACCGTCATTACATGGTCGCCTATCCCTTCGAGGGCCGGCTGGCGCACCAGACGCTCGGCATGCTGCTCACGCGCCGGTTGGAACGTGCCCATGCCAGGCCGCTCGGCTTCGTCGCCACCGATTACTCGCTGGCGGTGTGGGCGCTGGACGACATGGCGGCGCTGTTCAAGGCCAAGAAGCCGTCGCTTGGCCAGCTCTTCGACGAGGATATGCTGGGCGACGATCTGGAGGCGTGGCTCAACGACAGCTGGATGCTGAAGCGGACCTTCCGCACCTGCGCCGTCATCGCCGGGCTGATCGAGAAGCGCTATCCCGGCCAGGAAAAGAGCGGCCGCCAGGTGACGGTCTCGGCCGACCTGATCTACGATGTGCTGCGCAGCCATGAGCCCGACCACATCCTGCTGCAGGCGACCCGCACCGATGCCTCGGCCGGACTGCTCGATGTCAGCAGACTTGGGGAGATGCTCTCGCGTGTGCGCGGTCGAATCGTGCATAAGCATCTCGACCAGATTTCGCCGCTGGCGGTGCCGGTGATGCTGGAGATCGGCAAGGAATCGGTCAACGGCGGCGCCAACGACACGCTTCTGATGGAAGCCGCCGACCTGGTCGAAGAGGCGATGGGCCGGGGTTAACGGGCTGGAAGCAATTCCAGGAAAAGTGTGCAGCGGTTTTCCGTCTGGAATTGCGTAAAACAGACTGGCAGCAAGTCCAGGAAAAGTGTGTAGCGGTTTTCCATCCGGAATTGCGTAAAACAGATAAGTACGGAGAGGGGATGAATTTTTCGCTGTCGCGCGCAACACTGATAGCCGAGGCCGATCTGATCGGCATCGCTGGCGAGCGCGCGGTATGCGACCGGCGCGGTGTGCTCTATTTCCCCGATCTGCGGCTGCTCGCGGTCTCCGACCTGCATCTCGAAAAAGGCTCTTCCTTCGCCAGGCGCGGCGCGCTGATCCCGCCCTACGACACCGGAGCCACTTTGCTCCGGTTGCAGGCCGTCATCGCCGATTATCAACCTCAAATCGTCGTCAGCCTGGGTGATTCTTTTCACGACGGCGGCGGCGCCGAACGCATGCATCTAAGCTTCCGTGAGCGGCTGGAGGCGATGATGGCCGGCCGCGACTGGTTCTGGGTCGCCGGCAACCACGATCCTGAGGCGCCCGCCGATCTGCCCGGCGAGACGGTGAAGGAACTCGCCATCGGCTCGCTGGTGTTCCGCCATGAGCCTTCGAAGCTGCGGGTCGAGGGCGAGATCGCCGGCCATCTCCATCCATGCGCGCGCATCGTGCAGCGTGGCCGCTCGGTCAGGCGGCGCTGCTTTGCCGGCGACGGCGGCCGCATGATCATGCCGGCCTTCGGTGCCTATACCGGCTCGCTCAACGTACTCGATCGCGCCTATGCCGGCCTGTTCCGGCTGGAAACGCTGATGGCCTATATGCTGGGCGCCGAGCGCATCTTTGCGATCTCCGGCTCGATGCTGCGGCCTGGCTGAGGCGCTACTCCCTCCCATAGTAAAGCGTGACCGTGTGCTTCGCATCGGCGAAGAACAGCCAGCGCTCGAGCAGCATGCCTGCAAGCTGGGAAAAGGCCGCTAGCGTCGACGCAATAGCCGCGAGGGGCCACTGCAAGACGAACGCTACCAGCAGCAAGACAGCCGGCGCGGCGAAGGCCAGCAGCTGCGTTATCCGCCGCAGTTTCGCGCTGTGCTTGCGTGCGATGCGAAAACCCATCTCCTTGAGCAGGTAATTCTCTTCCGTATGCGGCCATTCGATCGACCGTATCGTGCCGCCGGCAAGACCCGTCGCCGTGTTCGCGGTGGTCGGGATGTCCAGCCGGTCGTTGTAGCGCCAGATCGCGAGCTTCCAGCCCCAGCCGGCTAGCGTGGCAAGCAGCGCGCAGGTCGACACCGCCGCCGAACCGACGGCGAAACCCTGGAGAAGGGCGTTGAGCAGCACGCCGCCTGTCATGCCCGCGAAGATGAGATAGGCCGGCAAAGTATAGGGGCTGTGCCACTGCGCGATCGGCTTCAGCGAGGCGTAGATCATGCCCGTCGCGTAGACGGTTGCGACCGCGCCGGCCGCCGCTAGAAGGCCAGCACCCGCAACCCAGCCGCCGCTTCGGCCGAAGAACACCCAGCCGATGCCGAACAGCCCGGCCGGGATAAAGGTCGCGACCGACGCCACACCTTCGCGCGATAGCCAGGAACTGCGCCATTGCGAGAAGGCGCGCCAGGCACGCTCAGGCCGGCCCAGATGGCCGGTCGAGGAGAGCAGGCCGGCCGCGATCAGACCGAGCGCCAGCATCATGCCGACAAGGCCCAGCCAGAAATCGGGCTGGATGAAACCCAGCCCACCGAGCACGCCGAGCAGCGCCAGCAGGCCGTAGCCGGCCCCGGTGGCAGTAGTGAAGAAGAGAACGGAAAAGGCGGGATGCATGCTGCTAGCTCGAAAGCATGCTGTCGATCCAGCCGAGGAAGCCACCTTCGGCCCGGATCGGCTCCAACGCCGGCGCGTCGACCTTGGCGGCGCGGCCGCTTTGGGCGCGCGGCGGTAGGTATTTGTTGGTCGGCTTGTAGCCAAGCTCCGGCATCAGGTCGACGCCGCCGCGCGCTTCCACCAGTTGCGAGATCGCCGAAGTGGGGTCGCCGAGATCGCCGAAGTGCCGGGCGCTGGTCGGGCAGGCGGCGACGCAGGCCGGCACCCTATCCTCCGCCGCCAGATTGTCGTTGTAGATGCGGTCGACGCAGAGCGTGCATTTCTTCATCACGCCGACATCCGTATCGAACTCGCGCGCGCCGTAAGGGCAGGCCCAGCTGCACAGCTTGCAGCCGATGCATTTATCCTCGTCGACCAGCACGATGCCGTCCGAGGCGCGCTTGTAGGAGGCGCCGGTCGGGCAGACGGTGACGCAGGCCGGCTGCTCGCAGTGGAGACAAGAGCGCGGGAAGTTTACGGTCCGGCCGCCCATTTCGGTCGTGTGCTCATAAGCGTGCACGCGGTTGAACCAGACGCCGTCGACATGCCCGCCATAGGGGTCGGTGTCGGTCAGCGGCGCCATATGGCCGCCGGTGTTCCATTCCTTGCAGGCGGTGACGCAGGCCTGGCAGCCGACGCAGGTGTCGAGGTCGATGACCAGGCCGAGCTTCTTCTCGGTTTGGGCGGGAAGGCAGGTCATTCGGCGGCCTCCCTTTTCATGCGGAATGCGGCGCCGTAGCGAAGCATATCCGGTGACCGCTCGACATTTGGCGGCTGGGCAAAACGCTCGAACTGCGGCTCGGTGAAGCCTGCCTCTTCCGGCGCGCATTTGACGATGCGCACGCGCACGTCGAACCATGCCGCTTGTCCGGTGACGGGATCGGAGTTCGAGTAGCGCTTGCCGTTGGCGCCGGCCGCGGTCTGGTCGCCGATGATGTGGTTGAGCAGGAAGCCGCGATTGCTCTCTGCCGCGTCGTCCTTCAGGCCCCAGCTGCCGCGCCGCTTGCCGATGGCGTTCCAGGTCCAGACCGTCTCCGGGTTCACGTCGTCGATGAGCTTGATCTGGCCTTTCACCCGGCCGTTGATGCTTTCGATCCAAACCCAGTCGTCGTCCGCGAGGCCAAGCTTACCAGCCGTTTCCCGATGCACGAACAGCCGGTTCTGGCTGGTGATCTGCCTCAGCCATGCATTCTGTGACCCCCAGGAATGGTACATGTGCATCGGCCGCTGCGTCAGCGCATGCAGCGGATATTTTTGCAGATCGACGGCCTCGTCCTCGAAGGGCGCGTACCAGAAGGGCAGCGGGTCCATATAGGCCTCGATGCGGCCGCGCTCGGCCTCCGGCGGCTGCAGCTGTCCATGGCCGCGTGCGGCGAGGCGAAAGCGCTGCACCGGCTCGGAATAAAGCTGGAAGACGATTGGCTCAGCCTTCGGGATAAAGCCCATCGCCACTGCGAACTCGAGATAGGCGCGGTTGCCCATCTTGTAGTAGCGCTGATCGGCGGCGAACTCATGGTGCCAGAAGCCGCCATTGTCGATGTAGCGCCGCAGCTGGTCCGGATTGACCTCGCCCCTGCCGATCGAGCCGCCGTTCCTGCCGCGCCAGCCGGCGAGCGGGCCGATGCCCGGCGTGCGCTCGTGGTTGACGATGTAGTCGGCATAGTCGCGGTACGTCGCCGAGCCGTCGTCGTTGACGAAGCCGGGCAGGCCGAGCCGTGCGCCGAGTTCGATCAGCACCGACTGGAACGGCCGCACATCGCGGTCTGGCTGCACGACGGGATGGCGGATGGCGTCGGCCGGCCCGTCAGCGTGGCTGATCGGCCGGTCGAGCAGGCTGATGCAGTCATGCCGCTCGAGATAGGTGGTGTCGGGCAGCACCAAATCGGCGAATGGCACTGTCTCGGAATAATAGGCGTCGGAATAGATGATGAAGGGGATCTTGTACGCGCCCGACGGGTCCTTGTCGGTCAGCATGGTGATGGTCTCGACCGTGTTCATGGACGAGTTCCAGGCCATGTTCGACATGTACATCATCAGCGTGTCGATCGGGTAAGGATCGCCGGCCCAGGCATTGCGGATGACGCTGTGCATCAGCCCATGCGCGGCCAAAGGCGCTTCCCAGGAATAGGCCTTGTCGATGCGGGCCGGCCGGCCGGCCTCGTCGACGAGCAGGTCGCCGGGCCCTGAGACGAAGCCGAGCGGCATGCCTTCCAGAGGCGTCATAGGCTGCAAGTTCTTGCCGGCGGGCTTCGGTCCCGGCGGCGCGCAACGCGGATAGGGCGGCTTGAAGCGGAAGCCGCCGGGCACGTCCACGGTGCCAAGCAGCACCTGCAGCAGATGGATGGCGCGGCAGGTATGGAAACCGTTGGAATGGGCAGAGATGCCACGCATGGCGTGCATCGAGACAGGCCGGCCCTTGATCGTCTTGTGACGGCGACCGGCCCAATCTGTCCAGGCGACCGGCAATTCGATCGTCTGCTCGAAGGCGACATGCGCCAGTTCCGCCGCGATCCGGCGGATCGTATCTGCGGCGACACCGCAGCGCTCTGCCACCGCATCGGGTGAATAGCTGTCGTCCAGGTACCGGTCGGCGATCAGCTGGAACACCGGCATGCAGCGGCGGCCATTGACCATATAGCTGCCCGTCAGCGCCGGCTTTGCTTCGGGGTCGGCTGCGTTGACAGCGGCTTTCGCCACCCTGTCCCAAGCCAGCAGGTTGCCGGCATCATTGCGCACGAACAGTCCGTCATCGGCGGACCCGGGCTCCTGCATGACCAACACCGGCGCGTTCGTATAGCGCAGCAGATAATCGAGATCGACGCGGCCGGCCTTG
Source organism: Mesorhizobium album (assembly GCF_033977205.1). NCBI lineage: Bacteria > Pseudomonadati > Pseudomonadota > Alphaproteobacteria > Hyphomicrobiales > Phyllobacteriaceae > Mesorhizobium > Mesorhizobium album. The sequence continues at coordinate 53,593 of NZ_JAVIIW010000001.1, read as the reverse complement.
AGCAGCTCATGGATGAGGGCGAGCACGAACAGGCCGTCCGTGCCCGGACGGATGCCGATCCAGTCGTCGGCAATCGCATTGTAGCCGGTGCGGCACGGGTTGATCGAAACCACCTTGGCGCCGCGTGCCTTGAGCTTGCCCAACCCGATCTTGATCGGGTTGGAATCATGATCCTCGGCGACGCCGAACAGCATGAAGTACTTCGTGTTGTCCCAATCAGGCTCGCCGAACTCCCAGAACGAGCCGCCGATCGTGTAGAGGCCGCCGGCCGCCATGTTGACCGAGCAGAAGCCGCCATGGGCGGCGAAGTTCGGCGTGCCGAACCGGCTCGCCCACCAGCCGGTCAGCGATTGCGACTGGTCGCGTCCGGTGAAGAAGGCGAGCTTTTTCGGGTCGGTACGGCGGATCGCCGACAGCCGCTCGGTGGCGAGGGCAAGCGCTTCCTCCCACTCGATCTCGCGGAACTCGCCGGAGCCGCGCGGCCCGGTGCGCTTCAGCGGCTTCTTCAGCCGCGCCGGGCTGTAGTGCTGCATGATCCCGGCGCTGCCCTTGCCGCAGATCACACCCCGGTTCACCGGGTGGTCTCTGTTGCCGTTGATGTAGCGCACCTTGCCGTCTTTGATGTGGACGTCGATGCCGCAGCGGCAGGCGCACATGTAGCAGGTGGTCTTGGCGATGCGGTCGGAAACGCTTGGCGAGGTGTCGACGCCGTCGCCCTCGTCAGGCGCTTGGCTATCGGCCAGCGGCCGCTGCGAGGGTGCGGAATTGGCGCCGCGCGGCGCGCCTCTGCTCATGATCCGCGAGCGCTCGTGCCGCTCGCTGCCTTGGCCTTCGTCTTCGGCCCTGGCCCGCGCATGTAGTGGAGCTCGGGATGGTAGCGCTCGCCGGCAAGCTGCCGCTTCAGCCGGCGTCCCCAATGCGCGAAAATGGATTTGAAGCGCCCGATCATTTCCAATCTCGGCGGCAGAGCAGTCAATTTTTTCCAACTTCCGGCAAAAACTTAGAACAAAGCTATTGATCTGTCTAACAAGCGGCTCTTGTAATTCCGATCGATTTTGCTTCTTAGTTGGCCATGACCCTCGATCAGCTGCGCATATTCGTCGCCGTCGCCGAGCACGGCCACATGACCAAGGCGGCCGAGCTGCTCGGCATCTCGCAGTCCGCCGCCTCGGCCGCCATCCGCGCGCTCGAGAGCCAGCATGGCGTGCGCCTGTTCAACCGGGTCGGGCGCAACATCGAGCTGGCGCAGACCGGCCACCGCTTCCTGCCAGAGGCCAAGGCGGTCCTGGAGCGCGCCGCTGCTGCCCACAATGTGCTGGAGCATGTCTCGCAGACCGTCACCGGCAGCCTGTCGATATCGGCGAGCCAGACCATCGCCAGCTATTGGCTGCCGCGCCGTCTGGCCTCCTTCCACGAAGCCTATCCGGCGGTGCGCCTCAGCGTCACCATCGGCAACACACGGCAGGTGGAAACCAATGTGCTGGACGGCCGGGCCGATTTCGGGCTGGTCGAGGGCCGCACCGAGTCCGACATCCTGCGGCGCGCCGCGGTCGACGAGGATCGCATGATGCTGGTGGTGGCGCGTTCGCATCCCGAGATTCCGACGACATTGGCGGGAAACCTCGACATCCGGGCACTGCGGTGGATCATCAGGGAAGGCGGGTCGGGCACGCGCGAGGCGCTGGAGGATTTTGCGCGTAGCGAAGGGGTTTCGCCGGCGGAACTGCAGATATTCCTCGTCCTGCCTAGCAACGAGGCGGTGCGTCAGGCCGTGGAGGCCGGTGCCGGCGCCACCATCATCTCCGAGCTCGTCGTCGCGCGTTCCCTGGCGGAAGGCAGCCTCAGGTCCGTGCCGGTCGATCTGCCGAAGCGCGATTTCGCCATGATCACCCACCGCGACCGCCAGGCGAGCCTCGCCCAGATGGCGCTCAAGGCGCATCTCACAGGGAAGGCGGACGCGTCGTCAACGGACAAGGGCTGAGAAGTCGCCTCACGCGAATTTGCGCCGCGCATCGAGCGCCAGGCCGAGCCCGACCGAGCCGAACATGTCGCCTTCGATGACGGAGGCCTGCGGCACCAGTGAGAGGATCCGACGCTTTGCCAGCGGGATCGCCGTCGAACCGCCGGTGAGGAACACCGCGGTGATGGCGGAAGCGGGAACGCCGGCGTCGGCGATCGTCTGCTTGACCGTCGCGGTCACCCGGTCGATGTCGCCGCCGATCGTCTCCTCCAAACCCGCGCGTGTGATCGCGGCGGCGAAGCGTGCGCCGGTCAGCGATACTTTCACCTCGGCCGCAGACTTGTCGGTCAGTGCGATCTTGGCCCGCTCGACCAAGCCTGCCATCGCATGTCCATAGCGATGCTCGACGATGTGGATGAAGCGGTCGACCAGGTCGGCGCGCTCGGCCTCGAAGCGGATCTGCTTCAGATCCGACATCGCCTTGGTGGTGTAGATGAGGTTGATGCGCTGCCAGGTCGCCAGGTCGATGAAATAGCTCGCCGGCAGATTGCGCTTGCCGTCCTTGGTCGGCGTCAGATAGCCGAGCTCGGGCATGACATGGGCAATACTGAGCAGCCGGTCGAAATCCGTGCCGCCGATGTGGATGCCGCGGTTGGCGAGGATGTCGCCCTTGCGGTCGTCCGCACGGGCGCGCTCCGGCGAGACGCGCACGACCGAGAAGTCGGAGGTGCCGCCGCCCATGTCGACGATCAGCGCCAGCTCTTCCCGCGCGACGGTCTGTTCGTAGTCGAGCGCCGCGGCGATCGGCTCGAACTGGAAGGCGATATGCTCGAAGCCTTGCGCGCGCGCCGCCTTCTCGAGCTCGCCCTGAGCTTTCGCATCCGCCTCGGTATCGTCGTCGACGAACTGCACGGGACGGCCGAGCACGACGCGTTCGACCGGGCCGCTGGCATCCTCTTCCAGCCGCTTCTTCAAATGGCTGATGAAAAACCCGATGATGTCGGTGAAGCCGATCAGGCGCGCCTTGATGCGCGTCTTCTCATTAGCGAGCGAGCTGCCGAGCACGCTTTTCAGCGAACGCATCAGCCGACCCTCGACGCTGTCGGCGTAGTCGGCGATTGCGCGGCGGCCGAAATAGGTGTGGCCGTCCTCGAAGTTGAAGAAGACGGCGCTTGGCAAGGTGGGCTGCTCGCCTTCCAGCGCGACCAGTCGCGCCCGGCCGTTGCGGATCACGCCCACGGTGGAATTGGACGTGCCGAAATCGATGCCGCCGAATGCTGGTTGCATCGCAGCCTCCCGTCATTGCTTCGCGGCGAGGAACCGAGGGCGTCGGCAACGCGCCGTCGCCCGGATGGCCGGATTGTCTTGCCGAATCGCGAATTGGTTGTGCGTTGGTTGCCCGTCGGGCGGGAGGCGGCGGTCTACCGCAAGATTGCGGAGAGGGAAACCCTTTTTGACCCTAATCCTTGCGGAAGACGATGCGCCCGAGCCAGCCGGTGAGCATGGCGAGCGACACGGCGAACACGCCGTAGAGGAACGAATAGTCGTGCGCGACGCGGAAGACCGACTGCTCGAAGCCGGACTTGCGGATTTCGAGCTGGGCGGAGCTTTCCTTGACGAACATGCCGCTCTTGAACAGGAAGGCGCGCGCCTTGTGGGTGCCGACCGGAATGTTGGGCGCGAGCCGCACGGTGGCGCGGAACAGGCTCTGCGACAGGAACTGCACGCCGCCGACATTCTCGCTGTAGAGGCCGGTTGCCGTCTTGCGCTCGCGCAACGCCGCGGTGAACTCCTGGATGGTCGTTGGGCTGTCGGTCTCGTCGGCGGGCTTCATGTAGAGGTTCTGCGCGCCGAGCGAGAGCTGCTTGTACTTGGTCGGATCGGCAATGTCCTGCAAAGGCCGCGTCGTGGCGACCGAATAGGACACCGGTACGTTCTCGAACGTCTCCGATTCCAGGTTGATCCAGACGCCGAGCACCCTGTCCTTGCGGCGCACGACCACCGGTCGCGGCGGCCCTTCGAGCACGACCACGACATCGTAGCGTCCCTGCCGCGAGACCAGCGGATCGGGATTTTCCAGCGATCCGAAGATGGTGAGGTCGGCGCCCGAGAAGCCGGCGGTGATCGAGATGGCATCGGTCGACAGGCCGATCTGGATGCCCTCGGCGGCCGGCGGCGTCTGCGCCGTCGCCGACGAAAGCGCGAAGAGCAGCGAAAGCGAAACGGTGGCTGCGAACGCTCTCAATCCCGCCATCAGCTCAGGCCCGCGGCGGAGAGCGAGTAAGGATTGGGCGGGGTCGCGAACAGGTCGATGGCAAGGCGGATGGCGACAGCCAGCACCAGCAGCGCCAAAAGCGCCCGCAGCTGCTCGCCGCGCAGCCTCTGGCCGGCCCTGGCGCCATACTGCGCTCCGGCAACGCCGCCGGCCATCAGCAGGAAGGCGAGGATCACGTCGACCGTCTGGTTGGTCGTTGCATGCACCAGCGTCGTGTAGGCCGAGGTGAAGATGATCTGGAACAGCGAGGTGCCGATAACGACATTGGTCGGCACCTTGAGCAGGTAGATCAGCGCCGGCACCATGATGAAGCCGCCGCCGACGCCCATGATCGACGACAGGAAGCCGATGGCCGCGCCTAGCCCAAGCACCGGGATGACGCTGACGAACAGTTTCGAGGCGCGGAAGCGCATCTTGAACGGCAGCCGGTGGATCCAGTTGTGCTGGCCGGACTTCTTCAAGACGGGTGCGGCGCCGCTGCGCGTGGCGCGCAGCGCATTCACGCTCTCGACCAGCATCAGCCCGCCGACGGTGCCGAGCAGCGCGACGTAGAGCAGCGAGATGAACAGGTCCAGCTGGCCGAGCCGGCGCAACAGCGCAAAGACATAGATGCCGGCGGTCGAGCCGACGATGCCGCCGGCGAGCAGCACGCCGCCGAGCTTGAAGTCGAGCGTGCCGCGCTTCATGTGCGAAAGCGCGCCGGAGAACGAGGAGGCGATGACCTGGTTGGCTCCGGTGGCGACCGCGATCGCCGGCGGGATGTTGTAGAAGATCAGGAGCGGCGTGATGAGAAAGCCGCCGCCGACGCCGAACATGCCCGACAGGAAACCCACCGCCGCGCCCATCGCCAGCAGGACGAAGACGTTGACGGAAATTTCCGCGATCGGGAGATAGATGCCCACCCGTCAGTCTCGATCAAGTTTGCCTGTCGGCGAATACTGCCATTGCGGCAGTCTCGCACCGAAAAGCCAATTTTTTCTTGCGGCGACGCGGTGGCGGGGTCAAAACCCCGCCACCGCGCCGAAACAAAAACCATCTCAATCAGTTAACAGGCAAATCTGTGGCAGGCCGTCGCGGAAGCGACGCGCCTGCCGTTATTTGTGCGCAAGCAGCGCCTTGACGAGCGGTCCGTCGATCTCGCCGGTCGGCTTCATCTTGTTGTCGGTCTGGAAGGCCATGATGGCGTTCTTGGTCTTGTCGCCCATCACGCCGTCGGTGCCGCCGGCATCATAGCCGTTCTTGTTGAGGATGAGCTGGATGTTCTTCACCGCCTTCTTCATGTCGATGCCGGCGGTGGTCTGGGGCGTGCTGTCCCGCCAGGATTCCGGAATATCGGCCGAGTTGGCGGCCGCATTGAGCGGCTTTGCCTTCCACAGTTCCGTGGCGGCGCGGGCGCGCTCGAGCTGCTCGGGCCTCAGCGCATTGGCGATCTCGTCGCGCTTGGCCGCGGCATCCTTGTCGCCGGTCTTGGCGACGAGGGCGAACCATTTGTAGGACTCCTCCAGGTTCTGCTTCATCCCGACGCCCTTGGCCGAAAGGATGCCGAGATTGAACTGGCTGTCCTTGACGCCGAGGTCGGCCGCCTCCTGGAACCAGTGCGCCGCCGATTCATTGTCGGTGACCCCATCTGCCGCCATGGCGAACAGCACTGCCAGATTGTGCATGGCGCTGGCGTTGCCCTGCTCGGCAGCGAGCTGATAGTAGGTTTTGGCCTTCTTGATGTCGCGCGCGACGCCAATGCCCTTCTCGTAAAAATTGCCGATGCGGTATTCGGCGGGCGCGAAGCCCAGTGCTGCTGACTTCTCATACCATTTGGCGGCCGTCGCCATGTCTTCCTTGACGCCGCGCGATTCCGCGTAGCGCGAGCCGATCTCGAACAGCGCTTTCGCATCGCCGCTCGCAGCCGCGTCGCGCAGCGCCACCGGGCCGATTTCGGTCGGGATATCGATCTTGGCCGCCGACGTCGCAGGCTGGTTGTTGGCCGGCGTCACCGTGCCGGTCGTTTCCGTACCTGTGCCGGCCGGCGTCGTGGCCGAAGAAATGCCGGCTGCCGGGGTGCTGGTCGCCGCAGTACCGGCCGCCGATGCGCCGGCCATAGGCTGCGCATCCGCATCGGTGTCAGTGGCCGGTGCGTTCGCGGCTTGGGTGATCGGCTCGGACGGCGTCGCAGAAGCCAGCGGTACCGGCCCGGGCAGGGCCGGTGCGGCAAGAGCCGCTGGAGCAGGCGCCGGTTCGACGGGCGCTGCTGCGGGAAGCTCGGGGCCGGATGGCTGAGCGGCGGCCCGCGGCGCCGGATCGTCCTTGGAGGGCTCGGCCTGCCTAACGATACGGGTCGGTGCGTCTTCGGCCTTCGCGGCATCCGTACCGGCCTTCGGCGCGCCGGCGGTATTGAGCGACGCAGTGGCGATCGGCTGTGCGGAGACGACCGGCGCGGCGTCGTTGCTGGCTACCGGGGCCGGGTCCGCGAAGAAGGCCTTGCCGAGCTGCAGGCCGGCGAGCGCCATCATGATCGCAGCGGCTGCCATCAGGATCGGCTTGCGCCGCGCCTTGAGCAGGTCGCCGATCCTGAGCGCCTTCACCGGGCCGGTCATCGTCGACTGCCGCTTCAGCGCGTCGGCTTCCGCGGCGGCGGCCTGCGCCGCGCGGCGGGCGGCCGCAATGAAATCGGATTTGGCGGCATCGGTCTCGCTGCGCCTGGCCGGCTGGGTGCCGCGCTCGTCGCGTACACGCTTCATGATGGCGTTGAGGTCCGGCGCGCCGGAGCCGGGCTCCAGCGGCCGGTTGGCGGCCTTCGGATCCAGCGGTTCGTCGATGTCGACCGCCGGAACGTCGCCGGCCGGCGACGATCCGGCAAGCGGCGGCGCGTCCGCGTCCTTCTTGCCCTTGAAGGCGCGCGCCAGCCCGCTGAACATCGACTTCTTGCGGCCGGCTTTCTCGTTCTTCTCGCCGATCGCATCCGAGCCGAGCGCGGCCATGGCCGCAGCTGCCGCGGCCTCGGCGGGCGTGCGCGGACCAACTTCGCTCCGGGTGACAGGCTCGCTCCGCGTGCCCGGTTCGTTGCGCAAGATTGAGGCGGCGCGCGGGTCGAGATCGGCGATGTCTCCGGCCAGCGGCAGCGGCTGATCGATATCCATCGACGGTGCGTCCTGCACCGCGATCTTGCCGGCGCGGGCGGCGCGCTTGCCGGGCTGCGGGTCTATGAGTTCGCTGACCGCTTCGCTCGGCTCGGCCTCCAGGGAACCGAGCCGGTCGACGATCTTGAGCAGAGTGTCATGGATCGCCTCGAAGGTCCGCGAGTTGCGCTCGTCGGAACGGCGGGTGAGCGCTTCGAGCGTCTTCAGGTCCTGTGCGAGGCCGCTCACGGCGGCTGCGTTGGAAGCAGCCGTGCTTGAGCTCGACTCGGCCAGCGACCTGACGGCGTTCTCCGCCGCCTCGCGCGCGACGCTCAGGATGGAATCGCGTGTGCCGGCCAGCGACTTCTCGATCTCGTTAAGGCGCGGGCTGATGTCCTCGAATTCGGGCAGCGGCGCGCTCGGCTTAGAAAGATGCGCCGAAAGGGCGGTCACTTGCGACTCCAGGCTGCGGATCAGCGCGGGATCGATGCCGGCGACCTGCGCGGCCGACGACTCCAGCCGGCTGGAAATGTCTTCGAGCCGGCTTTCCAGGCCGCGGATCGCCAGTTCGTTGGCGGGATCGGGCGTGCGCGTCTCGATGCGCTTGGCAAGCGCGGTGAAGCGCGCGTCAATCGCGTCCATGATGCCGGCGCTGTCGTCCTGCTGCATGCGCTGGTCGAGCCTGTCGGCGACTTCGTCTAGCCGCCGCTCGAGGTCGCGGAACAGCATGTTGCCCTGCTCGATGGCATCGCCCTGGCGGCGCTCCAGCAGCGTGGACAGCGCGTCGAAGCGCTGCTCCAGGCCTTGGAAGATGTGGTCGGCGTCGGGCATCGCCGGCGCCCGGTCGATCTTGTCGGTGATCAAAGCGATCTGCCTGCCGAGACGCTCCATCGCCTGTTCCGGTAGGTTGGCGCGCCCGGCGAGCTCGTCCACCCGGCTGGACAGAAGGTTGAGGCGGTCGATGACCTCGGCGCCGGGGCGCGCTTGCGCGACCTCCTCGATCTGCTGCGCCAGCGAGGCGATCCGCTTCTCGATCCGGCCGAAGGTTTCGGGGTCGAAGGCATTGGCCTGGGCCGCCACCGTCGAGGCGACGATGGCGCGCGAGATCTCGTCCAGCCGCTCGTCGATCATGGCCAGCGTCTCGCCGCCGCGCATCGTCTGCTGGCTGGCGAACCGGTCGACCGCGCCGGCAAGCATGCGCACTTTTTCCTCCAGCGAGGCGAGCGACAGTGACTGCGGCAGGTTGTTGACCGCGCTGCTGATCTGTTCGAGCCGGTCGGTGAGCGCCGAAAGATTGGGGCCTTCGGCGCGCTGGCGCTGGTCGGCGTCGACGCGGTCCTCGAAGGCGCTCCAGCGGCGGTCGAAGTCATCCCAGCGGCGATCGACGGCCCGCACGCTTTCCTCTCGCGCCAGCGTGTCGAGCGCCGCCTTGACCTGCTCCAGCTCCAGCCGCAGCAAGTTGACGCTGCGGTCGTCGCTCTTCTCGGCAAGCGTGTGGATGGCGCCGGAAAGCCGTTCGAACTCGAGCCCGAGCTCGGCACTGCTCTTGTCGGCGGGGGCGCCGTGTTGGCTCGCCGCCTGCATGGCGCGATCGATATCCTTGCGCAGCACATCGAATTCACGCTGCAGGCCGGCGGTCATCTGGTGGCGCAGCTCCTCGCGCAGGCCGCGCAATTCGACCGCGATCTTGCCGACCATCGAGACGCCGTCTTCCTGTCCGCGCACCCTGTCGATGTCTCGGGCGATGGCCTGATAGTTGGGGCCGAAGCCGGAAGCGGCGGGCGCCGGGTTTTGCGGTTCCCGGTTCTGCTCCCCCCGGCTCCGCTCTCGCTGCGTGGAGTAGGGGTCCTCGTACCAGCGCGGCTGCCCGTAAGGCTGCGCGGCGCCGTAGCGTGGTTCGGCGGCCGGCCGGCGCGGGTCGAGGCGTTCGGAGGTGTCGGTGCGGGTCCGTTCCAGCCGCTGCTCCAGCGTTTCGAGTGAGCGGTTCAGCTCCTCCAGCGAGGTGTGCGGCCGGCGTTGCCTGCCGGCATTGAGTGTATCGAGATAGGACCGCTTGCTGTTCATCGATGCGCCCGTGTTCAGAATGACCGGCCATGGCCGGTTTCCCAAAGTCCTGCCGGGAACGAAGGCGCCGCGCGGTTCTGCTGCGGAGGAAGACGGGCTTCCCGGGTTTCACCCACGCTTCGAAAGACCGTGAAAAATTCGCTACAGGATAAACACGGATGACCGACATGCGCACATTTCGCCCAACGTGGTAAACAAGGCGTTAACCACGCTTAAGAAGTCGCGCATAAATCCTGAGCCGCCTGCCCAGAGCCGCATCCGACTGCGGCATAAAGTTCCGTTCCGGAAACGCCCTTGCGTCACAGGGCAGCTATCGGTATAGAATTGACGTAAACGTAAAAGGTGCGAAGTCGTGCCTCTTGCGATTGATTTGTTGAAACCACGACTGGAAGCACGCCCCCGCTTCCACTCAGGCGACGCTTGGTCCGGACCGCGGCGCCATCAGGGGAAAGCCAGTGACCATGAAACTTGTTTCGCCCGGCGAAGCCGCGGCCAATAGCAATGACATACCGGCCGAGACCGGCGAGGAATTCGTCCGCATCGGCGAGATGGCCAAGAAATACGGCGTGACCCTGCGCACGCTGCGTTTCTATGAGGACAAGGGTCTCCTCAATCCGAAGCGCGACGGCTCGACCCGTCTTTACACGCGCCGCGACAAGGCCCGGCTGAAGCTGATCCTGCTCGGCCGCAAGGTTGGGTTCTCGCTGCGCGACGTGAAGCAGATGATGGATCTCTACGATCCGACCGGCTCCAACACCAAGCAGTTGCGGCTGGCGCTCGACAAGTCGGAGAAGCAGCTTGCTCGCCTGCAGAAGCAGCGGGCGCTGATCGAGGATGCCATCAACGAACTGAGCAATTCGATGACGATCGTCCGCAAGATGCTCAGCGAGCGGGCCGCGCCGCAGGCAAGCGCCGCAGGCTAATCGCGCTTCACCAATACCGAGCCTTGAAGGGAGCCGCGTGGCCATGCCCGCGGCTCTCTCCTTTTTCGCGAACACGCGCCTGTTCACCAAAATTTTTCCGGGCTGCGACAAGATTGACGTTTACGCAAACGTCAATTTTTGCTATCCGGGCGTCGACATTGGTACGGCCTTCTCGCTCGCCTGGATCGGGAACTGCTGGCCGGCCAGGACCGCAAGGGTGGAGGAAGGCATGACGATCTACAGGGCGCCGGTCCAGGACACGCTGTTCGTGCTCAACGACGTGTTCGGCTATCAGCGCTATTCCAATCTTCCCGGCTTTTCCGACGCGACGCCCGACGTGGTCGAGGCGATCCTCGCCGAAGGCGCGAAGCTTGCCGAGAACGTCATGCATCCGCTGAACCGGGCCGGCGACATGGAAGGCTGCGTGCGCCATGACGACGGCTCGGTGACGACGCCCAAGGGCTTCAAGGACGCCTTCGACCAGTATCGCGAGGGCGGCTGGATGGGCCTCGCGGCACCCGCCGAGTTCGGCGGCCAGGGACTGCCGTACGCGGTGCACCAGGCGGTTTCCGAATACATGGTTTCGGCCAACATGGCGCTGATGATGTATGCCGGCCTGACGCAGGGTGCGATCGCGGCCATAATCACCCATGGCACGGCCGGGCAGAAGGCGACTTGGCTGCCGAGGCTGGTCTCAGGTGTCTGGACCGGCACAATGAACTTGACCGAGCCGCATTGCGGCACCGATCTTGGTCTTCTGCGCACCAAGGCCGTGCCCAACGGCGACGGCACCTACAAGATTTCCGGCCAGAAGATCTTCATCTCCGCCGGCGAGCACGACATGGCGGACAACATCGTCCACCTGGTGCTTGCCCGCGTCGAGGGCGCGCCGGAAGGCGTGAAGGGCATCTCGCTGTTCATCGTGCCGAAGTTCAAGCTCGATGCCTCGGGCAATGTCGGCGAGCGCAACGCGCTCTCCTGCGGCTCGATCGAGGAGAAGATGGGCATCCATGGCAACTCGACCTGCGTCATGAACTATGACGAGGCCGAGGGCACCCTGCTCGGTGAGTTGAACGGTGGCCTGAAAGCCATGTTCACGATGATGAACGAGGCCCGCTTGGGCGTCGGCCTGCAAGGGCTTTCGGTCTCCGAAATCGCCTATCAGAACGCCGTCTCCTACGCCAAGGATCGCCTCCAGGGCCGTTCGCTCTCCGGCGTCAAGGCGCCGGACAAGAAAGCCGACCCGATCATCGTCCATCCCGACATCCGCCGCTCGCTGATGACCATGAAGGCATTCAACGAGGGCGGCCGCGCGCTGGCGCTGTGGACGGCGATCAAGTCGGACGTCGCGCACCGCTCCGGTGACGACAAGGACCGTCGCGCGGCCGACGACTACACCGGGCTGATGACGCCGGTGGTCAAGGGTGTGCTGACCGACAAGGGCTTCGACCACGCGGTGATGGCGCAGCAGGTATTTGGCGGGCACGGCTACATCGAAGAGCATGGCATGAGCCAGTTCGTGCGCGATGCCCGCATCGCCATGATCTATGAGGGCGCCAACGGCATCCAGGCGCTCGACCTCGTCGGCCGCAAGCTGGCGCAGAATGGCGGCCGCGCCGTGCAGGCCTTCTTCAAGGAGGTCGGCGAGTTCTGCGAGGAGAACCGCGCCGACGAGAAGATGGCGCCCTTTACCAAGGCGCTGAAGAAGGGCCTCAACGACCTGCAGGCGGCCACCATGTGGCTGGTGCAGAACGCCATGGCCAAGCCCGACAATGCGGGCGCCGCCTCGACCGACTACATGCATCTCTTCGGCCTGGTCGCGCTGGGCTACATGTGGGGTCAGATGGCCAAATCCGCTCAGACCAAGCTGGCGGAGGGCGCCAACGGCGCTACGTCCTTCTACGACAGCAAGCTGGTGACGGCACGCTTCTTCATGGAGCGGATCATGCCGGAAACGGCGACGCGTCTCGCCCGCATCTCCAGTGGCGCGGATACGCTAATGGCGCTGCCGGCGGAAGCGTTCTAGGTTTGGCGGGCCGGCGGAGCCGGCTCACAATTGTCGGAACGCGGAGGAAATCGTGGCGACAAATCCAGCCGAAGTTCTTGGCCTTCCGAAGCCCGCCTGGGCGGCGGACGAGGTCGGCATGCTCTACGACATGGCGACCCGCTTCATGGCGGAGGAGATCGCGCCGCGCTATGACGAGTTCGAGAAGAACGAGATTTTCGACCGCGAGAGCTGGCTGAAGGCGGGAGCAGCCGGCCTGCTCTGCGCCTCGATGCCGGAAAAATATGGCGGCTCCGGCGGCACCTTCGCGCATGAGAGCGCCATCATCGAGGCGATCGGCCATGTCGGCGTCGACGGCTTCGGCATCGGCCTGCACAATTCGATCGTCGCCCCTTACATCCTGCATTACGGTTCCGAGGAGCAGAAACAGAAGTGGCTGCCGAAACTGGCGACTGGCGAACTGATAGGCGCCATCGCCATGACCGAGCCCGGCGCCGGCTCCGACCTGCAGGGAGTCAAGACCCGGGCCGAGAAGGACGGCAATCACTATAAGATCAACGGCTCCAAGACCTTCATCACCAATGGCCAGCTCGCCAACCTGATCATTGTCGTCACCAAGACCGACCCGGACAAGGGCGCCAAGGGCACCTCGCTGATCGTCGTCGAGACCGACGAGGTCGAAGGTTTCGAGCGCGGCCGCAACCTCGACAAGATAGGGCTGAAGGCCAACGACACCTCCGAGCTGTTCTTCAACGACGTGCGTGTGCCGACCTCGAACCTGCTCGGCCACGAAGAGGGCAAGGGCTTCGTCCAGCTGATGCAGCAATTGCCGCAGGAGCGGCTGCAGATCGGCACCGGCGCCATTGCCATGATCGAGCGGGCGCTGGCGATCACCATCGACTATGTCAAGGAACGCAAGGCTTTCGGCAAGGCGATCATCGACTTCCAGAACACCCAGTTCAAGCTGGCCGAGCTGAAGACCGAGGCCACGATTGGCCGCGTCTTCTACAATGACTGCGTCGCCCGCCACATCGCCGGCGGCCTCGACCCGGTCACCGCCTCGATGGCCAAGTATTGGCTCTCCGACCTGCAGGGCAAGGTCGTCGACGAATGCCTTCAACTGCATGGCGGCTATGGCTACATGAACGAATATCCGATCGCCCGCATGTACCGCGACGCCCGTGTCCAGCGCATCTACGGCGGCACCAACGAGATTATGAAATTGCTGATCGGGCGCTCTCTCTGAGCGCGGCGGCCGGCAAACCCACAGGAGCACGAAAATGGCCGAAGCTTACGTCTATGACGCCGTGCGCACGCCGCGCGGCAGGGGCAAGAAGGATGGCTCGCTGCACGAGGTGCCGGCGGTGCGGCTCGCGGCAAAGACGCTTGAGGCGCTGCGCGACCGCAACGAGCTCGACACCGGCACTGTCGACGACATCATCTTTGGCTGCGTCGATCCCGTCGGCGAGGCGGGCTCCGTCATTCCGCGCGCCGCCGCCTTCGAGGCCGGCTACGACACCAAGGCGCCCGGCATGCAGATTTCGCGCTTCTGCGCTTCGGGCCTGGACGCCATCAATTTCGGCGCCGCCAAGATCGCGCAAGGCGCGGACGAGATCGTGATTGCCGGCGGCGTCGAATCCATGTCGCGCGTCGGCATGGGCATGTCCGGCGGTTCCTGGTTCATGGACCCGTCCGTCGGCCTGCCGGGCTGGTTCGTGCCGCAGGGCATTTCGGCCGACCTCATCGCCACCAAATACGGCTTCAGCCGCGACGACGTCGACGCCTATGCGGTCGAGAGCCAGAAGCGCGCCGCCAAGGCCTGGGAAGAGGGCCGCTTCAAGAAGTCGGTGATCCCGATCAAGGATCAGAACGGCCTCACCATCCTCGACCGTGACGAGCACATGCGGCCCTCGACCGACATGCAGTCGCTCGCCTCGCTCAACCCGTCCTTCGTCATGCCGGGCGAGATGGGCGGCTTCGATGCGGTCGCCGTTCAAAAGCATCCGGAAGTCGAGGAAGTGAACCACGTCCACCACGCCGGCAACTCGTCCGGCATCGTCGATGGCGCCGCCGCAGTCCTGCTCGGCTCGAAGAAGGCCGGCAAGGCGATGGGCCTGAAGCCCCGCGCCCGCATCCGCGCTTTCGCCAATATCGGCTCCGAGCCGGTACTGATGCTGACCGGTCCGGTCGACGTCACCGAGAAGCTCCTGAAGCGCGCCAAGATGAAGCTGTCGGACATCGACCTGTTCGAGCTCAACGAGGCCTTCGCTTCCGTTGTGCTGCGCTACATGCAGGCCTTCGACATTCCGCACGACCAAATCAACGTCAATGGCGGCGCGATCGCCATGGGCCATCCGCTCGGCGCCACCGGCGCCATGATCCTGGGCACGGTGCTGGACGAGCTGGAGCGCCGCGACTTGAACACCGCGCTGGTCACGCTCTGCATTGGCGCCGGCATGGGCACCGCCACCATCATCGAACGCGTCTGACGGGGAGAGAAAAGATGAGCTACACCAATTTCACCCTGGACGTCGACGCCGACGGCATCGCGCTGGTCACCTGGGACATGCCGGTCCGCTCGATGAATGTCTTCACCGAAGAGGCGATGCGCGAGCTCAACGCCATCGTCGACCATGTGGCGAGCGACGCCGCCATCAAGGGTGCGGTGATCACCTCCGGCAAGGATACGTTCTCCGGCGGCGCCGACATCACGATGCTGCAGAAGATGCTCACCACCTTCGCCGTCGAAAAGGAGAAGGATCTCGAGAAGGCAACCAAGGCGCTGTTCGACAACGCCGGCTATATGACCGGCCTGTTCCGAAAGCTGGAGACTTGCGGCAAGCCCTGGGTGTCGGCGATCAACGGCACCTGCATGGGCGGCGCCTTCGAGATGTCGCTCGCCTGCCATGGCCGCGTCGCCGCCGATTCCGACAAGGTGAAGATGGCGCTTCCCGAGGTGAAGATCGGCATCTTCCCGGGCGCCGGCGGCACCCAGCGCGTGCCGCGGCTGACCGACCAGCAGCAGGCGCTGCAGATGCTGACCTCCGGCCAGAACCTTTCGCCGCAAAAGGCGAAGTCGATGGGCCTGATCCATGAGATCGCCGAGCCGAAGAAGCTCATCGAGACCGCCAAGACGATGATCAAAAACGGCCTGAAGCCGATAGCACCGTGGGACGAGAAAGGCTTCAAGCTGCCCGGCGGCCCGATCTATTCGGCGGCCGGCGCCAATCTCTGGCCGCCGGCCATCGCCATCCTGCGCCGCGAGACCTACGGCAACTATCCGGCTGCCGCCGCGATCCTGAAATGTGTCTACGAGGGCCTGCTGGTGCCCTTCGACACCGCGCTCAGGATCGAGCAGCGCTATTTCACCGAGATCATGCAGACCAAGGAAGCGGCGGCGATGATCCGCTCGCTCTTCGTGTCGCTGCAGGAGTTGAACAAGGGCGCGCGCCGCCCGGCCGGCGTGCCGGACACCAAGTTCAAGAAGATCGGCATCCTCGGCGCCGGCTTCATGGGCGCCGGCATCGCCTATGTCACGGCCAAGGCCGGCATTCCGGTGGTGCTGCTCGACCGCGATATGGAGTCGGCCGAGAAGGGCAAAGCGCATTCCGACAGCCTGATGGGCGATCAGGTGAAGAAGGGCCGCGCCAAACCGGAAGAGAAGGACAAGCTGCTCTCGCTGATCACGCCGACGGCGGACTACGCCGATCTTGCCGGCTGCGACCTCGTCGTCGAGGCCGTGTTCGAGGATTCAGCCGTCAAGAAGCTCGCCACCGAAAAGGCGGAAGCGGTGCTGAAGTCCTCGGCGATCTTTGCCTCCAACACTTCGACCATCCCGATCACCTCGCTGGCCAAGAACTCTGCGCGGCCGAAGAATTTTGTCGGCATCCACTTCTTCTCGCCGGTCGACAAGATGATGCTGGTCGAGATCATCCTCGGCAAGAAGACCGGCGACAAGGCGCTCGCCGTTGCGATCGATTTCGTCCGCGCCATCAAGAAGACGCCGATCGTCGTCAACGACACGCGCGGCTTCTACGTCAATCGCTGCGTGCTGCGTTATATGTCGGAAGCCTACAAGATGCTGATCGAAGGCGTCCCGGCGGCGATGATCGAGAACGCCGCCAAGGCCGCCGGCATGCCCGTCGGCCCGCTGGCGCTGACCGATGAGACGGCAATCGACCTTGCCCAGAAGATCATGAAGCAGACCATCAAGGATCTCGGCGAGAAGGCTGTTGACCCGAAGCAGATGGCGCTGATCAACACCATGGTCGACACCCATGGCCGCTTCGGCCGCAAGAACGGCAAGGGCTTTTACGACTATCCCGCCAAGCCGGCGAAGAAGAAGCTGTGGCCGGGTCTCAAGGATCTCTATCCGCAGCTCAAGCCGGAGAAGGTCGACTATGAGGAGCTGAAAGAGCGCCTGCTGGTCACCATCGCGCTCGAGGCGGTGCGGGTCATGGAAGAGGGCATCGTCACCGATCCGCGCGAGGCCGATGTCGGCTCGATCCTCGCCTTCGGCTTCGCTCCCTTCACCGGCGGTGCGCTCTCCTACATCGACGGCATCGGCGCCAAGCGTTTCGTCAAGATCGCCAAGGGCCTGCACAAGAAATACGGGGCCGAGTTCAAGGCGCCTAAGCTTTTGCTCGACATGGCCGAGAAGGGCGAGACCTTCTACCAGCGCTTCGACCCCTACCAGAAGGGCGAGGTGAGGAAGGCGGCCTGACGAACATGCGCAAGAGTGTTACAGCGTCCTTTGCGCGTCCAATGGGACGCGCGGCGTTGTAATGTATGTCTGGGGGCGCCTGGCGCGCATGATGGCCACGGCGCGAAGCCGTGGCCCTTACAGGGTCGGCGATCAGAGTCGGCTCGCCTTTCGCTGCCTGCCGACCGACATCGATTTCAACAGCCATCTCAACAATGCGCGCTACATGATGCTGGCCGACCTCGGCCGCATCGACGTCTTCCTGCGCGTCGGCCTCGTCGCCCTGGCGCGTAAGAATGGCTGGGCGCCGATGATCGGCGGGCTGCAAGTGGCCTATGTACGCGAGATCAGGCTGTGGCGCCGCTTCGAGGTCGTGTCGTCGATCGAGACCTGGGAAGGCACATCGGTGATCGGCAAGCACCGCTTCGTCCTCGAAAATGGCGAGACGGCCGCCCTGATCCTGACTACCGGCGGCGTCTATGACCGCCGCGGTCGCCGTTTCCTCGAGATCGACGAGGTCGTGGCGGCGCTCGGCCGTTCCGCGCAGCCGCGCCCACCGACCGAGGCCGAGCACGCATTCATCGCCTCGCACCGGAATTTGCGAGAACTTGCCAAAAAGCCCTGATTGTTAGCGATACGCCGCTTCGCCGGTGGACAATCACGTGGTCGCGCGCTAGACAGGCTGAGGCATTTTTTCCTGTTTCGAAGGAGCGCGGACTTGCTCTCACACGACCGCGTCTGGGCCGCAATCGACGCTCTTGCCGAGCGCTATTCGTTGTCGGCCTCCGGCCTCGCCAGGCGCGCCGGCCTCGATTCGACAGCCTTCAACAAATCGAAGCGCCAATCCTCCGACGGCCGCCCGCGCTGGCCTTCGACCGAGTCGCTGGCCAAGATCATCGAGGCGACCGGCGCCTCGTTGGAGGAATTCACCGGCCTGGTCGAAGGTCGCGGCTCTGTCGCGCCGCAGCCGCGCACCGCCGTGCCGCTGCTTGGCTTTGCCCAGGCCGGGGCCGGCGGCTTCTTCGACGATGCCGGCTATCCGTCGGGACAGGGTTGGGATCTGGTGGAGCTTCCGACGCGGGCGGCAGAAACGTCCTATGCGCTGAAAGTGCAGGGCGATTCCATGCTGCCGCTCTACCGCAATGGCGATGTGCTGATCGTCGAGCCGGGCGCGCCGACGCGCAAGGGCGACCGCGTCGTCGTCAAGACCACCGCCGGCGAGGTCATGGCCAAGGTGCTCGACCGGCAGTCGGCGAAGTCGATCGTGCTTGTCTCGCTCAATCCCGCTCACCCGGACCGCGACATCCCGATGCGCGATGTCGAATGGGTGGCGCGGATCGTCTGGGCGAGCCAATAGGCCCGGGCCGGTGCGGATCCTCCATCTTGCCCTCGCGCTTGCGGCGGTGCCGGCAATGGCGGCGCTAGTCGTCGCTGGAGGTCGTTCGCTGAAGGGCGGTGAAAGCGTCGTCGCGGTCGACCGGATCGATCTCGCCGACACGCTTGCGGTGCAAGACAGCGACGCGCCGTCCGGGGAGCCGGCGACCTCCGCCATTCTGGCGCCTGCCGCTCCGCAGCCGCCGGTGGTGCATTCGCGGGCGATCGACCCCGACGTGGTGGCGCCGCCTGACCTGCCGGCTGAAGTGTTGGAGCGGGTCGAGCCGCGCGCGCCGCTCAGCGATCTGGCGCTGGCCGGTCCGCCCAAGCCGCCCAAATCTAAGATGCCGGATGGCGGGGACGGCACCAAGCTGTTCCAGCCCATCGCCACCGCCGCCGGCCTGATCAAGGCCAAGGACTACTCTATCGCCGTCTCGGGTATCGAGATCGTTAAAGAGAGCGAGACCTGCAGCGATGAGGGCAAGCCCTGGGACTGCGGTGTTCGCGCCAGGACGGCATTCCGCGCTTTCCTGCGTGGCCGGACCCTGGTCTGCGCGGTGCCGCCGCAAGGCGGGCAGGCTGCCATCGCGGCCAAGTGCTGGGTCGGCAACAAGGATGTCGGCGAGTGGCTGGCGGAAAACGGCTGGGCCCGCGCCGCGCAAGGCGGCCCTTATGTCGAGGCGGGCGAGAAGGCCCGCGCGGCGAAGAAAGGCATTTTCGGCGCGGCTCCGAACCTCGGCGGCCTGCCGGCATTGCCGGCCGCCACCGGCCCGGCGCCCGCCGCGCCGAGTTCCATCCTGCCGGCGGAAGACAGCGCCGTTACGCCGCCAGCTGACCGGCCAGCGCCCGCCCAATGAGCGCGCGCGTCTCGGCGATGCCGTAAAGCGCGGCGAAGGAGCCGAAGCGCGGCCCGCGTTCCTGCCCGATCAGCACCTGGTAGATCATCTGGAAGAAGGCGACCGAAACGCCCGGCCCGCCTTCCGGGCTTTGCTTGGAATGGTCCTGATAGCGCTCGATCCGCCGCGCGACGTTGAGCGCCGCGTTCTGGATCGCCTCGCCGTCCGCGCCTTGCGGCAGCGCGCCGAGCGCTTCCGAGAGCTTGGCCAGCGCCTCGCGCTCCACATCGTCGGCGGCGCGATAGACCTTGGTCGGCTTCACGAAGTCGTCGAAGTAGCGGATGGCATAGCCGGTCAGCCGGTCGAGCTCCGGATGCGTCTTGGGCGTCACGCCGGACGCGTGGCGCGAGATGAAGCCCCACAGCACCGCTTTGTCATGCGCGTTGGAGGCGCTCACCAGATTGAGCAGCAGCGCGAAGGGCACCGGCAGGTCGATCGCCGGCGGATTGCCGTCATGCATGTGCCAGACTGGGTTGCCGAGCCGCTCCTTCCATTCCTGGCGCGGATAGGCAGACAGGAAGGCGTAGTATTCGTCCACCGCCTTCGGGATGACGTCGAAATAGAGCTTCTTGGCCTGCCGCGGCCGCTGGTACATGTAGAGGCCGAGGCTCTCGGTCGGCGCATAGGTCAGCCACTCGTCGATGGTGAGGCCGTTGCCCTTGGACTTCGAAATCTTCTGGCCGTTCTCATCCAGGAACAGCTCGTAGACGAAGTGCTCCGGAGCGCGTCCGCCGAGGATGTTGCAGATGCGGTCGTAGATCACCGCATTGGTCTGGTGGTCCTTGCCGAACATCTCGAAATCGACGCCCAGCGCTGCCCAGCGCATGCCGAAATCCGGCTTCCACTGCAGCTTCACATGGCCGCCGGTGACCGGCAACGTTGTCTCGGTGCCTTCGTCGTCGAAGGTGATGGTGCCGGCCTTGGCGTCGACATGCTTCATCGGCACGTAGAGCACGCGGCCGCTCTTCGGCGAGATCGGCAGGAACGGGCTGTAGGTCGCCTGACGCTCCTCGCCGAGCGTCGGCAGCATCACCGCCATGATCTGGTCATAGCGCTCGGCCGCACGCAGCAGCACTTCGTCGAAGCGGCCGGACTTGTAATATTGGGTCGCGCTGGCGAACTCGTAGTCGAAGCCGAACGTGTCGAGGAAGCGGCAGAGCATCGCGTTGTTGTGGTCGGCAAAGCTCGCATAGTCGCCGCCGAACGGATTGGGCACCGAGGTCAGCGGCTTGTGCAGATAGGGCTCGAGCGCCGCGCGATCCGGCACATTGTCGGGGATCTTGCGCATGCCGTCCATGTCATCGGAGAAGCAGAGCAGCTTGGTCTTGACCTTGTCCTGCGTCAGCACCCGGAAGGCGTGCCGCACCATCGTGGTGCGCGCCACCTCGCCGAAGGTGCCGATATGCGGCAGGCCGGACGGGCCGTAGCCCGTTTCGAACAGGACGGTGTCGGGGAAGTCCTTGTTCTTGTAGCGGGCGATGATCTTCTTGGCTTCCTCGAACGGCCACGCCTTGCTTTCGGCGGCGGCCGCGAGCATCTCGGGATTGAGATCGATAATGTTTGATCCCGTCATGTCACTTTCCAGGTCATGTGCCGGCTAGGTCATGTATCGGCTTGGGCGGCACGGGAAGATTTTCAATCGGTCTCCTAGGCGCGACTGGCCGGAGCGTCAACGTTTTGCGGCGGTTTTCCTTGCGGCGCCACGACGTCACTCCTACGTTGGGGCGCCGATATCGGTGCATGTCGCCAAAAAATTACGCAGCGGTTTTTGGCAAGACGACATGCACGTTTCAAGGAGTTTTGAATGCCCTCGCTGACGCCGCACGAAGCCCTGATCTACCTGATGGTCATCACCTCGGCCTCCGATCGCGACATGACCGATGTCGAGCTTGCACGGATCGGCGACGTCATCCGCTCCTGGCCGGTATTCATCGATTTCAACCAGGACAGGTTGGTTGCGGTCGCTCAGGAGTGCCAGAAGGCGCTGAACGGCAAGGACGGGCTGGAGGGTGTGCTCACCCGCGTCGCCGGCGCACTGCCGGAGCGGCTGCGCGACACGGCTTACGCGGCTGCTTTCGAGGTCGCGGCCGTCGATCTCGAAATGCGCATCGAGGAGGTGAGGGTGCTGCAGCTCATCCGCCTCAAGCTCGACCTCGACACGCTGACCGTCGCCGCGATCGCCCGTGCGGCCAAGGCGCGCCTGCGCACGCTGACGTAAGCCGATGATTGTAATGCGATGCGCCCCGCCACCTGGAAATATGCGTTGTATCTAGCGACGGCCATCTTCCTGGGTAGCGTCCTATACAATTCCTTGTTAGATGACAGGTTTGTTGGGTACCCGAAGAGCCCTGACCCTAGCTCAGGGAGAGTTGTTCCCTATCACGTAAAGGGTGTGTATGTTTATGTAACGGCTGAACAAAGTCAGTTTGTTTACTGGCTTCGGATCGCAGAGGTCGGTTCAGGGGTTTTGTTTTTCGCAGGATGTTTTTTTATCCAAAGATCGTCCAAGGCAAGTGAATTGGGACTGGCCAGTTAATCGATGACCGGCCAACGGCGACCTAGAAAAAACTCACCGGAAAATAGCGCAAATAGAACTCGGCGAAGGTGCCCTTGATCGAGATTTCCTGCAGCGCGTAGTCGAAGGCCGCCGCCAGCGCCGGGTCGCCCGCCCTGGTGGCGATCGCCATCCCCGAGCCCAGATACTCCGGCGCGAGATACGGCCCGCCGGCAAAGCGGCAGCATCCGGCCGCATCGGAGCCGCCCAGCCAGAAGGCGAAGCGCATGCCGTCTCCGAAGGCGGCGTCGATCTTGCCGGCCTTGAGGTCGGCGTAGAGGTCCTCCGGCTTGTCGAAGGGCACGACCTGCACGGTGCTGAAATAGTCGCGCAGCATCTTCTCATGCGCCGAGCCGGCAACGACCCCGACCCGCTTGCTGCGCAGCTTGTCGAGGATCGGCTCGGTGAAGGCCTTGTCCCTCGGCATGATGAAGCGCGCCGGGAATTGCAGGTAGGAACGCGAGAATGCGTATTTCTGGCGGCTTTCCGGTGTCGCCGCGATGCCGGCGATGATCGCCTCGCCTTCGCCCTTCTGCAGCGCGTCGTCGAGCTCGTTCCAGGGCAGCGCCTGGATCTGGCATTTCTCGGCGATGCCGAGTTCCGCGCAGATCGCCCGCGCGAGATCGATGTGGAAACCCGACAGCCGGCCGGCGCCGTCGAGGAAGTTGAAGGGCGGGAAATCGGTGGTGGTGAGGAATCTCAGTCGCGGCAGGGCCGAAAGATCGGGCTTGGGCAGCCGCTCCTTGGCGTCCCACAGCAGCGGCACCTGCGGTTCCGCGGCCTGAGTCGCGCCGGCAAACGGCAACACACCGATCAGCGCCGATATCAGGGCCAGAAATATCCACCGGAATGTCACGATAAGGCTCCGCCCGGTCATGTTCTCGGCTTTTCGTATGAAAACAGCGCAAGCACAATTGTTTTTGATTTCAAACGAGCGAATTAGGCGTATGGTTTAGCACATCTGCAAGTGGTAGCGCGCGCCGGCAACGAGGGAGGTCACCGGCGTCATGAAGAAGCTTGCGATACGGGGTTGATGGCGAAGGGTGGTTCGGGCATCTACCGTCTTTGACGAAAGCAGAAAGCAACATGGGGTAGATGTTGCGATGAGCATGTTCGACAGAACTTTGGAATACATAGACCAGTTGCAGCACGCCAATTCGGCGGCGGCGGTGTGCGAGCGGTTGCTCGCCGTCACCTCGAATTTCGGGCTGACGGCGCTGATGGCCGGGACCGTGCCGCAGCCCGGCACGCCCCGCGGCCAGCAGAAGGATCATGTGCTGCTTTGCGACTGGCCGGGCGAGTGGCTGGAGCGCTACGTGGCGCGCAACTATGTCGACCATGATCCGGTCGTCAGCCACATGAAGCAATTGCAGGCCCCGTTCCAGTGGCGGGAGGCTTCCCAGAACATCGTCATCGACAAGAGCAGCGACGAGGTCATGGGCGATGCCCGCGAGTTCAAGCTGCGCGACGGCCTCGCCTTCCCGTTGGTCACGCTCGACGGCCAGATCGTCATGGTTTCGTTGGGCGGCGAGTCCGTCGATCTGTCCGAGACCGAATTCGGGATGGTCTCGCTGGTGTCCACCTATGCCGTCGGCCGCGCCATGCAGCTTCATACGATGGCCGGCAAGGTTATCGATCACATAGAATTGACGCCGCGTGAGCGCGAATGCCTGCAATGGGCGGCCGTCGGCAAGTCCGAGTGGGAAATCTCGCAAATTCTGGGCATCTCGGAGCACACCTCCGAGAAACACCTCCTTAACGCAAAAAGCAAGCTCGGTGCCGCCAATCGGGTGCAAGCCGTCGCGGAGGCGATTAGACGCGGCTATATTAGCTAGGTCGGCGGTGCCGGCCTAGAAATTCCTGGCTGCGCGATTGCGCAATATTTTCGGGAAAGCCAGCCGTATCTCCTCCCAAGAGACACGGCTAACTCTTTGTTAACCAAAAGCAATCTGGGCGCCACCGGTCGGATACAAGCCGTCGCGGAGGCGATTAGACGTGTCTATATTAGCTAGGTCGGCCGTGCCGGCCTAGAAATTCTTGCCTACGCGATCGCGTAATATTTTCGGGGAAGCCCGGCCGTATCTTCCTCTTAAGCCTAGGAGACGGCTAATGCTTTTTTCCCTTACAACCCAGGAATTGATGGAGCGCCCCGACCTTTGGGAAGCGGTCCATCGCCTGCGCTACAAGATCTTCGTCGAGGAGATGGGGTGGACCGATCTCGATCGCCCGGACGGCCTCGAGATCGACCAGTTCGACCATGAGGAGGCCGAACATCACCTCGTCATCCGCAATGGCGAGCTCGCCGGCTACCAGCGCATGCTGCCGACGACGCGGGCGCATCTTCTGACCGACGTGCTGTCGGATCTTTACGAAGGGACACCCCCGTCGGGACCGCAGGTCTGGGAGCTTACCCGCTATGCGGTGGCGCCGGGCTTTCGCGACGGAAAGCGCGGCGTGTCGACGGTCGGCACCGAGCTGATCGCCGGCTTTGTCGAATGGGGCCTCAAACGCAATGTCAACCAGGTCATCATCGAGTTCGAACCGATGTGGGTGCTGCGGGCGCTGCAGCTGCACTTCCTGGCGACGCCGCTCGGCTACCAGCGCACCTACGGCAACCAGCAGGTTGTGGCGACGCTGCTCACCTTCACCGAGCATACGCTGCAGGTGGTGCGCCAGCGCCGCAACCACTTCGTGCCGGTGATGATGAGGGGCTACCCCGGCCAGCTCGGCCTCAGGCAGGCTTCGTGATGGAGGTTGTCATGGGCTTCCATCCCGAACCAGAACTGCGCGGCCACACGCTGGTCGTCACGGTGTCCTCGCATGACGGTCGGCCGGTGCTGGACAGGCACGCCTATGCGAGCCTCGCCAGGACCTTCCACGAGGCCGTCGTCAATGACGAGGTCCGCGTGGTCGTGCTGCGCGGCCTCGCCGGCTGCTTCTGCCTTGGCGGTGACTTCTCGGAGTTCCTCGACGCCACCAAGCACCAGCAGCTTATCGCCGCCGTCACCGACATGTTCCGCATGCTTGCGACCTTCCCCAAGCCGGTCCTTGCCTGTGTGGACGGGGATGCCGTCGGTGTCGGCTGCACCATCCTGTTCCATTGCGACATGGTGATCGCTTCCAAGGGGAGCACGTTCAGGGTGCCATTCGTCGATTTCGGCCTCGTGCCGGATGCGGCGACCAGCATCCTGGCGCCCCAGAAGCTCGGCTATGCCGGCGCCTTCCGCTTCTTCTGCCTGGGCGATACGCTCGGCGTCGAGGACGCCAAGGCGCTCGGCCTGGTCGGCGAGATCGTCGAAGGGAGCGCCGAGGAGACGGCCCTGGCACGGGCAAGGCAGCTCGCCAAGAAGCCGGTTGCCGCGCTGCTGCAGACACGCGATCTGCTCAAGGGTGATACGGCTGTTTTGTGCGACCGCATCGACCATGAGATATCGTTGTTCCAGCAGGCGCTCCAGGACGACGCCACGCTGAAGCGGCTGCAGCGGATCGCCCGCCTGGCCGCCTAGATCTCCGCATAAAAGTCTCAGCGTCGCGCACCCGAACGGTGTGCGACGCTGTAACGTTGAGACGCCGGGCCGGGGCACCGGGGATCGCTACTTCTCCAGGAACGATGGCCCTTCGCCGATGATCTTCTTGTCTTCCTTGCCCACGGCATCGAGGTCGCGACCGTCATAAGGCAGCGACAACAGGATCCGCTGCATGACGGCGAGTCGCGCGCGGCGCTTGTCGTTGGCGCGCACGACGATCCAGGGCGCGAACTCCTTGTGAGTGCGCTCGAGCATGAGGTCTCGTGCCTTGGTGTAGTCGTCCCATTTGCTGATGCCGGCGATGTCGATGGGCGAGAACTTCCAGTTTTTCAGCGGTGACCAGCGGCGGTCGTGGAACCGTTCAAGCTGCGTTTCCCGGCCGATGTTCAGCCAGAATTTGAAGAAGTGGATTCCCTCGTTGCAGATCATGCGCTCGAAATGCGGCGTCTCGTCGAGGAATTTCTCGTGCTGCTCCGGCGTGCAGAACCCCATGACCGGCTCGACGCCGGCGCGGTTGTACCAGGAGCGGTCGAAGGTGACGAACTCGCCGGAGGTCGGGAAATGGTCGACATAGCGTTGATAATACCATTGCCCGAGCTCCGGCGGAGTCGGCTTGATCAGCGCCACATTGCGCGCCGTGCGCGGGTTCATGTACTGCCGCAGCACGAAGATCGTGCCGCCCTTGCCGGCCGCGTCGCGCCCCTCGAACAGCGCCATCACCCGCTTGCCGGTCGCCTGCAGCCAGGCCTGCGCCTTGACCAGTTCGATCTGCAGGCGCTCGAGCTCCTTGTCGTAGTCTTCGCTGTTCATCTTCTTGTCGTAAGGATAGCCGCCGGCGCTCAGCTTGTTGGCCTCGATCCAGTCCGGAAGCACCGGGTTGTCGATGTCGAACTCGCGTTCCTTGCCGCCGATCCTGATCTTGATCGGTCCTGCGGCAGGCGCCGCTTCGGCTTCTTCCTTGGCTTTTTTCATCGAGACGAACCTTTCCAGCTTGCGGACTCATGCTATGGGAGCCTCTACGGCGTCGCGTCCGTCTGGACGGGAGCGGCGTCGTAGCGTGTTGATTTTGCGCATGAACATTCCGGAAAATCGATTCCGATTTTTCCGGGGTCATGCGCCGGTCCGGTTGGGCGAACTTTTGCCCGCGGAGGGATACGGGGCAGCGCATGGTCGATACAGGCGCAGAGCGGAGAGGCGCGAGGCAAGCCATCGCCGCCCGGCTGCGGCGCAGCCGCCGGCTGCTGGCCGCGGCGATCTTTGCGGTCCTCGCCGTCTATGCTTTCGGCGGCCTCTCGATCTATGTGCCGCTGCTGGCCCTGGCCGCGCTGGTCGCGGCGGCTGCGCTGCCGGCCGATGTCGAACGGCACTCCGGCAACGAGGCGGCGGCGATCGAGGCCAGCGGGCTGCAACGGCTCTCCGGCGAGTATCTTGCCGCGGCCGTTGCCGATCCGCTGATCATCTTCGACCGGACAGCCACCATGGTCCACGCCAATGCGGCCGCTTTCGCCGCCTTCGGCGGGCTGGCGCCCGGTATGTCGCTGTCGCTCAAATTCCGTGCGCCGGAAATGCAGGCCCTGCTTGACGGCATCGTCTCGGGAGCGGTGGCCGCCGACGTGGTCGACTATACCGAGAAGCTGCCGGTCGAGCGGACATACCGGGTGAGCGCGTCCTCGGTCGGCCATGCCACCGAGCTGTATGTGCTGGTCTTCAAGGATCAGAGCGAGGCGCGCCGCATCGACCGCATGCGCGCCGACTTCATCGCCAATGCCAGCCATGAGCTGCGCACGCCGCTCGCCTCGATCGCCGGCTTCATCGAGACATTGCGCGGGCCTGCCCGCAACGACGCGGCGGCGCGCGACCACTTCCTGCAGATCATGCAGAACCAGACCGGCCGCATGGCGCGGCTGATCGACGACCTGTTGTCGCTGTCGCGGCTGGAGATGAAGCCCTATCTGCGGCCAGGGACCGAGATCGATCTCCGATTCACCATAGACAGCGTCATTGACTCGCTCGCGCCGCTGGCCAGCGAGAACGGCGTCGTCATCGAGCGGGACTTCATCGATGGCCCGATTTCCGTACCCGGCGACCGCGACGAGCTCTTCCAGGTTTTCGAGAACCTCCTGGAGAATGCCTGCAAATACGGCCAATCAGGCGGGCGCGTTACCGTGTCGATCGCCCGCGCCGAGGATGGTCAGGACCCGGGCATCGACGTCACCATAAGGGACTATGGCCCAGGCATTGCCGAGGAACACATCCCCCGCATCACGGAGCGATTCTACCGCGTCGATGTGGAAAACAGCCGGACCCAGAAAGGCACCGGTCTTGGCCTTTCGATCGTCAAGCATATATTGACTCGTCATAATGCTAGACTGTCGATCAAGTCGGAAGTCGGCAAGGGCGCGGCGTTCACGGTTCATTTGCCGGCTCGCTGATTCCGTATTGGTTTCCAACCGGCATTTTCTTCTTTCTGTCATCGGGTTCGCGTATCAGCGATAGATTGAGGGAACGCACCAGCCGGCAGAAACCGGGAAGGCATATCCATGCAATCCGTCCACATGATCAGTGCCTATGACGAAGAACTGAAATTCCTGTCGAAGCGCATCGCTGCGATGGGCGGGCATGCCGAGCGCATGGTTGAGCAGGCGGTCGCGGCCCTCGTCAACGCCGATCCGGGCCTCGCCCAAAAGGTCATCCAGGATGATCTCGTCCTCGACGAGGGGCAGCGCGAGATCGACGACAAGGCGATCGTCATCATCGCCAGGCGCCAGCCGATGGCGACGGATCTGCGCGAGATCGTCGGCGCCATCCGCATCTCGGCCGATATCGAACGCGTCGGGGATCTCGGCAAGAATGTCGCCAAGCGCGTCGCGGCGGTCATCGACGGCCGGCAGCCGAACAGCCTGTTCCGCGGCCTCGAGGCGCTGGCCGATCTGGCGCTGACGCAGCTCAAGGAAGTGCTCGATGTCTATGCCTCGCGCTCGGTCGAGAAGATCGGCTTCGTGCGCGACCGCGACGACCAGATCGACGCCATGTACACCTCGCTGTTCCGCGAGCTTTTGACCTACATGATGGAAGATCCGCGCAACATCACGCCCTGCACGCATCTGCTGTTCTGCGCCAAGAACATCGAGCGGATCGGCGACCACGCCACCAACATCGCCGAAACCATCTACTACATCGTCACCGGCGACCAGATGCCGGCCGAACGGCCGAAGAGCGACAAGACCGACCAGGTGGTGGCGCCGGGGACGGTGCCGGCTAAGTGAACGGGCGGCCTCTCGAACAGCTTTGTGATTTAGGCTAAGCTCCTCCAGGTGCAGCGATTTTGTCAGTCGCTGTCTCGGGAGGTTTGCGATGGAACAAGTTCGAAACCTGACCCTGGCCCCCCAGCCGACACCCGGCATCATTGCCTCCAGCGTCTATTCCGCCGGCAAGCGCGTCGCCGACATCGCGATCGAAGATGCCGGGCTATGGGCGTCAAGGCCCGGCCATGTCGTCTGGATCGGCCTGCTCGAGCCGGACCGCAACCTGTTGCTCAGGGTGCAGGCGCAGTTTCACCTGCATGATCTCGCGATCGAGGACGCCGAGCATCCGCATCAGCGGCCGAAGATCGAGCAATATGGCGACGCCTTGTTCATCGTTGCCCGCACCGCCCAGCTGATCGAAGGCCGCGTCACCTTCGGCGAGACGCATCTCTTCGTCGGCACCGGCTATATCGTCAGCGTCAGGCACGGTCCGTCGACCTCCTACGCCCCGGTACGCCAGCATTGGGAAAGCTGCCCGACTTCGTTGGCCAAGGGCGAGGATTTCGTCCTCTATGCCATTCTCGATTTCATCGTCGACAATTACATGCCGGTGCTCGAGCAGATCGAGGACGAGGTCGAGGCGATCGAGGACAAGGTGCTGCTGAAGCCGATGAGCGGTGGCGACATCGAGCGGCTCTACATGCTGCGCCGCGATCTGCTCAGGCTGCGCAACGCGGCGCTGCCGCTGGTCGAGGTCTGCCGGCGGCTGACCAGCGCCGAGCTCCCGCAGATCCATGCCGCCATGCATCCGCTGTTCCGCGACGTGACCGACCATATCCGTACCGTGCAGGAAAAGATCGACAGCCTGCGCGAAGTCCTGGCCTTCGCCTTCGAGGCCAGTCTGCTGGTCGGCCAGAGCCAGGAAACGGCAATCTCCAAGAAGCTGGCCTCATGGGCCGCAATTCTCGCCGTGCCAACCGCATTGGCCGGCATCTACGGCATGAACTTCGACAACATGCCGGAGCTGAAGACGGCGTACGGTTACCCAATTGTACTGCTGGCTATCGCGCTCATCTGCTCGATCCTGTACTGGCGGTTCAGGAAGAACGGGTGGCTGTGAAAAAAGCGAATAGCAAATAGGGAGTAGCCAATAGGGACAAGAGAAGCTTGCGCCGCACTCAGATGCCAGCACCCTGCTATTCGCTATTCGCTATTCGCTATTCGCTATTCGCCATCGCTCAGCGGCTTCTGCGCCGTTCCGCCGCCGGCTGGAACGCCACCCGGGCGTGATATTTGCAGTATGGTCCGGTCTCGGCGGCGTCGTTGCCGCAGAAGCTGAACTCTTCCGACAGCGGATCGCCGTTCGGCCACTTGCAGGTGCGCTCGGTCAGCTCGACGAGCTGCAGGTTGCGCGAGATCGGCACGACAACGTTCTCGACCGGGCGGATGTAGTGGCGCGCCACCGGCTCCGCGTCGAACTGCACCTGCAGCGCGGTCGCGCCGATGGAGGCCGTCACATGACGTGTCGTGCTTGCGGCGCGAGCCACCGATTTCTGCATCGAGGCCCCTTGCGTCGCCTTCTTCTGCCGCGCCGGCGCCGCGGTCGCGCGGCCGCGGCCCGAGAGTTTCAGGCGATGCACCTTGCCGATGACGGCGTTGCGGCTCACCCCGCCGAGCTGTGCTGCGATCTGGCTGGCGCTGAGGCCCTCCGACCACAATTTCCTGAGAAGTTCGACCCGCTCGTCAGTCCAGTTCATGAGACCGCGCTCCTGCTGAGGCGTACGGCAGTCAGAATCCTTTCCCGCCCCGGCTCCCGCCGGGCAAACAACACCACATCTACCGGGTGATTAGATCCGCCGCACGAAATCTAGTTATTTCTCGACTACAATTACCTCATGCGCTGACTCGGTGACAAGAGTCCCCAGGGCAACACGATTCGGTTTTTTCGGTTTTCCCCAACTTGCCTGACCACTTATGGGCCGGCGTGCCGTCGGGGCGTTGCTGCACGCTTCTGCGCGACGTTTTCGTTGACTTCATGGCCGAAAAACATGATAAGCCGCAAAGGCCGCCGCATTGGCGGCTTTTTTGATTTCCGGTTCCGGAGACGCATATAATGAGCGGTTCGGCGCTTTACGAGACCTTTGCTCGCGCACCCCTGGCTTTCGATCGGGGCGAGGGGACCTGGCTGGTCACCGACAATGGCGAGCGATATCTCGATTTCGCCGGCGGCATCGCCGTGAACTCGCTGGGCCACAGCCATCCGCATCTGGTCGCGGCGCTCACCGAGCAGGCCGGCAAGCTGTGGCATGTCTCCAACCTTTACGAGATTCCGGAGCAGCGCCGGCTGGGCGAGCGGCTGGTCGAGGCGACCTTTGCCGACAAGGTGTTCTTCACCAATTCCGGCGCCGAGGCGCTGGAATGCGCCATCAAGACGGCGCGGCGCTACCATTTCGTCAAGGGCCATCCTGAGCGTTTCCGCATCATCACCTTCGAGGGCGCCTTCCACGGCCGCACGCTGGCGACGATCGCCGCCGGCGGCCAGTACAAATATCTCGAAGGCTTCGGTCCCAAGGTCGAGGGCTTCGACCAGGTCGCCTTCGACGATATCGACGCCGCCGAAAAGGCGATCAAGCCGGAGACTGCGGCCATCCTGATCGAGCCGGTGCAGGGCGAGGGCGGCATCCGCCCGGTGCCGACGCAGTCGCTGAAGCGCCTTCGGCAGCTCTGCGACCAGCACGGCCTGCTTCTGATCTTCGACGAGGTCCAGTGCGGCATCGGCCGCACCGGCAAGCTGTTCGCGCATGAATGGGCCGGCGTGACGCCCGACCTGATGGCGATCGCCAAGGGCATAGGCGGCGGCTTCCCGATGGGCGCCTGCCTCGCCACCGACGAGGCCGCGACCGGCATGACGGCGGGCGTGCACGGCACCACCTTCGGCGGCAATCCTCTGGCGATGGCGGTGGGCAATGCCGTGCTCGACGTGGTGCTGGCCGACGGCTTCCTCGAGGACGTACAGCGCAAAGCGCTGCTCCTGAAGCAGGGCCTTGCGTCGGTCGCCGACGAATATCCCGACGTCATCGAAGGTATCAGGGGAACCGGCCTGATGCTTGGGTTGAAATGCGCCATGCCCAACGCCAAGGTGAACATGGCGCTGCGCGATCAGCACCTGCTCGCCGTGCCGGCCGGCGACAATGTCATCCGCCTCCTGCCGCCGCTCACTGTCACCGACGCCGAGATCGGCGAGGCGCTGGATCGCATTCGCGCCGGCGCCAAGGGCCTGACCGACGCCATTGCCGCCGAAGCCGCGAAGTAATTCTGGAATTTGCCGATGAGCGTTCGTCATTTCACCGACCTGTCCGCCGTTTCCGCAGGCGACCTGCGCATCATGCTGGACGACGCGGTGGCGCGAAAAACCAGGCTCAAGGCCGGCGAGCGTTCGAAGCCGCTCGAAGGCAAGGTGCTGGCGATGATCTTCGACAAGCCTTCGACGCGCACGCGCGTTTCCTTCGATGTCGGCATGCGCCAGCTCGGCGGCGAGACCATCATGCTGACCGGCACCGAGATGCAGCTCGGCCGTTCCGAGACCATCGCCGATACCGCCAAGGTGCTGTCGCGCTATGTCGACGCCATCATGATCCGCACCACCTCGCATGACCGGCTGCTGGAGCTCACCGAAAACGCGACCGTGCCGGTCATCAACGGCTTGACCGACGACACCCATCCCTGCCAGCTGATGGCCGACATCATGACCTTTGAGGAGCATCGCGGTCCGGTGGCCGGCAAGACCTTCGCCTGGACCGGCGACGGCAACAATGTGCTGCACTCGCTGCTTGAAGCCTCGGCGCGCTTCCGCTTCAATCTCAACGTCGCGGTGCCGGAGGGCAGCGAGCCGTTCGAGAAATATGTCGACTGGGCAAAGACCAATGGCGGCAAGGTCAAATTCGCCCGCTCGGCAGAGGAGGCCGTCGACCAGGCCGATTGCGTCGTCACCGACAGCTGGGTGTCGATGGGCCAGGAGCATCGCGCCCGCGGCCACAACGTCTTCCTGCCCTACCAGGTCAACGCCGCTCTGATGGCCAGGGCGAAGCCCGACGCGCTGTTCATGCATTGCCTGCCGGCGCATCGCGGCGAGGAGGTCACCGACGAGGTCATCGACGGGCCGCATTCGGTGGTGTTCGACGAGGCCGAGAACCGGCTGCATGCCCAGAAGGCTGTGCTGGCCTGGTGCCTGGGCGCTTGATCGGGGCTGACTTGACCGGGCCCAACTTGATCTGGGCCAACTTGATCCGGGACTATGTGATGCCTATTTGCGGGCCATCACGCAAATCGAACGCGCTTCGACCCATGCCGCCTGGAAAGCGGGATGGACGCGCCCCGGAGTTTTGTCATGCTGGAAACCCGTCTAATGGCTGAGCATCAACCCAAACTCGGTGAATTCGGCTTCGCCGGCGACGACCATGTCGTGCCTTACGAGGTGGCGCCGCTGGATGTGCGCGGCCGCACGGTGCAGCTCGGGCTGATGCTCGACGCCATCCTCAGCCGCCACGACTATCCCGAACCGGTCGCGCGCCTGCTGGCGGAGGCCTGCGTGCTGACGGTGCTCCTCGGCACGTCGCTGAAGTTCGAGGGCAAGTTCATCCTGCAGACCCGCACCGACGGACCGGTCGACATGCTGGTGGCCGATTTCACCACGCCGAATGCGCTGCGCGCCTATGCGCGCTTCGACGCCGGCCGGTTGCAGGCGCTGATTGCCTCAGGCGAGACCTCGCAGGAGAAGCTGCTCGGCACCGGCGTTCTGGCGCTGACCATCGATCAGGGTGCGCACACGCAGCGTTACCAGGGCATCGTCCAACTCGACGGCACATCGCTTGAGGAAGCCGCGCGCATCTATTTCCGGCAGTCGGAGCAGATTCCGACCGATATCAGGATGTCGGTCGCCAAGCTGGTGACGCCGGCTCCCGGCGGCGCCCGCGAGCAATGGCGCGCCGGCGGCATCCTTGCGCAGTTCCTGCCGCAGGCGCCGGAGCGCATGCGCGTGCCCGACATTTCGGGCGGCGACGGCGATCCGCGAGAGGTGACGCACGAGCCGGCCGACAATTCCTGGCAGGAGCTGCTGGCGCTGCTCGGCACCATCGAGCCGACCGAGCTGATCGATCCGACGGTGGGCGCCGAGCGGCTGCTCTACCGGTTGTTCCACGAGCATGGCGTGCGCGTCTTCCGTGGCGTGCCCGTCGCCGACCAATGCTCCTGCTCGCGCCAGAAGATCCGCGGCATCCTCGAAGGCTTTTCGGCCGAGGAGATCGAGCAAAGCACCGAGGATGGCGGCATCCGCGTCGCCTGTGAGTTCTGCTCGACGCAGTACGACTTCGATCCGGCGGAGTTTGCGGCAGAGTGAGATCGTCCTTCTCCCCATTTTACGGGGAGAAGGTGCCCGAAGGGCGGAAGAGGGGCGGCGCCAATTTCTGGTGATGGCCGCACATCCAGCGATCTTCGATCCTAATTCACCGTCCGTCTTGTCCCCGGCATGTCGAGGGAGAAGGCCGGGATGGCGACGTCGAACGTCTCGCCGCGTCCGTTGCGCATCGTGTAGTGGCCAACCATGATGCCGGACGGCGTCGAGAGCGGGCATCCTGACGTGTACTGGTAGCTGTCGCCGGGGTTGAGTTCCGGCTGGTCGCCGACGACGCCGGCGCCGCGCACTTCCTCGACGCGGCCGCGCCCGTCGGTGATGTGCCAGTAGCGCGACAGAAGCTGCACGAACTCGTCCGACCGGTTGTCGATCGTCACCTGATAGCCCCACACATAGCGGTTCTCGGACGGATCGGAACGATCCTCCAGGTAGAACGGCCTGACCTGCACTTCGATGTTGCGCGTGACGGCGCGATACATGGGCCTCTCCGGTTTGCCGGCTTAGGGAACATTTACCGCGCTTCGCGGTTGTTAGACGAAGCGCCGTCCATCCTGCCAGCTTCCAGCGCAGTTGTCGAAAAACAATGTCATTTAAGTGACACATGACAATGTTGGTGTGCACAAACCATGCGGGCGACTCGGGCGCTCTGTCGACTGATGAGACGGCCGCGGGCGGCCCTTCCGGAGTGACCAGAACTCGATGGAACTGACCTTTGCAGCCGCCTTTGCTTCGTCAGCCCTTCTTCTTTCCAATTTTGCCAGCATCCTGCTCGCCTCGTCGCGATTGAAGCCCAGGCGCCTCATTCCCCCGCCCCGAGGCAAGCAGCCGCCGGTCTCGATCATCGTGCCGTCGCGCGGCGTTGAGCCGTTCGCCGAGGAAACGCTCGAGCGCGCCTTCTCGCTCGACTGGCCGCGCTATGAGCTGATCTTCTGCGTCGCCCAGCCGGAAGACCCCGTGGTCAAGTTGATCGATGCCGCAATCGCGCGCTTCCCAAACGTTGCGGCGCGGCTCTTGATCGGCGAGGACAGGATCAGCGCCAATCCCAAGCTCAACAACTGCGTCAAGGGATGGCAGGCGGCACGGCACGACTGGGTGGTCCTTGCCGATTCCAACGTGCTGATGCCCAAGGACTATGTCCAACATCTGATGGCGGCCTGGCGGCCGGAAACAGGCCTCGTCTGCTCGACGCCGATCGGCTCGCGGCCGGACGGCTTCTGGGCCGAAGTCGAGTGTGCCTTCCTCAACACTCTGCAGGCGCGCTGGCAATATGCCGGCGAAGCGCTGGGGCTTGGCTTCGCCCAAGGCAAGAGCATGCTGTGGAACAAGCCGATGCTCGATGAAAATGGCAGCATCCACGCGCTTGCTGCCGAGATCGCAGAGGATGCGGCGGCGACCAAGCTGGTCAACAGCCTGGGGCTGCGTGTCAATCTCGTTGCCTCGCCCTTCGAGCAGCCGCTCGGCCAGCGCACGCTTGCCGAAATCTGGTCGCGCCAGGCGCGTTGGGCGCGGCTGCGCCGCGTCACCTTTCCTCTTTTTTTTGCGCCCGAGATCCTGACCGGCGTGGTCGTGCCGCTGATCTTCGCGCTGATCGCGGCAAAAAGCGCCGGCGTCAGCCTCCCCACCACGGCGCTCGGCGTGCTGGCGATCGCCTATGTGCCGGAATGCCTGCTCGCCTGGTCCAAGGGCTGGTACCTGTCGCTGCGCAGCGTCACCGCGATGATCGTGCGCGACGTAATGCTTCCCGTCATCTGGGCGCGCGGCTGGCTCGGCGGCGCGGTCGAATGGCGCGGCAACGCCATGACCATCCCCACCAAGGCAATGACCGAGCTGGAGGAGAGCATCTGAGCGCTCCAAAGGGACGCGAGCGCCCCGTCTGTCGTCAGCGACCGAGCTCGAGCCGCATGACTATATCTTGGTCATAGTTGCCAAAGCCGCGCCCAAATATGTTGACGCCGCCGGGATGCTTCGCCTTAGCGTCGATGCCGATCCTCATCCGGATCGAGCGATGCTCGGTGATGCCGAGGTCGTTCATCGTGACGTCGGAGATTCTGACGCCGTCGATGAAAGATCCCGACTGGCCGATCCGCCAGCTCTTCAACTTGCCATATTGTGAGCCCGCCAGCTTCCACCAGCTGGGCGTATAGACACCGCGCTTGTCGCCATAGTCGCCCGGCGACGTCCAGGTGCCGACCGCAACGTCGTTTACCCAAAGCGTGAGGTCGGAAGGCCAGTCCATATTGGTGCCGGGCACCTCCGACGAGAGCTCCATCGAGAACTCGATCGACTCTATCCGGGCATTGAGCAACTTGGCGTTGTTCGGAAATTTGTACTCGACGCTGCCCATTCCGAACCAGATGAGCGCCGCCTGGACGCGCGCAGGATCGAGGAAGGAATCAGGGACGTCCAGGAGGCCGATCACGCCATCGGTCGAGCAGAGACCGCAAGGCGGACTGACCTCGACGGATGTGAACAGGCCGAGCGGCATCGCGACTTCGATGATCTTCGCGTCGCGTTGAAGTTCCTCTTCCGCCTCGAACCGCACGATGATCTCATCGAAGCGGGCCGAACAGATCTTTTGATGGCCCTTCCTGGCCTTAACGGCCTCAGTCGCGATCAGGCCTGCTTCCTCGAGTGTCTGTACGTTGATGGCGACCGTCGATTGCGGCAGCTCCAGCCGGCGGGTGATGTCGTTGACGTTGAGCGGGCCTTCGCTGCGCAGGAGCTTTAGGATGCGTATGCGGATCGGTGACGCCAGTCCCTTCAAGATCTCGATGTCGTCCTCCGGATCGATGGTGAGGAAGTTGGGTTTCATAGACGACGGCGACCTGAGCGGGAAAGGAGGCAGTGTTTATATCATAATTTCTGATAGTCAAACGGATGGTCAGCCTTTGATGCCGGCCGAGAGCGTTATCGCCTGGGTCACGCGGCGCTGGAAAATCAGATAGGCCAGCGCAACGGGAAGTCCTGCCAGCACGGCGCCGGCCAGCTCGCGCGCATACTGGACACCGAAGGCGGAGTGCACCTGCGTGACGCCGACCGTGATGTTCATCGTCTCTTCGGAACTCTGCGCCAGGAACGGCCAGAGGAAAGCATTCCATGCGCCGATGAAGGTGATGATGGCCAATGCCGTGGTCACCCCCCAGTTCATAGGCAGGTAAATCTTGAACAGAAGCTGGAAATCGTTGGCGCCGTCCATGATCGCCGCCTCACGGAAGTCGCGCGGGATCGAATCGAAGAACTGCTTGTAGACGATGACGACGACCGGAACGATGAGCTGGGGAAGGATGATGCCGAGCCAGGTGTTGAGGGTGCCGAAATTCGACATCAGCACGAAGTGGGTGACTATCAGCGCCTGGATGGGCACCATGAAGCTCGCCATGATCGTCAGATAGAGCAAACGGCGGCCCGGGAAGCGCAATTGCGATATTGCATAACCGCAGGTGGCAGCCGTGAAGATGACGATTATGGTGACCGCTGCGGAGGTTACCAGCGAATTCAGGTACCAAAGTCCGATCTTCGTGTTCAGGAGAACGTAGGTGTAGGCCTCGAGGGTGAAGGTCTCGGGCCACAAGCGGACTCCGGGTTGAACGACCTCGTATTCCGGCTTGAGCGTGGTCACCGCGGCCCAATAGAGCGGAAAGGCCCAGATGATCGCGAATGCGAACGTCGCCAGCGTTAGAAGCAGTCCCGCGATGTCGAAGGCTCGTAGCTTGCGATGCCGGCCTTCGGCGCCGACGGTTGGCAGTTTGATGCGGCTGCTTTCGACACTCATCACTCGGCGCCCCTGGCGCGCAGTACCTGGTATTGCAGTACCGAGAGCGCGGCGATCAGCACGAACAGGGCAGTGGCAATCGTTGCGGCATAACCGCCATGATTACGCTGGAAGGCCTCGCGGTAGATGTACTGCACCAACACCATTGTCGGCTCGGAACGGCCGCCGACCGAAAACAGATAGACCTGATCGAATATCTTGAGCTGCAGGATGAGCTGGATCGTCGCCACGAGCGCCGTGACGGGCCAGATCAGCGGCCAGGTGATCTTCCAGAACAGCTGCCAGCGATTGGCGCCATCCATAGCCGCGGCGTCGTATATTTCCGGAGATATGTTTCTCAACCCTGCTATGAAGAGCAACACATTGAAGCCGTTGGTCCACCAGATCGTGATCAGCCCTACCATGGGAAGGAACCACGGGATCGTGCGGAAGACAGGCACGCGCTCGCCGTAGAAGAACTCGATCGGGTACTGCGCAATCCCGAACTGAAGGTCGAGGATCCAGCGCCACATCAGGAAGACCACCGAGACCGGCAGGATGTAGGGCAGAAAAAAGGCGGCAAGGACGACGCTTTGCGTCCATCCCTTCAGTCGGTCCACCATCAGCGCGATGAGGAGCCCGATCGCCACGTTCGGCACCACCGTGAGCACGACGAAATAGCCGGTGTTCCAGACTGCCGTCTTGAACAGCCTGTCGCCGAAGAGCCGAACATAGTTCTTGAAGTAGACCCAATCTCCCGCGCCGATCAGCGGCGCGTTCGTGAAGGAGAGCTCGAGCATCTTCAGGGTCGGATATATGAAGAGCACCAAGTAGATGAGCAGGAAGGGCGCAATCAGAATGAAAGCGCTGCGGCGTTCGGCGCGTCTGGTGCTTGCTAGCATCGCACCGGGTCTCCTGTTCGATCCAATCCGTCTCCGAAGGCCGTCCGCCGACAACCTGAGCCGTCGGCGGACTCCTCGGGAGGTTTACTCGGTCTGACCGTCCAGATCGTCGCGCATTTGCTCCATCGCGCCCTGCGGATCGAGCTCGCCGTTGATCGCCGGCATCAGGAAGTTTCCTGCCGCATCATAGACCGGCGAGGCTACACCGGCGAGCTTGGAGCTCGGATCGAACACCGCCGTTTTCGCAAGCGTCGAATAGGTGGCGTTCGGTTGCATCTTCTTGAAATCGTCGCTCGAAGTGACCGGTGAAAAGGCGGGGATGTGCCCCGCGGTTGCCCAGAACAGCGAATGCTCGTTCATCCATTTCACGACCTCCAGCACTGCCTTCAACTTCTCCGGCGAGATCTCCTTGCCTTTGCGATTCGGGATCGCGAAGGAGTGCGAGTCGGCCCAGGTTGCCGGCTGGTCGAAGAAAGTCGGAAGCTGGACAGCTCCCCACTCGAAGCCGAGCTTGTTCTGCTTGGCCAGGTCGGTGAAGGTGGGCACTTCCCAGACACCGTTGATGTGCATGGCGGCCTTGCCCGACGTGAAGAGCGCAATCGAGGCCGGATAGTCGGTCGACTTCGGCGCCAGCCCGTCGGCGACCCATTTGGCGACGACGCTCGTGGCCTTGACTGCCTTGTCGAGATTGTCACCTTCCAGAAACTTACCGTTGTCGGAGAGGAACTTGCCGCTCTGCTGACTAAACAGCGAGTAGAAGATGCGCCACTGCGAGTCGCCGGCAGCGCTGTGGATGGAGACGCCATATTCCGAGCCCCCGGCCTTCAGTTTCTCGAGAGCCGCGTGGAAATTGTCGACGCCGTCCAGGCCCTTCGGCAGGCCGTCTTGGCTGAGGAGACCGGCTGCGGCGAGCTTGTCTTTGTTGTAATAGAGAACGACAGAATGGATATCGAAAGGAATGGCGTATTGCTTGCCGTCCACCTGGGCTGCTTTCCAGTTGGCGGGCGCATAGTTGTCGGCTGAGAAGCCGGCGGCCTTCAACTCCTCGGGGGTGATTTCGCGCAGCGTCCCCGTAGCGACGCCGAGCGGCAGACGCGACAGGTGGTAGGTCATGAGATCCGGCCCCTCGCCGACGGCGGCCGAGGTCTGGACCTTCGTGTAGAACGGCACGCCCCATTCAAGCGTCGTCGCCTGGATCTCTATCGAATCCGCGTGTTCCTTGTTGAACTGATCGATCAGCGACTTCATGCGCACGCCGTCGCCGCCGCTCAGGAAATCCCACCAGACGACCGTCTCCTTCGCTTGCGCGCCGGCAGCGAATGCGATCAGTGCCGCCGTGGCCAGCGCCTTCTTCA
Source organism: Mesorhizobium album (assembly GCF_033977205.1). Lineage (NCBI taxonomy): Bacteria > Pseudomonadati > Pseudomonadota > Alphaproteobacteria > Hyphomicrobiales > Phyllobacteriaceae > Mesorhizobium > Mesorhizobium album. Next base: position 13,537 of record NZ_JAVIIW010000001.1, on the reverse strand, counting down.
GAATTCTCCTCATCATGATCCTCCCTTTTGGCAATCTTTCGCTTGCTTCGAGAAGTCGCCGCAGCGCTCGAATTCCTCCAGACGGTTTGGCAGCGGCAACCGATCCTGCGTGCCGTGCCCACTGTTGTTGCATCAAGACCGACAGGGCGGAGTCCGGACGCTCCTCACGCCCGCTACTCCTCGCGGCATGGCACAACAACGTAGATCGAGATTCTGTCTAGTTCCCTGACCTCAACGATACCTTTGGCTTATAGGACGGTCAACCAATCTTATGGTATGTATCATATTCTATGGTACATACCGCTTGCGCTCTCCCAACCGAGGTCTCAGACGCTCACGCGCACCAGATGATAGGACCTCGGCGGCAAGTTCCCTTTGACCCGCCCGTCAATGACCGAAATCCCATCGCCGATGCGGGGAGAGACGTGGTCCGGGTTGGCGACCGTGTTCGTGGCCTTGAGGTCGGGATGGGCAATCAACACGTGCTCGGCTATGCCCTTCGGCGCGAAACCGGCCATATCGATGTCGATAGCCAAAGCCTCGTCCGGATGGCGGTTGACCATGAAGAACGCCACGGTCCCACCGTCCCGGCTCCGCACTGCGGCAACGTCGAGATAGGGAACATCATCCGCCACCCTGGCATCGTAGGTTGGCACGTCCACGGCCACGTTCAAGGCGTCGCCGCGGCCGTAGAGGGAGGCGTAGTAATAGGGATAGTAGATGGTCTGCTTCCAGACCGGCCCGCCGGTTTGCGTCATGATGGGCGCGATCACGTTCACGAGCTGCGCGATGCAGGCGATCCTCACACGGTCCGACCGGCGGATGAATGTATTGAGCGCGCAGCCGACAAGCAGGACGTCCTCGAAATTATAGGCGTCCTCCAATAGACTGGGCGCCTTGGCCCAATTGACCCCGTCGCCGTCGCTGACGCCTTTCTTTCGGGTGTGATACCAGACGTTCCACTCGTCGAAGGAGATGTAGACGTTGTGCTTGGAGCGCTTCTTCGCCTTCACGTAGTCGATCACGCCGCCGATCGTCTGGATGTAGCGGTCGACCGGAACGGACTTGGCGAGGAAGTTCAGGTAGTCATCGTCCCAGTTGTCCCAGTATTGATGCAGCGAGATGTAGTCTACATTCTCGTAGGCGAGCTCGAGGACCTCGGCCTCCCAGGCGGGGTAGGTGGGCATGTTATGGTTGGAGGAGCCGCAGGCGACGAGCTCGAGGGTCGGGTCGAAGACCTTCATGGCGCGACCGACCTCGTTTGCGACGCGACCATATTCATGGGCCGTGCGATGGTTCATTTGCCACGGCCCGTCCATCTCGTTGCCGAGGCACCAGATCCGAACGTTGTGCGGCTCGGCCGAGCCGTTCTTCCTGCGCAGGTCGCTCCAGTAGCTGCCCCCCGGATGGTTGCAGTATTCGAGCATGGCGAGCGCCTCGGTGAATCCCTTCGAGCCGAGATTGACCGCAAGCATGGGCTCGGTCCCGGCCTTGCGGCACCAACGAATGAACTCATCCGTCCCCATCTCGTTGGTCTCGGTCGTCTTCCAGGCGTAGTCGAGCCGTACGGGCCGCTCATTCTTCGGTCCGATTCCATCCAGCCAGTCGTAGTTGGAAACGAAATTGCCGCCGGGGTAGCGAACCAGCGGCGCCTTCAGGCCGCGCACCAGTTCCAGCACATCGTCGCGGAACCCGTCCTCGTCGGCCGTCGCGTGGCCCGGCTCGTAGATGCCGCCATAGACGGCGCGTCCAAGATGCTCCAGAAAGGCGCTGTAGATGCGATCGTCGATCGTCCCGATCTTGAAATCCCGGTGGACCGCTATACGCGCCTTCATGTCCGTCGCCTACCCTCTATATCATTGAAATTGATATGTACCATGGCATTTGAACATTGGCTGCGGCCAGTGTCAATCGCAGCTTAAGGCGACTTTTGGGGTTTGGAGGTGCGTTCGCTCCGAGCTGTCGAAACGCTGCCCGCAGCATCGTGTCAGACCCGGGAAGTTGCCGGTCTGATCGCCACTATCTGGCGGCCCTCAGCGCCTGTTCGACGTCGTTGAGCAGATCGTCTGTATCCTCCAGGCCGACGGAGAGCCTGAGCGTGCCCGGACCGATGCCGAGCTCGGCGCGCGCCTCGTCGCTGAGATTCTTGTGCGTCGTCGTCGCCGGATGGGTGATCAGGCTCTTGGCGTCGCCGAGATTGTTGGAGATCAGCACGATGTCGAGCGCGTTCTGGAAGGCGAAGGCCGCCTGCTTGCCGCCCTTGACGTCGAGGCAGATCAGCGTCGAGCCGCCCGACATCTGTTTCTTGACGATGTCGGCCTGCGGGTGGTCGGCCCGGCCCGGATAGATCACGCGCGCGATTTCCGGCCGGCCAGCCAGGAAATCGGCGATCTTGCCGGCGCTCTCGGTCTGCTGGCGCACACGCAGCGGCAGCGTCTCCAGGCCCTTGAGCAGCGTCCAGGCGTTGAAGGGCGACAGGCTCGGGCCGGTGTGGCGGAAATAGTCGTGCAGGTTCTCGTCGATCCACTTCTTGTCCGACAGGATGACGCCGCCCAGACAACGGCCCTGTCCGTCGATGTGCTTGGTCGCCGAGTAGACGACGACATGGGCGCCGAGCTGCAAGGGCTTCTGCTGCAGCGGGGTGGCAAAGACATTGTCCACGACCACGCGCGCGCCGATCGAATTGGCTAAAGCGGCGACTGCGGCGATGTCGACCACTTCTAGGGTCGGGTTGGTCGGGCTTTCCAGGAAGAACAGCTTAGTGTTCGGCCTGACCGCCTTTTCCCAATTGGCGATGTCGGTGCCGTCGACCAGCGTCGCCTCGATGCCGTAGCGCGGCGCCAGCGTCTCGACCACCCAGCGGCAGGAGCCGAACAGCGCCCGCGCCGCCACGATATGGTCGCCTGCCTTGACGCTGCAGAGCAGCGCCGCGCTGACCGCCGCCATGCCGGAAGCGGTGGCGCGCGCATCTTCCGCGCCTTCCAGCGCGCACATGCGCTTCTCGAACATGTCAACCGTCGGATTGGCATAGCGCGAATAGATGAAGCCCGGCTCCTCTCCCTTGAAGCGGGCTTCCGCCGCCTGGGCCGTCTCATAGACGTAGCCCTGGGTGAGATACATCGCCTCGGCGGTCTCGCCGAAGCCGGAACGCAGCGTCCCGCCATGCACGAGTGCAGTCTGAGGCTTCCAGTTACGCGTCTTGCTCATCGCCCTAGTCCAACCCTAAGAACCGTCCAAACACAAAAAAACCGGCCGCGATGTCGCAACCGGTCCATACGGCCTTGCAGCCCAACGGTCCTTTAGCGACTTGTTTAACGTGGCTGCAAGCCGACCGGCCAAATCACCACGGGATAAAGCCCCTTTAGACCCGCGCCGCGCTTGCGTCAATTGCCGGCTTGATTAAGAGGTTTGTACCAGGCAGGAACCGCAGACCGTTTGCGGTTTTGCGGCAGGAGCTTGCAAAAGAACCACGCGCTTGCCCGGCCTTCGATCGGAGCCAGACCTTGCGGCAGACAGGCATTCTTCCGGATCAGGACATCGCGGCGCTGTTTCAGTCCGGCGCGCTGAAAACGCCGCGCGCGCTCGACACCAACCAGATCCAGCCGGCCAGCCTCGACCTCAGGCTGGGCGACACAGCCTTCCGCGTGCGCGCCTCCTTCCTGCCCGGTCCCGATCACCTGGTGGCCGACAAGCTCGACCGGCTGAAGCTGCATGAGTTCAGCCTCGCCGAGGGCGCCGTTCTGGAGACGGGCTGCGTCTACATCGTGCCGCTGCTCGAAAGCCTGGCGCTGCCGGCGCAAGTGTCCGCTTCGGCCAATCCGAAGAGCTCGACCGGGCGGCTGGACATTTTCACCCGCGTCATGACTGACCGCGGCCATGAGTTCGACAAGATAGCCGCCGGTTATCACGGCCCGCTCTATCTCGAGGTCAGCCCGCGCACCTTCCCGATCGTCGTGCGCGCCGGCTCGCGCCTGTCGCAGATCCGCTTCCGCATCGGCAATGCGGTGCTGTCAGAGAACGAATTGCGCGACCTCCACCGCGCCGAGATGCTGGTCGCTACCGAGCCGCCCAACATTTCCGGCGGCGGCATCGCGCTCTCCATCGATCTCGACGGCGACAAGGACGGCCTTGTCGGCTATCGCGGCAAGCACCACACCGGCCTTGTCGATGTCGACAAGCGCGCCGCCCAGGATGTCGTCGACTTCTGGGAGCCGCTCTACAAGAGCGGCGCCGGCGAGCTGGTGCTTGATCCGGACGAGTTCTACATCCTGGTCAGCCGTGAGGCGGTGCATGTGCCGCCGCTTTATGCCGCCGAGATGACGCCCTTCGATCCGCTGGTCGGCGAGTTCCGCGTCCACTATGCCGGCTTCTTCGATCCGGGGTTCGGCCATTCCGCCACCGGCGGCAGCGGCAGCCGCGCGGTGCTTGAAGTGCGCAGCCATGAGGTGCCGTTCATCCTCGACCACGGCCAGATCGTCGGACGCCTCGTCTACGAGCATATGCTGAAGCGGCCGCAGGCGCTCTACGGCACCGATCTCGGCTCGAACTACCAGGCGCAGGGGCTGAAGCTCTCCAAGCATTTCAGAGCAGCGCGCTGATTTTTCCGTCGGCGATCCGGGATAGAGCCTCGTCAGCCGCCAAATATGCGCTGCTTCGCGGTGCCGAGACACGCGTTGAAATAGCCGATGAACAGCAGTTCGCGGCCTGCCAATCGCTTCTTGCCCCAAGAAGCAACCGGCTTTTCCGCATCGAGCGAGGTCTTTGATTCCTTCAAGGGGAACAATAGTTTGCCCACGCAAAGAAGGACGTGCGCTCGGGCAGAGTCGATGCCACAGGATTTGGCTCGCTCACTCAGCTTGTCTGCGCGAAGCTCCGACGTCCGCCGGTCGGCTCCGCTCATCAGAAAGGCAGCCTGTTCGCCTGAATATCCTGCTGCCAGGAGCCGGTTTGCCAGCAGCTCGCGGGCTTCCCGAAAGGATTTGGCGCTGCATTGCGTCGCGGCATGGACCACCGACGCCGAGAGTGCGAGCGAGAGCGCAAGTCCCACAGACACAACAAAGGACCGCAGGTAGCTCATTGCCCGAGCCCGCCGTCCGAAGTTTGTGCCTTTCTCCTTGTTCACAGCGCCTTGACCGCCACCTTCACCGGCTTTTCGATCTCGAGCGGGTTGCGCAGCGGCAGCCCAAAGTCCTTGGCTTCGATCTCGAACACGTCGCCCGCTTCCGTCCTGACGCCGTCCGCGAAGGACAGCGTCGCGGTGCCGAACATGTGCACATGCACGTCGCCCGGTTGGCGGAAGGCCGAATATTTGAAATGGTGATGCTCGAGATTGGCGATGGTGTGCGACATGTTCGCCTCGCCCGACAGGAATGGCTTTTCCCACAGCACCTTGCCGCCGCGCCAGATGCGCGATGAGCCCCTGATGTCGGCGGGGAGCTCCCCGATCAGGATCTCCGGCCCGAACGAGGCATTGCGCAGCTTGGAATGCGCGAGGAACAGGTAGTTCACCCGCTCCGTCACGTGATCGGAAAACTCGTTGGAGAGCGTGAAGCCGACGCGAAATGGCGCGCCGTCGTCGCCAATGACATAGATGCCGGCGATCTCCGGCTCCTCGCCTGCGTCCTGCGCGAAGGCGGGCGACATCAGCGCAGCACCCGGGGCCACCGCCATGGTGCCGTTGCCCTTGTAGAACCATTCCGGCTGCACGCCGATCTGGCCCTTCGGCGGCTTGCCGCCTTCCAGTCCCATACGGAACATCTTCATGGAATCGGTGAGCTGCTCTTCGCCGTCGCTGAGCTTCTTGTGCATGGAATCGCGCGTCGCGGCGGAGCCGAGATGCGTAAGGCCGGTGCCGGTGAGGTGGAGATGCGCCGGATCGGGATGGTTGATCGGCGAGACCAAGCGTCCCTTCTTGTAGGCGGCGTCGAGATCGACCGTCTCGCCATAGCCCTTGCGCTCGATCAGCGCTTCCAGGCCGGTGCCGGTGCGCGCCGCCTCCATCGCCAGCGAATAGACGCTGCGCGCGCCGTTGATGATCCGGGTCTTGCCGCCGCTGCGGGCAACGACGCGGATCGTCTCGGCGTCGTCGAGGATCTGGGAAATCAGCATGGTGAACCCTCTCTTTTGCCTTGGCCCGGCTGCCGATGGACAAACCCTGACCGGCGCGGCCCGGAACCGATCCGCGCCACAGTTGAAAATCTTCCTCCGGATTGCGCTCGCGAGCCCGGTCCTTCAGGGGACTTCTTGGCGTCGGCGGGTTGTTGCCGGCAGCTTCGCGATCTGGACCCGTATGCCTCCTGCTTTCCTCGTCTGCGGCGGTTAAGCCTTGTTCTTGTTGTAGACGTCGAAGATCACGGCGCCGAGCAGCACCAGGCCTTTGACCACCTGCTGCCAGTCGACATTGACGCCCATGATCGACATGCCGTTGTTCATCACTCCCATGATGAAGCCGCCGACCACGGCGCCGATCACCTGTCCGACGCCACCCATCGCCGAGGCACCGCCGATGAAGACTGCCGCGATCACGTCGAGCTCGCTGCCGAGACCGGCGGCCGGCACGGCCTGGCCGAGGCGCGCGGCGATGATCAGGCCGCCGAGCGCCGACAGCACGCCCATGTTGATGAAGACCAGCAGCGTCAGCCTTTCGGTGTTGATGCCCGAAAGCTGTGCCGCCTTGGCGTTGCCGCCCATGGCATAGATGCGGCGGCCGATGGTCATGCGTTTGGTGACAAAGACAAACAGCGAGATCAGCACGCCCATGACCAGAAGCACGACCGGCAGGCCCTTGTAGCTCGCGAACTGGAAGACCAAGAACAGCGCCAGCGCGCTGCCCACAACCGTCTTGACGACGAACAGCGGGAAAGGCTCGGCCTCATAGCCGTGCCGCTCGCGCTTGCGCCGGGCTCTCAGCCCGAAATAGGCATAGGCGAGCACCGCGACCACGCCCAGCACCACCGTCGTCATATGCAGCGTAAGCCCGCTGCCGACGATGGTCTTGCCGGCGGCGTTCACCGTCGGCGGGATCAGCGTCAATGGGCCGATCACATCCGGGATGAAGCCGGAGCTCAGCGCCTTGAAGCTGTCCGGAAGCGGGCCGACCGAGGAGCCGCCGCCAAGCAGCGCCTGGCAGATGCCGCGGAAGATCAGCATGCCCGCCAGCGTCACGATGAAGCTCGGTATCCGGTGATAGGCGATCCAGTAGCCCTGCGCCGCGCCGATCAGCGCGCCAACGATCAGGCAGACGATCGAGACCACCAGCGGATTGCTGAATATCCCGAGCGGCCAGATCACCATCATCATCGCGGCCAGGGCCCCGATGAAGCCGGCGACGGAGCCCACGCTGAGGTCGATGTAGCCGGCGACGATCACCAGCAGCATGCCGAGCGCCATCACGATGATGAACGAGTTCTGCTGCACCAGGTTGCTGAGGTTCACCGGTTTGAACAGCGTTCCCGACGTGGTGTACTGGAAGAACAGCATGATGACGATCAGCGCGATGATCAGGCCGTATTCGCGCAAATTCGTCGTCAGGGCCGACACCGCGATGCGCGGCCCATGCTTGACGTCTTCGGCGACGCCGCTTTGCGGTGCGGGGGCGCTGTCTGTGCTCATGATGCTTTTTTTCCTTCTCCCCGGACGATGGCGCGCATGATTTTTTCCTGGCTGGCTTCGCTTGCCGGCATTTCGCCGACCATGCGCCCTTCGTTCATGACGTAGATGCGGTCGGTAATGCCGAGCAATTCCGGCATTTCCGACGAGATGACGATGATCGCCTTCCCTTCGGCGGCGAGGCGGGCGATGATCGTGTAGATTTCGTACTTGGCGCCAACGTCAATGCCGCGCGTCGGCTCGTCGAGGATCAGCACTTCCGGATCGGCGAACAGCCACTTCGACAGCACCACCTTCTGCTGGTTGCCGCCCGAGAGGTTGCCGGTCAGCTGATAGACGCTGGAGGCGCGGATGTTGGTCTTCTTGCGATAGTCGTTGGCCACGCTCATCTCGCGCATGTCGTCGATGACGCCATGGCGCGAAACCCCGGACAGGTTGGCCAATGTCACATTGTGCTTGATGTGGTCGATGAGGTTGAGCCCGAAGGTTTTGCGGTCTTCGGTGACATAGGCAATGCCGCTTGCCACCGCCTTGCTCACCGACGAGAGGTCGATCGGCTTGCCGTGGAGCGACACCTCCCCGGTGATGTGCCGGCCATAGGAACGGCCGAACAGGCTCATCGCGAATTCCGTGCGGCCTGCGCCCATCAGCCCGGCGATGCCGACCACTTCGCCCTTGCGCGCATTGAGGTTGATGTTCTTGATCACCTGCCGCTCGGCGTGGATCGGGTGATAGACCGACCAGTTCTTCACTTCCAGGATCACGTCGCCGATCTGCGGCTCGCGCGGCGGATAGCGGTCGTCGAGCGAGCGGCCGACCATGGAGGTGATGATACGGTCCTCGCTGATATCCTTCCTCGGCAAGGTTTCGATGGTGCGTCCGTCGCGGATGACGGTGACTTTGTCGGCGACCCGGTTCACCTCGTTGAGTTTGTGCGAGATCAGGATCGAGGTCATGCCCTGCCGCTTGAACTCGAGCAGGAGGTCGAGCAGCGCCTGGCTGTCCTTTTCGCTGAGCGAGGCGGTCGGCTCGTCGAGGATCAGCAATTTCACTTCCTTGCTGAGCGCCTTGGCGATCTCGACCAGCTGCTGCTTGCCGACGCCGATATTGGTGATCAGCGTCTTGGGGTCTTCCTTGAGGCCGACCTTCTGGAGCAGGGCGCTGGTGCGCTTCTCGTTGGCGTTCCAGTCGATGACGCCGTAGGTGGCGTGCTCGTTGCCGAGGAAGATGTTTTCCGCGATCGACAGCATTGGCACCAGGGCAAGCTCTTGGTGGATGATGACGATGCCGATATGCTCGCTGTCGTGGATGCCCTTGAAGTGGCATTCCTGGCCGCGAAAGACGATTTCGCCCTCATAGGTGCCGGACGGGTAGACCCCCGACAGCACCTTCATGAGCGTCGATTTGCCGGCGCCGTTCTCGCCGACGATGGCGTGGATCTCACCTTCCTCGACGCTAAGGTTGACGTTCGACAGCGCCTTGACGCCGGGAAACGTCTTGGTGATGTCACGCATCTCCAAAATCGTCGAGGTCATCAGGAATTGAGCTCCCTAGAAGTCGGCAAAAGAGGCCGGTCAGACAATACCGGGGCCGCTCTTGAACGAAAAGGGGTCCTGCGTGCGCAGGACCCCTCGCTTTGCTTGCTGGATTACTTCAGCTCGTCGGCCTTGATGTAGCCGGAGTCGACTACCTGTGCCTGGTAGTTCGACTTGTCGACCTCATGCGGCGTCAAAAGGATCGAGGGAACGACCTTGACGTCGTTGTTGTAGGTCTTGGTGTCGAGGCCGTCAGGCTTGCCGCCGGAAAGCACCTTGTCGACCAGCTGCACGGTGGACTTGGCCAGTTCGCGGGTGTCCTTGAACACCGTCGAATACTGCTCGCCCGAGATGATCAGCTTGACCGAGGCGGTTTCGGCGTCCTGACCGGTCACGATCGGCCAGGGCTGTGCGTCCGTGCCGTAACCGACAGCGCGCAGCGAGGCGGTGATGCCGCGCGACAGGCCGTCATAAGGCGACAGAACGCCATCGACGCGGCTGCCGTCCGAGTAGTTGGCCGAGAGCAGGTTGTCCATGCGGGCCTGGGCGGTGGCAGCGAGCCAGCGCAGCGTGCCGACCTTGTCCATGCCCATCTGGCCGGACTTGATCTTGATCGAGCCGTTGTCGATCAACGGCTGCAGGACAGACATCGCGCCGTTGTAGAAGAAGAAGGCGTTGTTGTCGTCGGGCGAGCCGCCGAACAGCTCGACGTTCCACGGCTTGGTGTTCGGGAAGCGGTCCTTGAGGCCCTTGACCAGGGAATTCGCCTGGATGACGCCGACGCCGAAATTGTCGAAGGTGGTGTAGTAGTCGACATTCGGGGTCTTCTTGATCAGGCGGTCATAGGCGATGGTGACCACGCCGGCATCGTTGGCCTTCTGCAGCGCATCGGCCATGGTGGTGCCGTCGATCGAAGCGATGATCAGCGCCTTCGGGCCCTTGGTGATTTCGTTTTCCAACTGGCTGAGCTGGTTCGGGATGTCGTCCTGCGCGTATTGCAGGTCGACCGTGTAGCCGAGGGCCTCGAGCTGGGACTTGACGGCGTCGCCGTCGTTGATCCAGCGCTGCGAGGTCTTGGTCGGCATCAGCACGCCGACGAGGCCTTTGTCGGCTGCGTGTGCCGAGTAGGTCATGGCAGCGACGCCAAGGGCCGCGACGGCGGCCAGTGTCTTGATGATCTTCACATTACTCTCCCTGGTTGATGGACGCGACACCTCGGGGCTTCGCGGGCCGCGCAGTCGAGCAGGAGCGCGGTCGCGCTTCTGTCGGCTTTATCGATCTCCGGTATCCTCCCAATCGGTCCCGCGACGCTTTTCAATCGATACGATTTCGCTCGTTGCCGATCTCTGCGCCTCGGAACGCGCGAAGGGTGGGTTCCTTTGACATAACTGTCAAATGCGATCTTTGGTGGTTGCTATACCGGAGCTGGTATAGTTTAAGGCGGAACAAAAACTGGTGGAGCGGCTCGAAAATCATGGCGGCGTTGCGCGATCACGAAGCGATTTCAGTAAGTTACGAGAAGCTGCCGGGAGAAGGAAAGACGCTCCTACGCAGCGGCTTGAGCCTGCGCCATATGCGTATGATCACCGCCCTCGACGATCACGGACGGGTGAGCGCCGCCGCCCAGGTCATGAACATCTCCCAACCGGCCGCCTCGCGCATGATCGCCGAGATGGAGGCGGTGCTCGACGTGAAGTTGTGTGAGCGCCTGCCGCGCGGCATCACCCTTACCCCTTACGGTCAGGCGCTCGCCAGGCGCGCCCGCTCGATCCTGCTCGAGATGCGCGAAGCCGACCGCGAGATTTCGGAGCTCAAGGCCGGCAAGGGCGGTTCGGTGTTCCTCGGTGCGGTGACGGCACCGGCGATCGAATTGGCTGTGCCGGCGATTCGCGAGATACGGCGCATCTACCCGCGCATCGAGATCACCATGCAGGTCGAGACGTCGAACGTGCTCGCCCGCGAGCTGATCGCGTCGCGCCACGATTTCATCATCGCCCGCATCCCCGACGATCTCAATCCGCGGCTGTTCGAATCGCGCGTCATCGGCATCGAGAAGGCCTGCCTGATCGTGCGTCGCGGCCATCCGCTTGCCAGCGGCCGGACGGTCGGTCTGGAGGAGACGGCGGCCTATGACTGGGTCTTCCAGTCCGGCGGCTCGCCGCTGCGCCAGGCGATGGAAAGCAATTTCCTCAATCGCAACATCCCGCTCCCCGACCGCATCCTCAACACCTCTTCGCTGCTGCTGACGCTGGTGATGGTGGCGCAATCCGAGGCCATTGCCCCCGTTTCGGTGCAGGTGGCCAGGTTCATCCAGAGCGCCGACGGGCTGGCGGGAGCGATCGACGTCGTGCACACAGAGTTCGACATCGAGGTGAGGCCCTACAGCCTGATCACGGTCAAGAACCGCGTGCTCTCGCCCGCCGCCAAGATGCTGCACGACTTCATCTTACGTGAAGTGGGGTGATGGAACGACAATGGCACCCGCACGTTCAAACCGATCGGCAGCGCGCTGGAGCTTGTTTTCCGGGTGAGGGACGAGCCGCCGATGCTCAATAGCTCGGGAGGTTTCGATGGAACGTCGGTTGTTTCTAACTGGAATGCTTGGCGTTGCGGGGGCGGCGGCACTTGCGGGCCTCGCCGGACCGGGCAAGGCGGTTGCAGGCATCCCCAAGGGCAACGGAATTCTCGATGAATTGGATAAGCCGGATCCGGCCATCTACGAGGAGGATGAGCAGGCCGATCTGCTGCAGCCGGTTCAGTACTATTATCGCCGCCGTCGCTACTACCGCGATCGGTACTACTACCGCCGTCGCCGCCGCCGGCGGGTTTGGAGAAGGGTCTGCCGCCGCTACTGGCGTTATGGCTGGCGTCACGTCCGCTGCTGGCGGCGCCGCGTCTGGGTCACTTTCTGGCTCTAACTGTTAGTTTTACGCAATTCCAGGGAAAGCCTTTGCGGACTTTCCCTGGAATTGCTCCAATTTAGCCCCGCGCCGAATTCTTGCCGGTCAGGATGCGCTCCCAGGCCAGGGCGTCGGCGACGATCTGGTCGAGATCGTCGCGCTGCGGCGTCCAGCCGAACTCTTTGCGGGCAAGCTCGGAATTGGCGACCACGGCGGCGGCATCGCCGGGCCGTCGGTCGCCCATCCTGACATCGAAATCATGGCCGAAGGCACGGCGCACGCTCTCGATCACTTCCAGCACCGAATAACCGTGGCTGTAGCCGCAATTGGCGACGAGGCTGGTGCCGCCCTCGCGCAGCCGCTGGAGCGCAAGCCGGTGCGCCGCCGCGAGATCGCTGACATGGATGTAGTCGCGGATGCAGGTGCCATCCGGCGTCGGGTAGTCCTTGCCGAAGACCTGCATGAACGGCCGCTTGCCAAGCGCGGTCTCGCAGGCGACCTTAATCAGATGCGTAGCGCCGGGCGTCGATTGTCCGGTGCGGCCCCTGGGATCGGCGCCGGCAACGTTGAAGTAGCGCAGCGCCGTGTAGCGGATGTCGTGCGCGATGGCAGCATCGCGCAGCATCCATTCGCTCATCAGCTTGGAGAGGCCGTAGGGCGATTCAGGCGCCAGCCGCGCGTCCTCGCGCACCGGCTCCAGCCCGGCGCCACCATAGACGGCGGCGGTGGAGGAGAAGATGAAATGCGGCACGCCCTCACGCACGGCGGTCTCGATCAGCGTGCGCGTCTTGCAGGTATTGTTCTCGTAGTAGCCGAGCGGGTCGGCGACCGATTCCGGCACCACGATCGATCCGGCGAAGTGGATGATGGCGTCGACCTTGTTTTCCCGGATGATCCGGCCGACCAGCTCGCGGTCGGCGACATCGCCGACGACGAGCTTCGCCTCGGGCGCCACCGCCCATTCGAAGCCGGTGGAAAGCCTGTCGAGCACGACGACGCTTTCGCCGGCGTCGAGAAGCTCCCAGACCATGTGGCTGCCGATATAGCCGGCACCGCCCGTCACCAAAATCGTCATCTTCTACCTCGCTGATCAAGATTTATCGGAAACTGTCTCAACAGCCGCCGTGCTGGAAACCCCGCCCCAAGCCCATTAGCCTCCCTTTTTGTGTTAAGTTCGTAACAGTTCCTCCTGCCTGAGGCATCGTACCGAAACAAAACTGGTTCACACAGCCGGGGAATAGGCCATGATCGGCCGTCGTTAGGAACAGACCCGGGGCGTGGCATTTTGACCGGTTGGGCGCGGTGGACGCGAAATAGGCCAGTGACTATGATCCGGCGCAAAATTGGGAAGCCGACATGAACTACCAGCGGTTCTTCGAAGATGCGATCGACCAGCTCCATGCGGAGCGGCGCTACCGTGTCTTCGCCGACCTCGAGCGCATCGTTGGCAAGTTTCCGCGCGCCATCTGGCGCTCGAACGGCCGCGCCCAGGAA